>NZ_JBHVTT010000007.1:0-182019 GCF_042884555.1 Arthrobacter sp. NPDC058127 | reverse complement strand
CACCGCCCACGCAAACCACCACACCAGCGTCCAGGAACCCCTGGCCGCCTAACCAAAACAAACAACGAAACTGTCTCAAAAACTTGACGACCGCAAGAACGCTCGCTCACCTATAGGGCCAAAAGCCAGAACGCTCGCTCACCTCAAGTGAGCGAGCGTCCGCCCAAAACACCCCAAAAGTGAGCGAGCGTCCAAGACGGGCACAACCCAAAGGCTAGACGACGGCGCACCGGGACTGCCGCCGTCGGGCCCTGAGACAACCGTTCCCGGCACGGTCGACCGGACGCTCGCTCGTTCCCGGCACGGTCGACCGGAGGCTCGCTCACCTATAGGGCCAAAAGCCAGGACGCTCGCTCACCTCAAGTGAGCGAGCGTCCGCCGGAAACACCCCAAAAGTGAGCGAGCGTCCGCCGGAAACACCCCAAAGGCTAGACGGCCGCGCTCTTCGACACTGGGCCAGCCACCGGCTCTACTGCCCCCGCGTCCGAGTCCGATTCCGATTCCGCTGGGCCGAGTTCCGTCGGGTAGACCATCTCAGCCGGTGCGTTGGAGTTCCTCTTCGCCAGCGGGTAGAACACGATTGCCGTGACCACGAGGCCTACGAGCCAGGAGATGTCCGCCCCTCCGAGAAGATCGGTCATCGGGCCGGTGTAGAGGGTCTGCGCGAGGAACGGGATCTGGATGACAATGCCGATCGCGTAACTGAGTAGCGCGGTCTTGTTCCAACGTCCGTATCGACCATTCAGGTCGTAGAGAGCCGGAATGTCCACCTTTTCCTTGGAAACCAGGTAGTAGTCCACCAGGTTGATGGAGCTCCACGGGATGAACACCATCAGAAGGAGAAGGACGAAGTTCTTGAAGTTGGCGATGAAATCGGGGGACGCAAGGACTGCGATGAGCACGGAGAGTCCGATAAAGCCGATCACGTAGACGAACCGGGTCCATGAGGCCACCGCAGACTTGCGGGTGAATGCTGTGACCGAGGTAAGCATGGTCATGTAGCCGCCATAGGCGTTCAGCGTATTGACGGTCAGTTTTCCGGTCACGATCACCAGGTAGATGACCACCGCGATCAGTCCGCCGCCACTCAGGTTCCCGAGGAAAGCGACTTGGCCGTCCAAGAACCGTGCGCCTTTGGGCAATGCGAGCGCAGCGAAGAGCGCGCCCAGGGTCATGGACCACTGGGAACCAATCACCGTTCCGAAGTACGCCGACATGAAGGTCTTGCGTGCAGGCGTCTTGGAAGGCAGGTACCGGGAGTAGTCGGCCACGTAAGGACCGTAGGTCAGCTGCCATCCGGCGCCAAGCGAAATGGCGAGCAGGAAGGTGGGGAACTCGAAGCCGCCGGCGCCCAGGAGTGCGCCGACGTCCTGGCTGGTCAACAACCTGATGCCCAGGTAAGTGAAGCCGAGGATACCGACGACGGTCGCAATGCGGCCCAGCATGTGGATGTACTTGTAGCCCAGGGTCGCCACGACGATGGTCAGCGCCCCGAAGACGATCATGCCCACGGCCGGAGTTCCCGTGTGCAGGATGAGGCTGATTGCCTGTCCGGAGAGGACCGTACCGGTGGCAGCGAAGCCGAGGTACATGACGACCACCAGCACCAAGGGAATCACCGCACCGAAGATTCCGAACTGCGCCCGGCTGGAAATCATCTGCGGCAAGCCGAGCTTCGGCCCCTGGGCCGCATGGAGCGCCATGACAGCACCACCCAGGAGGTTTCCGACCAGGAGGCCGATGATCGCCCACAGCGCATCCGCGCCGAACAGTACTGCCAAGGCGCCGTCGACAATGGCCGTAATCTGCATGTTGGCCCCGAACCAGAGCGTGAACTGCTGGCCAGGCGAACCATGGCGTTCATTCTCCGGGACAAAGTCGATGGAACGACGCTCAACGCGCGGCCCACCCGTTCCCGCTTTTCCTGTGGCCTGCATGCCTAATCCTCACTTTGACAACCGAAGTCCGATGTCCCCAACTGAGAATCAATCAGAGCATGCAAAGTGACGGCTATCACCGAAAGGTAGCCATATTTAGTCCGATATACCGGACGATAAGGCACGGGTCGTTGATTACCCCATTTGGCGGCCGTCGCCGCCCGCCAGGCCCATGAACATCGTCTTGTGCAACACGTCCACGTGGCGCCGCGATACCTCCACCGCACAGCGGTCGTCGCCTGCCCGCAGGGCGTTTACGAGCGCAATATGGTCCCGGTTGGATTCGTGGAGGAACTCGATCGGGTACGGGATGAAGTATGCGTAGAGTTCCGCCAATGCCTCGTTGTAGACGTCGACCGCCGCTCCCAAGCCCGAGGACGCGGCGACCAGCCGGTGAAACCTCTCGTCAGCCTGGTGATACTCGGACCAATTGCTTGATCCGGCCATTTCATGGGTAAGCCGTTCCAACTCATCAAGCTGCGCTGCCGAGGCATTGACCGCGGCGAAGTGGGTGACCGCGCATTCGAACAACAGCCGGCGGTCCACCAGCCGGTTCACGGCAAGGGATTCCGCGGGCGACGCGGTGAGTTGCTCGAGCACGTTCCGCGGCGGCTCGTCCGCGACAAAGGTTCCTCCGCCACGTCCTCGACGGCGGACAACGACGCCCTGGTCAGCCAGGCTCGCCAGGGCCCTGCGTGCCGTGATCGGGCTGACCGACAGGCCCAGCGCGACGTCTTGCTGGTCGGGCAGCCTCTCCCCCGGCTGAAGCAGCCCCAAGGAGATGGCCATGCCGATCCGCAGGCGCACGGCGTCGATTGCGCTCCTCCGGTCGATTCCGAGCAGAGGGGCAGCACCGATCAATGAGTCGCCGGTGGTGTCCTCGAGCTGTCGGGTCATATCCGCTACTTTACGGGGCAAGATCCACCTTCCTTTTATTTGATCATTATGATCTAATATGAGGCGAGTCACAACGACAACGTGGAGAAACCAGTGCAACGCATCCTTCCCCTCATCGCCGCGCAAGCATCACCCCGACTGATCGGCGAACCGATCGAGGCCTTCGCAGCCGAGGTCGCCGCCGCCGTCGCGGTCCAACCGCAAAGCAAGCTCGTGGTCTTCCCGGAACTGCACCTTTTCGGGGATTCCAACCCGGACCTGCAGCGTACGGAAGTGCTGCAGGACTCGGCCGAGCCGCTTGACGGTCCGCGCGTCAACGAGCTGCGGCAGCTAGCCGCGGACTTGGGCATCTGGCTGGTTCCGGGCAGCGTCTGCGAGCGCGGCCCCGAGGGGCAATTGTTCAATACCCAGTTGGTCCTTTCCCCCGAAGGCGAGCTCGCCGGCTACTACCGCAAGGTCTTTCCTTGGCGCCCCTTTGAGCCCTACGACCCCGGCGACCGGTTCACAACCGTCCACCTGGAAGGGATCGGCACGGTGGGCTTGAACATTTGCTACGACGCCTGGTTCCCCGAGGTGACCCGCCAGTTGGCGTGGATGGGCGCCGAAGTGATCCTCAACGTCGTTAAGACCACGACGCCGGACCGCAAGCAAGAACTCGTCCTCGCCAAGGCAAACGCGATTGTGAACCAGGTCTTCATGGTCAGCGTCAATTGCGCGGGACCCACCGGCAAAGGCCTCAGCCTGATCGTCGACCCCGAGGGGAACACCATAGCCGAGGCCGACGACGACGCGCCCACCCTTCTCGCCGCGGAACTGGACCTATCCGCCGTCGAGCATGTCCGCGAACACGGGACCGAAAACCTGAACCGCCCCTGGTCCCAATTCCGCCCCGGCGAGCCGCCCATTGACCTGCCGGTCTACCAAGGCCGCATCGACCCGACCATGTGGACCCCTAAGTCCACCAACTCCTAAGGAACCACCGGTGACAACGCAACCGAGCCTCACGCGCGCCCTGAAACTGCCCTCGCTGGTCCTGTTCGGGCTGGCCTACCTGACCCCGCTCATCGTCCTGGCGATCTTCGGCGTGATCGCCGAAACCACCGGCGGAGCATCGCCGTCGGCCTATCTCGTGGCCATGATCGCCATGCTCTTCACGGCCCAGAGCTACGGGCGCATGGCCGTTGCCTATCCGGTGGCCGGCTCCGCCTACACCTATATCCGCCGCTCCATCGATTCCCGGATCGGATTCCTGGCCGGTTGGGCAGTCCTGTTGGACTACTTGTTCCTGCCGATGGTCATCTGGCTGATCGGGGGCTCCTACCTCACCGCGCAGTTCCCGGCCATTCCCATCGGGGTCTGGATTGTCGCGTTCATCGCGATCACAACGCTGCTCAACGTGGTTGGCGTGAAGGTGGCGGACAAGGCCAACTACCTGCTGATGGCATTTCAGCTTCTGGTGATAGTCCTGTTCGTTGCACTGTCCGTTGGAACCTTGGTCTCGACCTCCGGCGCGAGCGCCCTGGTCAGCACCGCTCCTTTCTTCAACGACACCTCGAGCTTCGACAAGATCACCGCCGGAGCTGCCATCGCGGCGTACTCGTTCCTGGGCTTTGACGCGGTGTCCACCCTCACCGAGGAGACCATCGAGCCGAAGAAGACCGTGCCGAAGGCGATCATGCTTGTGGCACTCATCGGCGGCGCGATCTTCGTCGTCGTCTCCTACACCACCCAGCTGATCCACCCCGGCGGAGTCTTCGACGATTCGGCGTCGGCGGCATCGGACATTGCCCTGAAGATCGGCGGGCAGTTCTTCGGCGCAGTTTTCCTGGCCGGACTCGTGGTGTCCCAGTTTGCCTCCGGGCTCGCGGCACAGGCCAGCGCCTCACGCTTGCTCTACGCCATGGGCCGGGATTCAGTCCTGCCGAAGAAAGTCTTCGGGGCGCTGAACAAGTCCTTCCACACTCCGGTGTTCAACCTGGTCATTACAGGCGCGGTGGGACTCATCGCCATGTTCCTGGATGTAGCCACATCGACGTCGTTCATCAACTTTGGCGCCTTTACGGCCTTCACCCTCGTCAACATCTCGGTCATTGCCTACTACCTGCGCCAACGACGCTCGGGGCACCGGCTCAGCGTCTTGTTCTACGTGGTCATGCCAGCGGTGGGAGCCATTATCGACGGGTTCCTGCTCTCCCAGCTGGATTCGAATGCCATCACGCTCGGGCTGATCTGGCTGTGCGTCGGCGTCGTAGTACTGGGCATCATCACCAAGGGGTTCCGGAAGGCGCCGCCGGAGATGGTGATGGAAGAAAAAGAAGCCGCCCTGGTATGACGGCGGAACACAGTAAACGGGGAGAAATGAGGACTGCGTGCGCATCACCTTAGCCCAGATCGATTCCGGCACGGACGTCAGCCGCAACCTCGACCTCATCGCGGACTACTGTGCCCGGGCGGCCCACGAGGGCTCTGACCTCATTGTGTTCCCGGAGTACTCGACGTACGAGAAAAGCCGGGTGGACCAGAGCTTCGTGGACATGGCCGAACCGATTTACGGCCCGGTGGCTTCCAAGCTCTACGCGACGGCGGCACGTTACGGGATCGCCGTCGTCGCAGGCCTCCTGGAAGCGCCCGGTGAGGGGGACGAACCAAAGAAGCGGACGGATCCCGAGAACCGGACCGGGCCTTCAACACCTTGGTGGCCATCGGTCCTGACGGGTCCCGCCTTGCCAGCTACCGGAAGATCCACCTGTTTGACTGCCAAGGATTCCGCGAATCGGAATACATCAGACCCGCCCCGGAGCCACTGCCTGTCACTTTTTCCTGCGGGGGCATGACCTTCGGATTGATGACCTGCTACGACCTGCGCTTCCCCGAGTTGGCGCGCATCCTGGCCGATGCCGGCGCCGAGGTGCTCCTCGTCTGCTCTTCATGGGTTCCCGGCACTGCAAAGACCGAGCAGTGGGCCACCTTGGCCAAGGCCCGGGCAATCGAGAACGGTGTGTACGTGGCGGCGGTCTCCCAGACTCCGCCGGTGTCCATCGGCTACAGCATGCTCATTGATCCCCTCGGGACTGTCCTGCATAGCCTCGGCACCGAGCCGGCCACCGCAACGCTGGACCTCTCGCCGGATGCCGTTCAGGCAGCCAGGGACCAGTTCCCCACGTGGCGGCACCACAGGCTCCCCTAGTAACCTCGCGACCTCTTCTGGGCCGCCCCACTCTGTGCTAAACCAAAGTCAAGAAGCACCGATGCTCCGAAGGAGAAACGCCATGAGCACTACGACGGACAAAGGATCGGGCCGCGGGCTGGAGATCCGGTCGATCGACTATGTTCCTTTGAACGAGCGGCACGGCAAGGTCTCGCACATCGGACCGCTGTGGTTCGTCAGCAATGCCCAGATCGCCACCCTGGCAGTGGGGTTGATCAGCATCACCACCGGCGGCAACTTGATCTGGTCGCTGCTCGCGATCGCCATCGGGGTACTCGTCGGCACGCTGTTCATGGCCGCGCACTCCTCACAGGGCCCCCAGCTCGGCTTGCCGCAGATGATCCAGTCCCGGCCGCAGTTCGGCTACATCGGTGCCCTGCTGGTTTGGCTCTTTGCCTACCTCCAGTACGCGGGCTTCAATATCTTCAACACCATCCTGGCCGGCCAAGCCATCTCGGAGTCGATCAACTTCGGGTCCCAAAACCTGTGGTTCTGGGTGGTCACCATTATCGCCGTCGTCATTGCCTTGTTCGGCTATGACCTCATCCACGCCTTTGAGCGCTACCTGACCTACCTGACCATCATCATGCTGGCGTTGCTCACCATTGCAGCCGTCAAGCTGACCATACCCGCGGGCGCATACAACCTGGCTGACTTCCATCTGGTGCCGTTCCTGGGCCAGCTAGGGGTCGCGGCCGGCTACCAGATCTCCTGGGCCATCTACGTCTCTGACTACTCCCGCTACCTCCCGCCCTCCAGCGGACGGGGCACATTCCGGTGGACGTTCTGGGGCAGCGCCCTCGGCGGTATTTGGGTAATGTTCCTGGGCGCGTACATCGGTGCGGCCGCCGGTGAGAACTTCGAAACCATCGGCTCGATCAAATCCACGGCCGACCAGCTCTTCGGCGGATTCGGTGGCATCGCGTTGTTCGTCGCCGCCCTGGGCTTGCTGTCAGTGACTGCCTTGAACATGTACGGCGGATCGCTGACCCTGATATCGTCCATCGATAGCGTCCGGCAGATCCGGCCAACCCTGAGGCTCCGGATCATCACGATCTCCATCACCGCCCTCATTTCCGTAGTTCTGGCGAACCTGGCGTCGGCCGACTTCCTCGCCAATTTCAACGACTTCCTGCTGTTGGTGCTGTACTTCTTCATTCCGTGGACAGCGGTCAACCTCACCGACTACTTCATCGTCCGCAAAGGCCACTACGCCATCGCTGAGATCTTCAAGCCGGATGGGATCTACGGCCGCTGGGGCTGGCCCGGCATCATCTCCTACCTCGTCGGCTTTGTGGTGATGATCCCCTTCTTCTCCGCCGGTAAGCTCTTCGTCGGGTTCATAGCCCACGCGATCGACGGCGCCGACATCTCGCTGTTTATCGGGCTCCCGGTCTCCGCCGGGCTGTATTGGCTGATGACCCGGCGTATCGACGTCGAGGCAGAGACCCGCATGGCCAAGGAAGAGGCCGACGCCCTCGAGGCGGCCGCGCACGAACACCTGCTTCCGTAGCTCCGCCGCCGTAACGCGGTTCGACAAGACTCAGGCAGTGGCGATGACCGTGGGCGTCGCCAAAACGTTGCCGGATTTATCCAAAGCCTCGACGGCGGCCCTCGGCGCGGCGGCCACCGCCGTCGACGTTTCAAAGCCGCGGCGCGGAACCGTAACTGCCTCGGACAGTGAACCGGGGCCGGTTCCGGTGAGGAACCTCCATTTGGCGACCTCGGTTGCGCCATTCCAGCTGGTGTGGAGCTGCATCGTGGACCCGTTGCCCGGGACCGCGGCCAGGTCGGGGACGGTGTCCGGGCGGCCTGTCCACGGCGAGCGGTAGGTGCGGTAGGAGGCGTCGCCGATTCCGGTCGCCTCGAATACCGCTTTCCCATCCGGGGTGAATTCGGTGGCGGCGGGGTCCGCTCCCCAGCCCACAAGGACGTGCCCGTTATCGAGGAACTGCAGGTTCCCTTCGGCGTCGCCCCGGTGGCCGCCCCTGCTGAACTCCTGCTTGACGACGGCGGTGCGCGCCTTTTCGTCGACGGCGAGGAGCAGCCCGCGCGATGTCCCGGTGGTGCCCTGGTTGTAGTGGTTGTCGAACATGCTGATGATCCCGTTGGGCCGGCGTCGAACATCATGCTGCCAAGCGAAGACGGATTCCGGAGTCATCGAGAAGTCGCTGCGTTTCCCGCCCAAACGCCAGCGGATCTTCCCGTCCGAACGGCCGATCAAATAGGCGGTGTGCGTGTGGCGGGATGAAACGAGGAGCGCGTCTCCGCTCTCGTCCACGGAATTGAGGTGGAAGGGATCGAACGCTTTCGTGGCGTCGGAGCCGTCGGCCTTGGGGTTATCCGACGGGCGCACATAGGACTCAGCCAGGTCGATGTGGTCCGAGGCCGTCCAATCGAAGAGGACTTTTCCGGAACGGATGCCGACTTCCTGGACATGGCAATCAAACATGTAGCCCTGTGCGGGTCCGCCCACAGATGTCAGGTCGTGCTGGACTGTTGGGTAGGAGATCATCAACGCCGTCCCGGCAGGGGTGATGGTGAACTCGTGCAGATCCGCTTGCAGCCCGTTGCCTGTGTTGACTTCGGCCACGGTGCGGTAGTGGGCGTCCTTGACGACGCCCTTTCCCGCTCCGTGTCCGCCGGTTCCGATTCCAGTCCAATAAGTCAGCACCGCTTGGCCTTCGAAGGCTTGAACGCGAAGGTCCGTCACGCCGGAACCGGTCGGTTCCATCCATATCGGTTCCCCGTGGTTGTCCATGATCAGCCCGTTGGTGCCGTGGCCCATCGGCCCCACGAACAGGAGGCCCGCACCTGTGGGCCCGGTAGCCCAGCTGGCAACGCGTGCTGCGGTCAAAGCGGTGGAAACGAAGCTACGGATCGAAGGTACGGAAGCCGTGTTGCTCGGCGACGGCGAGGGTGACGCTGCCGGCGTCGGGGTAGCAGCGCTGACCGCGGCCGTTCCCCCGGGCAACACGCCCGTCCTGGCGATGCCGAGGCCGGCGAGCAATCCCGCGCCTGCCATCCCCGCCCCCGTAAGGAACCCGCGCCGGCTCACCCTGAAGTGGGGCTCGCGGTCTTCCCGCTCGCCACTCCCAGACTCCGTGTTCTGCTCCACCCCCTCAGGATAGGACCGGAACACAGTGCGGAAACCGGACAGAAGCTGCAAGTTTGCTGGACGAGGGCAGGGCGGTAACCCAGCGTGGGATCAGTTGATCCTGCGTCCGCCGAGCCAGCTGACCATGGCCGGGTCGCGGTGGTCGAAGAAGAGGCTAGCTCCGGTGTCCAGGGTGGCGATCTGGCTCATCTGCTCGTCCGTGAGGGTGAAGTCGAAGACGTCGAGGTTCTGGACCATGCGTTCCGGCCGGACTGACTTGGGGATGACGACGACGTCGCGCTGGATGAGCCAGCGGAGAACCACTTGGGCGACGGACTTGCCGTGGGCTTCGGCGATGGCGCTGAGAAGCGGGTTGGTGAACAGGTTGTTCTTGCCTTCGGCGAATGGTCCCCAGGACTCGATTTGGACGCCGCGTTCGCTCATCATTGCTTGGTCGGCGGCGCGCTGGTGGAAGGGGTGGGTCTCGATCTGGTTGACGGCCGGGACGATCTCGTTGTGGTCGATGAGGTCCACCAGCCGGTCGAGGTGGAAATTGGAGACCCCGATCGCGCGGGCGAGACCGGCCTTGTTGATGTCCTGCATGGCGCGCCACTCGCTGTAGTAGTCCCCGAGGGGCTGGTGGATCAGGTACAGGTCGACGTAGTCGAGTCCGAGGCGGTTCAGTGAGTTGTCGAAGGCGCGCTTGGTGTCGTCCTGGACGCTGCCCGTGGGGGCGTGCTGGATCCAGAGCTTGGTGGTGATGAAGAGTTCGTCGCGGGCGAGGCCACTCGCCTTGATCGCAGCCCCGACGGCGGCCTCGTTTCCGTAAGAAGCGGCAGTGTCCAGGTGACGGTAACCGGCGTCGAGGGCGGCTTCCACCGCGGCCTGGGTTTCCTCGTCCGGGATCTGGAAGACGCCGAAGCCGAGGATTGGCATTTCGACGCCGTTGTTAAGGGTGACGGTGTTCATGGGTTTCCTTCGCTTGGATGGGGGTTATCGGCTGATTTGGGCGTGCGCGGCTTGGTAGTCCTGCTCGCTGACGGGTTCAAGCCACGTGGCGCTCTCCCCGTTGTCGCGCTCCACCAAAGCCAGGTGGCACATCATGTTGTCCTGGGTGGCGCCGTGCCAGTGTTCCTCGCCGGGCGGCGTGTGGACCGTGTCTCCTGCGCGCATGAGGATCACGCCGCCGTCCCGGGTGGCAACGAACCCGATGCCGTCGGTGCAGTGCAGGGTCTGGCCAACGGGGTGCGAATGCCAGTTCGTACGGGCTCCGGGAGTGAAACGCACCATGGCTGCCACGAGGCGCGAGGGCGCCTCGCCGTTGTGGAGGGAGTTGAGGTAGACGTCTCCCGTGAACCTCTCCGTCGGGGCTTTGGCCGTGGGGGTAGGGGGTATGAGTTTCATCGTGGCTTCCTTTCGCTAGTGCCGTGATTGTTTCGTGTGCCGAAGCGGCAGGGCCACCGCTACAAGGACGAGGAGGAGAAGGGCCGTGGTACCGAGGCTGATGCGCAACCCTGGAAATAAAGGCTCTGGAGGAAGACCACGCCGTAGAACGCCGCCATGGTGACCCCGGCGATAATCAGGGCTGTCGAGACCGTGCGTGAACGGAACAAGTCGAGCGGGATCATCCGGTTCTTGCCCCGTGCTTGTGCGGCCACGAAGACGGCTGCCGATGCGACACAGATAGCGAACGTCAACAGGATTTGGGGGCTTCCGTAGCCGAGCTCCGCGCCTTCGATGATCCCGTACGCCAGGCTCGCCAGCGTGACGACCGCCGTGATCTGCCCCAGCCAGTCAAAAGGCATCGGGCGTCGCGGCGATGGAGCCACACGGGAGAGTATGAGTAGGGCGGCGACTCCCACCGGAAGATTGACGAAGAAGATCAGCCTCCAGTCCAGTTGCGTCAGGATGCCCCCGAGCACCGGTCCGGCAGCCAAGGCGACCACGAAGAATCCCAGCATGGCAACCGCCAGAGATGCGCGCGGACGGGCGACGGCCTGCGGAAGGGATTTGACGGTAGTCACGGACATGGTGGCCTTCCAAGCTGGGAAACGGGGACTGATTCAAGAAAACCAGTCCCCGCGTCCGCGTGGGAGTGCCTGTTATACCGTGTACTGCCAGTGCCTGTTTCAGTGGCCTCGGGCTTCTCAGATGGTGATCGCGACTTTTCCCCGCACTTTGCCGGCGTCGAAATAGCGCATGGCGTCCGGAACCTGCTCCAGCGGATAGCTGCGGTCAACGGTCGGGGTGAGGGCTCCGGCGTGGATGAGCCCGGCCAGGTGTTCGAGGTCTGCAGCGCCCTGCGTGGCCATGACCATGGTGAACCGCTGGCTGATGAATGGGGACAGCGCCAGGGCCCGGAATTGCCTGTCGATGCTGCCCGTCCAGGAGCCGCCTTCTTCGCCGCCGGTGATAACGGCCGTGCCGGTAGGAGTGAGCGCCTTGCGAAGGCGTGCCAGGGTAGGGTTCCCGGCGATATCCAGGATCAGATCGTAGTGTTCAGGGCCGTCGGCGAAGTCCTGCTTGGCGTAGTCGAGGACGTGATCGGCGCCGAGCGAGCGCACCAGGTCCATTTTGACGGCACTGCAAACACCCGTGACCTCGGCCCCGGCTGCTTTGGCGAGCTGAACAGCGTAGCTTCCCACTCCACCCGAGGCGCCAAGGATCAGCACCTTCTGTCCCGGCGTTATCTGGCCCGCGGCGCGGAGGGCCTGCAGCGCAGTGCAGGCGGAAACCGGGACCACCGAGGCCTGTTCGAAACCGATGTTCGCCGGTTTGAGCGCGAGCTGGCTTTCGCGGGCCGCCGCATACTCGGCGAAGGAGCCTTTTCCGACCCCGAAGACCTGGTCCCCGACGGCGAATCGGGTCACTGCCGCTCCGACCATCACGACCGTGCCGGCCAAGTCCAGCCCCGGTACAGGGTTTTTGGGGGCGCGGACGCCGAAGGCCAGGCGCAGTGCGTAGGGCAGGCCCCGGGTTACATGCCAGGTCCCACGGTCCAGGCCCGCAGCGTGGACCCGGACCAGCACCTCGTTCTCGGCGATGTTCGGCTTGGGGATCTGCTCCAGGTGCAGGACGTCGGCTGAGCCATAAACCTCCTGCACGATGGCCCGCATCATGGTCGGCATTGTGATCTCCGGCGCGGGCGAGCCGGCCGAAATCGGAGTCTCCGCAGCTTGCTGACCATAGGTCATGGCCGTTCCTTTCCAAGCAATCTGGATGCGTGACGACTTTTTCGTACGCTGTACTAAAAAGATTATCGTACAATGTACTAAACCGCTAGAGTGCTGTACTAAGTCGCTCGAGTGCTGTACTAACTAGAGCCCGAGGAATCCCGATGCCGGATACTGCACAGCCCCTCCCCCAACGGCGCCTTCCACTGAGCCGCGAAAGGGTGCTGGGCTGCGCCGTGGATCTCGCTGACGAGTCGGGAATCGCAGCGCTGACCATCCGCTCGCTCGCCCAGAGCATGGGAACCAAGCCCATGTCGCTCTACTACTACGTGGCCAATAAGGATGAGATCCTGGACGGCATCGTGGACATGGTCTTCAGCGAAATCGCGCCTCCCTCCCCCGCGGGCGACTGGCGGGAGGAAATGTACCGGCGGGCCCACGCGGTGCGCAGCGCGCTCAAACGCCATCCATGGGCGGTAGGGCTGCTGGAAAGCCGTTCTTCCCCAGGCGAAGCGAACCTGCGCCACCACGAAGCGACGCTGGCGACTTTGCGAGCAGCAGGTTTTTCCGTTCAAATGACAGCCCATGCCTATGCCCTGCTCGACAGTTACATCTACGGATTCGCGCTCCAGGAAGCCGCACTGCCCTTTGACGGCCGGGACACCGCCTCCGAGGTCACAGCGCCGATCGTTGAGCGTTTTTCGACCGGGCAATATCCCCACATGATGGAGATCGCCACCGAACACGTCCTCAAACCCGGCTACGACTTCGGGGATGAGTTCGACTTCGGGCTGAACCTCATCCTTGACGGCCTCAGCCGGTCGATGAGGTGAGCCGGAACCCCCGGTAATCCAACGATGAATCTCCGATCCGTGGTGGCTCATGAGACCGCGGGGGTGGATGTGACGTGGGTGACAAGAGTGGCGTTTGGTGCGAAGCTTGTCACGCCAAGTTGACCGTTCTGTCAACTCGGATCTTATTGATCCTCAGGGAGGTTTCGTGAAGAAGATTCTTAGCGTTTCCGGGGCGTTGTTGCTATTGCTGAGTGCACTCTCAGCGACGGCGCCGGCGGCGGTCGCCCAACCATCTCCGTCCGCAAATTGGCATGCGGAGAGGGTCTGCGCCGATGTCCCAGCCGGCATTGCGTCGTGTTTTGCGCTCAAGTACGTCGATGATTCTACGACCCCGGCCAAGGCGCTGTCGCAGGGAGGACAAGCCAAGCCCGCTTCGAGCGCTCCGCCCGCCACCGGCAAGACCCCTGCGGATATACAGAGCGCCTACAACATCACAGGCCTGACGTCCGGCGGCCGAACCGTCGCAATCGTGGACGCCTATGGCTATCCGAACCTTGAACGCGATCTCGGCGTTTACCGCTCACAGTTCGGCCTTCCGGCATGCACGGTCAACAACGGCTGCCTCACCATCATGAACCAAAACGGCGGCAACAAGCTTCCCAGGTTCAATTCCGGCTGGGCCGACGAAACCGCCCTCGACGTCGAAGCCGTCTCGGCAGCCTGCCCGGACTGCAAGATCCTCGTTGTGCAAGCGACAACAGCCAGCATCACCAATCTCGGTACAGCCGTGGCAACGGCCGCCAAACAGCCAGGGGTCGTCGCGATTTCCAACAGCTACGGCGGCGGGGATTCGGCGGACTCCACCTACGGCGCGTACTACAACCACCCGGGCATCGCCGTGACAGCATCAACCGGTGACAACGGGTACTCCGGCTCGTCCTACCCCGCTTCCTCGAGTTATGTCACCGCTGTGGGAGGCACATCGTTGGTCAAGAACACCAGTACACGCGGGTGGGGCGAGTCCGCATGGTCCGGCTCGGGATCCGGATGCTCAAGTGTCAATGCCGCGCTGCCTGCGGCTGCCAACTTCGGCACGGGGTGCGGCAAGCGCGCCTCTGCAGACGTCGCCGCCGTCGCGGATCCGCAGACCGGATTGGCGGTGTTCGCACCGAGCAGCAGCACCACCTCGTCATGGGCACAGTACGGAGGCACTAGCCTTTCCTCACCCCTGATCGCGGCCATGTATGCGCTTTCCGGCAACTCCGGCAGCTCCACGGCGCTGGCCAACTCTCTCCCGTACACAAACTCCGGGACATTCAATGACGTTGCCTCGGGTTCAACGGGCACTTGCTCCACGAGCCAATGGTGCCTCTCCGGCACCGGATGGGACGGGCCCACGGGGGTCGGCACTCCGAACGGGGTCGCCGGACTCTAAAAAGCAGTAATTGCCTGAAGGGTGGCCGGCGTCCAAGGATGCCGGCCACCCTTCTGTCTGTGAACGGGCAGCGTCACTAGTGCTTCAGGTTCGTCAGCTCCTGCAGGACCTCGTCCGACGTCGTGATGATGCGGGCGTTCGCCTGGAAGCCGCGCTGGGCCACGATCAGGTTGGTGAATTCCTGGGAGAGGTCCACGTTGGACATTTCAAGGGCCCCCGCGGTCAAGGTACCGAGTCCTGCGTCGCCGGGGGCGCCCAATTGGGCCGTGCCGGAGTTGGCGGTGGCCACGTATGTCGAGCTACCGGCTTTCTCAAGGCCGCCGGGGTTGGTGAAGCGGGCGAGGGCAACGCGTGCCAGAACCTGCTTGGCACCATTGCTGAACGAGCCGATGAGCGAGCCGTCGCCGCCGAGGGTGAAGGACTCCAGTTTTCCTGCCGCGGATCCGTTCTGGCTGCCGACTGTAAGTGTGCTCATGGCCGCGAAGCCGGTAACAGTGGACATGTCCACTGTGATGCCGCCGACCGTCATGGCACCGCCCGAGGTCAGCGCACCGTTCGCGAACGTGAGCGTCGAGTTGCCTGTGGCGCCGTTGGCATCTGCCCCGGCCACATCCCAGCCAGCCGCGGACCGGCTGAACGTCAAGTTCAGGCTGCGGGAGGCGCCGTCGGCGTCGTACACCTTGAGCTGGCGCTCCACGCTGGTCCCCGCGGCTGCGTCGGACGGCAGGTTCCCGTCGAGCGAGGCCCTTGTGGTGGCGACAGCCGCGGCCGTTGTGTTGGGCGACAGGGCGATCGGGCCAACGGGACCTCCCAGGTTCACCGCACCATTGGCGGCGGACCAGCCCTGCAGGATGCCGCCGTCGGGGCTCACGAGACGGCCGGCCGCGTCCATGTCGAAGGCGCCGGCGCGAGTGTAAAGCTGCTGGCCGGCCTTGCTGGTGATGAAGAACCCGTCGCCGGAGATCATCATGTCGGTGGCTCGCCCGGTGTTCTGCGATGAACCCTGGCTGAAGTTGGTGCTGATTCCCGCCACACGCACGCCCAGGCCGATCTGGGCGGGGTTGGTGCCACCGGTTTCAGCCTGCGGGGCGCCGCCGCCTTGGGTCATCTGCGAGAGTGTGTCCTGGAACTGGGTGGAGGAAGCCTTGAAGCCGGCCGTGTTCACGTTGGCGATGTTGTTTCCCGTGACGTCCAGCATGGCCTGGTGGGCGCGGAGGCCGGAGATTCCGGAGTACAGCGAACGAAGCATGGTGTTGCCTTTCTTCGGGGTGGTTTAGGGAGGCTTGAGTCAGGCGGTTGGAGTGGCGGCGGCGGTCATCCCGCTGATCGAATCGAGCGGAACGTTCACTCCCCCGACCGCCACAGTGGGGGTTCCGGCCGCAAAGGAAACCGAACTCGCGACGCCGGAGCCCTTCGTCCCGTCCGCGAGCGCATAGCTGACGTTGTGCCCGATGATCTGTGCCGCGGCACTGCGCATCTGCAGGGAAAAGCTCTCTTTGGCGTCGGCGGTGAGCTCCGTCATTTTCTCCATCATGGACAGCTGGACGGTCTGGCTCATCATCTGGTTGGTGTCCATGGGGGCGCTCGGGTCCTGGTTCTTAAGTTGAGTCACCAGGAGGGACATGAACATGCTCGAGTCCATGGTCTGCGCGGGTTTGGCCGCGGTAGTTCCAGCGGTGGTTCCAGACTGGACTCCGCTGCTTGCCGCGATGGCTTGGATGGTCACTATTGGCTCTCCTTCATCAGACGAGAATGTCCAGGCTGCTGGTAATGCTTCGGGGAAGTACGACGGCGGTCCGCGGCAAGCGAACCGTGTCGCCGTCGCTGCTCCGTGGGAAGGCCGGGCTCTCCGCCGGGCGACGGTCCCGGGGGTCCGAGCCGCCCGCCCCGGCGTCGGCCGGAGCGTTGTGTTCGGACAGGTCGAGGCTGGCGCCGAAACCTGATTCCCCGAGTCCGCGCCGCAGTTCCGGCAGGATGCTGCGCACTGCTTCACGGCCGGCTTCTCCGGGGGCGAATAATTCGATCCGCACCCCAGCGCCCTCGATATGCGCCCGGACGGTCAGCGGACCGAGGTCTTCCGGCGACAGCTTCAAGGTCATCACGTGCGAGCCAGGCTCCGCCGAGGCAAGGGAGAACAACGGTCCGGACACTTGAGGCAACAGTTTCGCCGGATCTGCTTGGAACGTGGGCGTCACCATGCCTGGGACGGCTGTCGAAGAGGCCTGCTGGAGTGGCGACGCTGGCTGCCCCATCACCGGAATTCCTGCCTGAATCCCCGTGGGAAGCCCGGGTGCCGCGGCGGCTTGAGTGTCCCGCTGCGTCGCGGGTTTCCCCACGGGAAGTACGACGGCGGTGCCCGACTCGCGTGCCGGGACTGCGGCCATGCTGACCCCGGGTACGGGGTTGGCGGGCAGCGGGTTGGTAGGCGACGAGTTACCGGGGATAGGGCTGGGCGGCAGGGTGCCAGCAGGCTGCGGGCCGGCGGGCAGCGGGTTGCTCGGGGCCGAACCAGGCTGGGTTGGACTTTGGCCAGGGCTCCCGAGCGGCGGCGCTACCGGCACAGTGGGGGCGGGCATCCCACCTATAAGACTTGCAGCTGCCGACGTTCCTGCAATCGCTTTGGCCGGTGCCGTAGCGTCCTTAACCGGTACAGCATTGCCCGACCTGCTCGCCTGCGGAGCAGCGGTCCCCGGAGCGACAACGGCCATCGCGAGTCCGCCCGCAACAGCGGCCCCACCCGCAACAACAGCGCCTGGCGCACCAGGCGAACCCGCCGCATCAACCGTGTCCTTGGCGCCCTTCGACGCTTCCGGTTTGGCGGCTCGGGCGGCCGTCCCGGAACCGTCGGCGGCAGGCTTTCCTTGCGCTCCGCCGTCGGGCGCTTGTTGTGCGGTCCCATCGGAGGTCTTCGAGCCGGACGCCAGCAGGCCGTTCATCACGGCCTCAAAGCCGGCGGCGGCGCCGGGCTGCGGCACAGGCGAAGATCCGGGAACAACCGGACGCGGAGCAGCCACACCGGCGGAAGGCAACTGCATCACGAGCCTCCCGCGGGGACAATCCGGCGGATGGCGGTCAGATTGGACTGCTGTTCCCACGCATCGCGGATCTGGATGGTCTGGCCGGGGACGGGCGCGTCGATCGCTTTGCCGTTGCCGAGGTAGATGGAAATGTGTTCGCCGCCGAAACTGACCAGCAGGTCGCCGGGCTTGGCCTGGGCCAAGGACGCCACGGGGGTGCCTTGCCGCATCTGGTCGCTGACGACGCGCGGCAGGTCGACGCCGAGGTCCTTGAAGACGCGCTGCACGAAGCCGGAGCAATCCATGCCCACCGCCGGGTTCGTGCCGCCCCAAACATAGGGCACACCCACGTATTTCTTGGCGTCGGCCGCCACGGCATCGCCCGTCATAGCGCCGGTGGCCATGCCTGTAATGACACCCGAAAGCGCGCCCGAGCCCCCGACGGCGGAGCTCAGCGCTTGAGCGAAGGATGCCGAGTCCGTCGAACTAGCCGCGCCCCCGGAGGGGGCCCGGGTCCCGGTGGAAGCGGTGGTGCCCGCGGAAGATGCCTGCGGGAGGACGCCTTGGCTCAATTGCTGCAACATCGACTGGATGCTTTGGATGCGCCCGATGGCCTCGGTCATGCTCACGAGGTGGCCTTCCGATGCCACGCGGAAGACGCTATTTCGTCCAGAACGCCTTGCTCGGCACGGAGCGCGGAAGCCTCGAACGCGGCGCCGTGGCGGGTTTCGAGCTTCTCGAGCCCTACCGCGCGGCGTTTGGCTTCGGTGTATTCCGCGCGGGCCTCGGCGGCTTCAGCCTCCGCACTGGCGGCCAGGGCGTCAAGCTCGGCCAACATGCTCTGCGCGGAAGCACGGGCCGCCGCGATGGCCAGGAGAGACGCGGAGCTTCCGGCGTCTCCGGCGGACTCGGCCAGTTCCTCGCGGGCTGTAGCACGCCGGGATCGCAAGGATGCGGACCGGGAGTTGGCGCGGGCCAGTCCACTGGCGGCGGCGTCCTGCTGCGTCTGGCGCAGGCGCAACAGCCCGGCCAGGGAGAATTGACGGTTCACGCGGCTCCTTCGAGGCTTGCTGAGAGGCGGAAGAGTTCCGGCCAGGACTCGCTGTAGGGAGTGGATTCGTCCATGCTTTGCTGCAGGAACCCGTTGATGGCGGCTTCGTGGTCCAGTGCCGCGTCCACCAAGGGATTGCTGCCGCGGTGGTAGGCGCCGACGTCGATCAGGTCCTGGGCGCTGCGCCGCGCGGCAAGGACCCTGCGCAGGGAGGCCGCGAGCGCCGTGCGATCACCGGAGTTGACCTTGGAGGCCACACGGGACACGGAACCAAGCACGTCCACCGAGGGAAAATGCCCCGTGACGGCGAGCTTCCGGTCCAGGACCACGTGTCCGTCGAGGATCGAGCGGGCGGCGTCGGCGATCGGTTCGTTGTGGTCGTCGCCGTCCACCAGCACCGTGTAGATGCCGGTCACGGATCCGGTTTCAGCGGTGCCGGCGCGTTCCAGGAGCCGGGCCAGCACGGAAAAGGTCGACGGCGGGTAGCCGCGGGTAGCCGGCGGCTCACCGGCGGACAGGCCGATTTCGCGCTGGGCCATGGCCACGCGCGTCAGCGAATCCATCATGAGGACCACGTCCTGGCCGGCTTCGCGGAACGATTCGGCAATCCGGGTGGCCGTGACGGCGGCGCGCATGCGCATCAGGGCAGGCTCGTCGGACGTCGCCACAACCACCACTGAACGAGCCAGGCCTTCAGGCCCGAGGTCGTCTTCCAGGAACTCGCGCACTTCACGTCCGCGCTCCCCCACCAAGGCAATCACCGATACTTCGGCGTCCGTGCCCCGGGCGATCATGGACAGCAACGAGGACTTGCCGACCCCCGAGCCCGCGAACAACCCCATGCGCTGGCCGCGGCCGAGCGTTGCCATGGTGTCCAGGACGCGGACGCCGGTCTGCAGCGGAGTGTCAACCCGGGCGCGGTGCATGGCCGGCGGCGCTTCGTTGTCCAAAGGGACCATGGGACTGGCGGGCAACGGACCTTTGCCGTCGATCGGACGCCCGAGCCCATCGAGTACCCGCCCGAAGAGGCCACGGCCGGTGGGGACCAGGATTGGAGCGCCCTTGGAGCGTGCCGGGTCACCCGCGGCCACTCCGGTCAACCGTCCCAGCGGCATGCAGCGCACCACGCCACTGACCGAGGCGACCACTTCGGCGTCGAGCCCCGGAGCCTCGCCCACGGTCACCAGGTCTCCCACCGCACAGTCCAGCCCGGAGACCTCCAGTCCAAGGCCGAGCACGGACGTCACGGTGCCCACGCGCTGCGGTGCCGCGGCGGCGAGGGCTGCGCGGAAGCGCCTTGCGTGCGGCCGGTATCCCGTAGTGCTCATGCGTCGTTCCCCAGCAGCGCTGCTTTGGTCCTGTCCAAAGCGGTGCCGAGCCGGGCGTCGAGCCAGCCCTGCGGAAATTCCGCGATCGCATCGCCGGGGTTCAAGGTGGGATCGGCCTTAAGTTCGACGCCGGCTATGTTCCCGACGTCGACGGCGTCCAGCGCGGCCAGGTCCGCCGGGTGGAGCCGGACGGAAGTCACGGTTTCCGCGCCGGACGCGGTGCTGAGGGCGCGGGCCAGCGCGGCGCGGGCGGTGTTCCCGCCGTCGTTGAGTTCGTAGCCCAGGATGGCTTCGGCAAGCTCCATCGCGCTGGCCGCCAACACGTCCTGCGCTTCCTCCAATACAGCGCCGCTGCGCTGCCGGGATGCGGCGGCGGCAGCTTCGAGCACGCGGACAGCTTGCGCCACAACCAGCCGCCCGGCGTCGAGCATTGCGCGGTGTTCGCCTTGAAACTGTTCGCGCAGACGGCGTTGTTCCACGGCCGCGGCCTGGATCCCGGCCGCGTAACCTGCCGCGTGTCCTTGGGTGTACCCCCGGTCCTCCTTGCGTAACCTCGAGGCCGGCTGGATGTCCGGGAAGACCACCCTCTGGAGCCCAGCCTCAGTAGACATAGTCGTCTTCTTCGCCGCGCCGGACCACGATGGCGCCGTCGGCTTCCAACTCACGGATGGAACGGACAATCTCGGCCCGGGCCTCTTCAACCTGGGAGGCGCGCACCGGTCCGGCGGAAGCCATCTCGGCTTCCAGGATTTCGAGGTTGCGCCCGGACACGTTGGTGCGCACGGCCTCGAGCACTGCGGCAGGGGCACCCTTCATGGCGACAGCGAGCACTTCGGCATTGACGCCACGAAGGATCTGCTGGATGTCGCGGCGTTCCAATTTCACGATGTCCACGAAAGTCAGCATCCGGGCGCGCACTTCCGTGGCCAGCTCCGGATCCAGGGTTTCCAAGCCTTCCAGGACGGAGCGCTCGGTGTTGACGTCGGAGCGGTTGATGATGTCAACGAGAGGCTGGATGCCGCCGACAATCTCGCTCGACTTCCTTTGCGACATGACGGCTCCGGCACGAACCTTGAGGGTCTCGGCCACGATGCCCACGGCCTCCGGCGAAGCCATCCCCATCGTGGCGATGCATCGGGCCACCTCGCTCCGCTGCACATCGCCCAAGCCGGCCATGACCGCGGAAGCCTTGCCCGGCCGCAAATGCGCCAGGATCAAGGCAATGGTCTGCGGCATCTCGCCGTCGATCAGGGCCAGAAGCTGCCCCGAATCCATCATTTCCAGGAATTCGAAGGACTTCCCGGCCATCGTGGACGCGAGACGGTCCATGAAACCGGCCGCTTTGTCCGCACCGAAGGACGCTTCCAGGAGCCCGACGGCGAATTCCTGGCCCCCGCGGGCCGTGCGGCGTCCGCTGACTGCAAGGTCGTGGAACTCGGTCATGACGAGGTCCGCCACTGATGGGGAGACGCGGCGCAAGCGCACGATCTCGGCGGCGACGTCCTCGGCCTCGGACTCGGAGAACTGGGTCATGACGGAGGCGGCGCTGGCAGGGCTCATCTGCATCAGCACCACGGCCACCTTCTGCGGGCCGGTCAGGACGCCTGCTTCCAACTCCCCTGCCCTCATACCGCTTGCCTATCATCCATGAGCCCGCGCAGGTAGTCGGCGGTCCGGGCCGGGTTCTCTGCAACCATGGCTTCAATCTGGGCCAGCCGCCGCTCGCCGTCGAGCGCTTCGGCGCCAGGTATAGGCAACGCAGGCATCGGCAACGCCGGAACCGGATGTGCAGGCGGCAGTTCGATCGCCGAGGTGGCTGGTGGTCCTTCGAGTGCCGGGGTGGAGACGGCTTGCGGCAGCATCTCGTAGTCAAGGCGTTCGCCAAGGTCAACCGGTTCGCGGCGCTGCCTGCGGCGCAAGAGGATCAGCACGAGCACAATCAGCGCTACAACTGCCAGCAGGATGCTGCCCGCCAGGATGAGCGTGTTCATCAAATCCGACTGCTGCTTGGCGTCGGCTTGTGCTTTGGCCGCGCCCAATGCCTGGGCCGCTGCGTCTGCGGCCGAAGTACTGAAGGGCAGCACTTCGACCGTCACCACGTCGCCGCGGGCGGGATCGACGCCTGCCGCGGAAGTGACGAGGGCCTTGACGGAGTTGACGTTGAGTCCGGCCGCCGCGGCCTGGTTGATGGCGACGGAGATAGTCTGGCGTTTCACGGCTCCTTGCGGAATGGTGCGGTCTTCCGTGACCTTGTTGACGGCGTTGTTCTTGGTGGTGTCGCTGGAATCGAACGTTCCGTTACCGTTGGTGCCGCCCGGCACGGCAATGTTGTCCGGGCCAAGGACACCGGAGGCGCCGCCGCCGGTTCCCGTGTACTTCTCGGTCTTGGTGGTCTCGCTCAGCGGAGCGGCGTCCTTGGCCGTGGAGAACGTCTCGCTGCGCTGCTGCGCGGACTCCGCGGTCACGTCGGCCGCGACGGCTACGGTGGCGTTGCCCGGTCCCACTACCCTGTCCAGGACTGCCTTCACCGAATCGGAGGTGCGCTGTTGGTAGTCGGCGGCTTGCTTGGACGAGGAGCCGGTGGCTCCCCCTCCCACTGTGGAGAGGACGTTGCCTTGGGAATCCACCACGGTCACGTTAGTTGGCTTCAGGTTTTCGATCGCGGCGGAGGTCAAGTGCACGATCGCCTGGACCTTATCGGCAGACAGGGTGATGCCCGGCTGCGTTTCCACGAACACGGATGCCGTGGCGTCCGGAGCCTTGTCCACGAACACTGTTTTTGCGGGAATGGCGAGCTGCACGGCTGCTGTCTTCACTCCGTCCATGGCCTGGATGGTGGTGGCGAGTTCGCCCTCGAGCGCGCGCTTGTACGTCACCGACTGCTGGAACTCGGAGGAGGTCACGCCGAGCTTGTCGAGCAGTGAATAGCCCGTGGCTGCGGCCGCAGGAAGGCCCGCTGCGGCCGCTTTCAGCCGTTCGTCGTTGACCTTGTCGTCGGGAACCAGGATGGTGGAACCGCCGTTGCTGAGCTCGTACGGGACGTTGTCCTTACGCAGCTGCTCCACGATCCCGTTGGCGTCCGTGTCCTTCAGTCCGGAGAACAGCGGCGAGTAGGACGGCTTGCCCAACCATGCTGACAGGGCCACCCCGCCGAGCACCAGGACAGCGATGCCGATGATGGCGATGGTGCGCTGCCCGGCGGTGAATCCCTTGAATCCATCGCCCATCTTGCGGAAGAAGGCGGCAATCTGTGGAGGCATCAGGCCTGCATCCTCATGATCTCGTTGAACGCGTCAACGCCCTTGTTCCGTACCGTGGAGACAAGCTCCATGGTGATCTGGGCGCGCGTGGCAGCGATCGTCGCCTTGTGGATGTCGTCAAGGTTGCCCGTCACCGCGGACACTGCCAGCTGGTTCGACGCCGATTGCAGGGACTGGAGGTTGTCCACGGCACCGGTCAGAGCGGTCGCAAAGTCATTGCCGTCCGATGTTCCGGCGGCTCCGCTTACGTTGTTTGTGCCTAGGTAGCCGGTGCCGCTGACGCCCTGCACCGAAAGTCCTCCGCCACCTTGAATTGCGCCGATCGGGTCCAAAGCCATCAGGATTTTCCTATCTCGAGCGCTGCCTGGTACGTCTCACGGGCGCGGTCAACCACTTGGGCGTTGGCCTGGTAGCCGCGTTGCGCCACAATCAGGGCACCCATCTGTTCGGAGAGGTCGATGTCCGGGTAACGGACATAGCCCTGGGCGTCAGCCAGCGGATGGTCCGGTTGGTACACGAGCCTGCCGGTTGCGCTGCCTTGGGGGGTGCTCTTGACGTACACGCCGTTTCCGTCGCTGCCCTCGGCGGCTTCGACGTAGCGGGCTTGGAAAGCCCTGCCGCTGGTGCGGGACACGTCGTTGATGTTGGCCAGGTTGTCCGAGACGGCATCGAGCCATTTGCGGTGGACAGTCAGGGCGGAACCGGCAATCCCGATCGCATCGAAGGTCATCAGCTGGTCCTCAAGGCCGTGCGGATCGCGGTGAATTCGTCTCCGACGGCCCGGGCCGCGAACTGGTACCGCAGCACAGTGTCCACGTTGGAGAGGGTCTCGGTGTCCAGGTTCACGTTGTTGCCGTTGAGCTGGGTGGGTTCCTGGGACGTTGACACCGTGGGTGCAGCGTAACCATTCCCGGCGCTCACCGAAGCCGCGAGGGCGTCTTCGAACTGGACCCTTTTGGCATGGTAGTTCGGGGTATTGATATTCGCGATGTTGTTGGCGATGGTGTTCTGGCGCAATGTGAGCGCGTCCAAGGCGCTACCAAGGGCAACAGAAGTCACTGACTCGAACACGACGGCCTGCCTTCGCGAATAGATATGAAGAGGCCGATCCGTGGCCGTGCATCGAGCAATCCCTGCTCAACTTCCACCATCGGCACGCGTCGGCGATTCGTTAGCCGATTCAGGGATTGTTTTCGGTACTTTCGCTTCAGCCTTGGACGTCGAGGATCAACGGACGCGGGGAATTCCGGCTTCCAGGGACTGTGCCGAGGGCGTCCAAATGGGCGAGGGCGTCGTTGCGTACCTTGCCGAGCATGGCCATGGATTCCAACTGCGCGTCAAGGATCCGCCGAGCCCGGTCGGCCAGCCCCTCCGGAAGCGAGCCGGCCCCGGCGGGAGGACTCCATGGCTCGGGTTCGCCACCGGAGACAGCCAAGGCAATGTCGCCTTCAAACCGGTCCAGGATGTCCGACCATTCCCGTACCGGGTCAGCCGACACCGAGCGTGCCGTTCGTACTTGCGGTCCCGCCCTGGGCAGGCAGCTGCGAAGAGGCGTCATGCCAGCCTTGCCGAAGCGGTTCCAGCAGCGCAATGCATTCCTTGGTCCGGTTGACGTCGCGGTAGATGTTGGCCCCGATCATCGCTTCCATCGAGTACTGATAGATGCTCAGCAGTCCGGGCGCGCCATCCCAAGCATCTGTCTTCAGCGTGGAGGACAACTCCGTGACGATCGACTGCGCATGCAGGAGGTTTTCGCTGGCGACGCCCCAATTGGCGTTCTCCTGGGCGAATTGGGCACGGTTCAGGTCCAGGAGGAGGCGGTCGTACAGCATGGTGAGGAGCCGTGCCGGCGGAGCCGAGAGAATCGCGTCTTTGTTGTACTTGCTGAGCTGGCTGGCCCGGAGGGCGGTGGCTGTCACGGTTTAGTTTCCTGACGACGACGAGGAGGACGAGGATGAGTTGGAGAGGGCGGAGAGCTGGCCGGTGAGCCACGACGCCTGGGACTTGAGGCCACCGAGCAGGACTTCCATGTTGGTGTAGACAGCTTTGAGGGAAGCTCGGCGGTCCGCGAGCCGGACGTCCCAGTCGGCGATCTGGGAGGTCAGATCGGTCACTTCGGACTGCTGCCCCTTGATCAGCTGCGGCACGGAGCCGCTCACCGGGTCCGAGGCGTTCGTCGCGGCCGAGGCAACCCTCGTGGCGATCTGCGACAGGGCCGACTGGGTTCCGGCCGGGTCGGCTGCCATCGCCGATGCGAACTTGTCACTGTCGAAAGTGAAGGTGCCGTCCTTTTCGATGACGATGCCGTATTCGGAGGGCGACTTGCCGTTCACGGGGGCCACCACCGCTTCGGTGACGGCATCGCTGACAGCCCGGACGGAACTGTTACCGGTGAAGATGCCGCCCTTGGCGCTGGCGACGCCGGCGGTGCTCGTCGTCGTACTCACCGCGCTGCTGCTCGCGATGTAGCCCAAGAGATCGTTGACGGAGGAGACCAGATCGCTGGCCTTTTTTGTAATCCCAGGTGTGTCGCTTGCGACTGTGACGGTCACCGGCGAGGAGCTCACGGCCGTGGCGGTCACCGCGACGCCGGGAAGGACCTCGCTGAACGTGTTGCTGGAGGAGGTGATGGTCTGTTGCGCGGCGGTGCCGGCATAGAGGATGGCCTGGGCGTCCGCGGCTGGCTTGACGATGGCAGCTGTTGGTGCGGCAAACAGGTCTGCTGCGGTCCCGGCAGTTACATCGGCAGCGGTGCCCTGATATGCCTGGAAGTCGCCGGCCGCGCCGCCCGTGGTGGAGGTCAATTGCAGGCGGTAAGTGCCGTTGCCGGCAGGGACCTTCACCGCGTTCGCTCCCCCGCCGGCGGCATTCACGGCCTTGACTACATCGTCAAGGCTCGTGGAAGCCGGAGTGACTTCGGTGGCCTTGCCGGTCTTGTCGACGAGAGTCAGATGTGCCGGGTTGCCGGACGCGTCGGTGGGCCAGGTGGTGAGAGCTTCGGTCACACCGATCTTGGTGCTCGACAACTGGGTCACGGTCACGTCGATCGAACCCGTGGTCGCCGTGGTGGAGGCCTTGGCCGTGATGGCCGGGTTGTTGGTGGTGGCCGTGAACAGATTGCTCGCGCCGGGCGCCGAGATGGAGGTGGCCAGGGAGTCCAACACTGTCAGACGGGTGTTGAGGCTGTTCAGCGCGTTGATCATCGACTGGTCGGCGGTGACCTTGGACTGCAACTGCTGCTGGGGCAGCGCTTCCACTGCCATCTGCGCGTCGATCATCGAGGTGGTGTTCAGGCCGCTGGCGAGGCCGTCAATCGATGTTCCCACGGAGGGTTCCTTCCAAAGTTATGCTGCTGCGCTAACGGCCGATGGCGGCCAGACGGGTATAGGACCCGAGCTGACCGCCACCGGCGATGATGGATCCGCCAGGCGGTTCCGGGTTTAGCCGAGGAGCTTGAGGACACCCTGGCCGGACTGGTTGGCCTGGGCCAGCATGGCCGTACCGGCCTGCTGCAGGATGTTGGCCTTGGTGAACTTGACCATTTCCTGGGCCATGTCAGTGTCGGTGATGCGGGACTGAGCGGCCTGCAGGTTCTCACCGGACACATTCAGGGTGTTGATCGCGTGCTGCAGGCGGTTCTGGGTGGCGCCGAGGCCCGCGCGCTGGGTGGAGATGTTCTTGATGGCGGTGTCGATCTTGGTGATCGTGGTCTGCGCGTTGGCGGACGTGTCCACCAGGAAGTCCGCAGCGGTGGTTGAGCTGGAGAGCGCCCCGACAGCCGTAGTCACGTCGCCGACCTTGACGGAGATCTTGTCGTTTGCGGTGCCGCCGGTGCCCACCTGGATGTCAAGGGAGCCCGGGGTGGAGGTGGCGGAAACGCCGGCTCCGGCGGCACCCTTGAGCAGGTCGATGCCGTTGAAGTTCGTGCCCTTGGTCAGGCGGTCGAGTTCCTGGCCGAGCGAGTCGCCTTCGGTCTTGATAGCGGTGCGCGCATCGGCGTTGTTCGTGTCGGACGAGCCCTGGACGGCCAGGTCACGCATGCGCTGCAGGATCGAGGTGACTTCAGTCAAGGCGCCTTCAGTGGTCTGGATGACCGAGATGCCGTCCTGGGCGTTACGGGCCGCAACGGCGGAACCGGAAACCTGGGACTTGAGGCCCTCGGAGATCGCCAGTCCGGCTGCGTCGTCAGCTGCCCGGTTGATGCGCAGGCCGCTGGAGAGCTTCTCCATCGAACTGGATACTTCGTTCTGGGTGTTGCTCAGGTTGCGGTATGCGTTGTTAGCCATCAGGTTGTTGTTGATTGCCATGCCCATGGTGTTTCCTCCGTGATTGGGTCTGCTGGTACTCCAGGCCGTCCGTGGCCTGTCACTTCTGGTTATCGGAACAAGCAGGCCTTTGGTTAGAAAAAGCCGCAGGGAAAATTTGCCGCGGCCAACAAAATCCACCGCACGTCGCTTGATCTAACGCACGGGCCGCGGCGGCCGATAGTTGTCATT
Organism: Arthrobacter sp. NPDC058127; assembly: GCF_042884555.1. Lineage (NCBI taxonomy): Bacteria > Bacillati > Actinomycetota > Actinomycetes > Micrococcales > Micrococcaceae > Arthrobacter > Arthrobacter sp. NPDC058127. The sequence continues at coordinate 154,326 of NZ_JBHVTT010000007.1, read as the reverse complement.
GGCGCGGCGAAGGCACAGGGGAAAGTGCCTTCTCGCGGCAACGCACCCGAGAAACCAACCCGGAACTGGAGTTGACCCGACATGGCCATCCATGAACTGTCGGCCCTGCTGTGGCGAGAACGTGAGCTATTGGATCTGCTGACATTCAAGCTGGAGGAAGAGCAGCTGCTCCTCACCGCGGGCAAATCCCGATGGTTGCCGCATGGCACGCGGGAAGTGGAACAAGTCCTGGAACACCTGTCCAAGGCCGGGCTCGCGAGGGCGGTGGAGGTGGCTGCCGTGGCAGAACAATGGGGCCTGCCTGCCGAGTCTTCACTGGGCGAGCTGGCCGCGTCCGCCCCGGAAGAGGCCTGGGCAGATGTCCTTTCCTCGCACCTGAACGCGATGCAGCATCAGACCGCCGCCATCAAGGAGCTGCGTGATTCCAACGAGCAGTTCCTCCGCGCTGCCGTCCGTTCCACCCAGGAGACCATGGCGGATCTGAAGCCGGCGGCCGGGACCTACGACTCCCACGGCCGGACGGGTTCCCAGGGCAAGAATGCAGACTCAACCCCGTCCCGCCTTTTCGACCAGCAGTTCTGACCGAAACTCATCAAACGTAGACGGACAACCAACGGCCGGGCAAGCAAAGGCCCGGATCACCCAAAGGACACAGCAGTGAGCACATTCGGCGGACTCAATACGGCCTACTTGGGCCTGACCGCAGCGCAGCAGGGCATCAACGTGGCCGGGCAGAACATCGCCAACGCCGGCACGGACGGCTACACAAGGCAACGCATCGAACAATCGGCCCTCAGCGCGCCGGTCCGGACGGGCCTTGTCGGGGCGGGGGTCCAAGCAGGCCAGGGCGTGTCCGTGGATGGAATCGCCCGTTTGGGGAACAGCTTCCTCGACGCCGGGGTTCGTTCCAGTGCCGCCCAGGCCGGCTACGCCGGATACCGCTCCACCGAGCTCCAGCAGCTCGAAGGCTCGCTGAACGAGCCCGGTGCCGCCGGGATATCCACGGCGCTGCAGAATTTCTGGTCCTCCTGGCAAGGTATCTCCAACAACCCGGGAGAGTCTGCGCCCGCCGGCGTGCTGCTTCAGGCAGGTACAACCCTCGCCAATACTGTTTCGACAGGCTACAAGGCCTTGGACGCGCAGTGGACGCGCGTCCGCGGCGAAGCCCAAAGCACCGTCGCCACCCTGAACGATGCCGCCGCCCGCGTGGCCAACTTCAACGCGACCATCCGCTCCGTGATGGCCTCGGGGGGCTCCGCCAACGAGCTCATCGACGCCCGCAACCAGGTGACCGAGACCATCTCGTCCTTGGCCGGGGGCGCCGTCCGGGACAACGCCGACGGCACGGTGGATGTTTTCGTCGGAGGCAACGCAATCGTCTCCGGCACCTCGCACCGCGACCTCGCTCTGGCGGGCCAAACAACCATGAGCCCGCCCGGTTCGACATTGTCGTTGGCGGGGCCGGTCCAGTTGGAATGGGCGGACCGCCCCGGCGTGGCGGTACCCCTCGACGGCGGAAAGCTCGCCGGCGCGGTCTCGCTCCTCGCCCCGGCCGCAGCGGGAGGCACCGGCGGGGCGATCGCCGAAGCCGCCGCGTCGTACAACGCGTTCGCGAGCAAACTCATGAACGACGTCAACGCCGTCCACCGCACCGGTCAGTCCACCACCGGTGCCACCAATCTCGACTTCTTCACGACCAGTCCCGGCGCCCCGGCTGCATTGTCCCTCAGCGTTGTCCCGACGAGCGCCGCAGGAATCGCCACCGGCAGCCCCGGCTCCGGCGCCCTCGACGGCAAAATCGCGGACGCAGTGGCCCAAATCGGCACCGGGCAGGCTTCCCCCGACGTTCTTTGGTCCGGAATCGTCGCAGGAATCGGCACGGCTTCGCGCTCGGCACAACAGCACCAGCAGCTCGCCGACGCGGCGAGCATTGCCGCCGTCGGGCAGCGTTCCTCAGGAGCCTCCGTGAGCCTCGACGAGGAAAACATCAGCCTCCTCACCAACCAACACGCATACCAGGCGGCCGCCCGCGCAATGACCGCGGTGGACGAGGCCCTCGACGTCCTGATCAATCACACCGGATTGGTGGGAAGGTAAGCCATGCTGAACAGAGTCACCACCCAGACGATGTCCGCCGCCGCGCAACTGAACCTTCAGGCAGGCCAGGCCAAGCTCGCCGCACTGCAGGACAAGGCCAGCAACCTCACAAACATCACCAGGCCCTCAGACGACCCAGCGGGGCTGGCGAATGCCTTGGCTGTGCGGGGACAGATCAGCGCCGCCGGACAGTATTCGAACAACATCAATGACGGCAACGGCTGGCTGACCACCGCCGATTCAGCCCTCGGCCAGGCCACGAACATCCTCAACCGGGTCCGTGACCTTACCGTTCAGGCCGGCAACGGTTCCCTGAGCAGCTCCGCCAAGGAGGCGATCGCCGTCGAAATCGAGGGCCTCAACAAGGATCTCCTCGCCCAGGCGAACACGCAGTACCTCGGCCGCAATGTCTTCGCGGGAAGCTCCGACTCGGCTGGCGCCTTCAGCAATGCCACGCCACCTGTCTTCAATGGAACGCCAAGCAGTACGGTGGAGCGGCGCGTCGATGCGAGCCAAACGGTGCGCGTAGACGCCGACGGCGGTGCGATCTTCGGGAGCGGCGGTAGCTCGGTCTTCGCTTTGGTGAGCAACGTCGTCGCTGACATCCGCTCCGGTGCGGACGTCAGCAGCCGTTTGACGGCGCTCAGCGACAGCATCAAAACAGTCATCAGTGGGCGGGCAGACGTCGGAGCGCGGCAGACCAAGCTGACGAGCGCGCAGAGCTCCGTGGACGGGCTGAAGGCCTCACTTGAGGTTCAGCGCTCGGGAATTGAAGACGCCGACATAGGAAAGGTCGTCATGGACTTGAAGCTGCAGGAAACCAACTACCAGGTTGCGCTCGCGGTCACCGCCAAGACGCTCCAGCCAACGCTGATGGATTTCCTCAAATGAGCACGGCCCAGGCTTCCCTGGAGTTGAGCTTCACCGCGCCCATGCCGGGGCTTGAAGCCTCAGGCGGCTTCGTCTTGCGGGGAATCGACGGCGCCCCCGGGCTCTACGCGATGGAGTCGGCAAACCCGCGCATCCGGATGTTCCTGGCCGAGTCCACGGTTTATGTTCCGGGCTATGCGCCAACCATCCCCCGCAGAACCCTGGACGATCTCGGCCTGGACCGGGCCGAGCTGGCAACCACCTTGGTGGTGGTCAACCCGAGCCCGGAAAAGACCACGGTCAATCTCGCGGCCCCCATCGTGCTGAACCCGGAAACCGGACGCTGCACGCAGCTTCTCCTGGACAGCAAGGAATACCCCCTGCGGGCCGAGCTGAGCGCCTAGGCAGCGCCACTCCCCTTTCGTTGAGACCCGCCGACCCTGAGGCGCAGACCTGCTAAGACCCCGATCTGTTAAGACCCCGATCTGTTAAGACCCCAACCTGTTAAGACCGCGACGCTCGCTCACTTTTAGGCCCCTTCCGGCCGACGCTCGCTCAGATGATCTGAGCGAGCGTCGCCGCTTTTGGCCGCATATGTGAGCGAGCGTCCCTTCTTGAGCCGCGGGATCTCGGCTCGTTCAACCGTTTGGGCCTCCACGAGGCTCGCTCACTTTTGGGCCGTTTCCGACAGACGCTCGCTCAGATGATCCACTCCGAACCAAAATTGTTTGGTCAAACCACTTGCGTCAGGGCGTCTCCCCGTCCATACTAAATGAACGTCATTCATTTAGTGACTCCCGTCTCACCGGAGAACAGCCATCATGATCTGCACCACCTACCCGGGCGCCCCAACCTCCGCCGCCCGCCATCAGCTTCGATGACCCCACAGACGGCTTTCACTGCATCACCCAGCAACAACCTTCGGCCCATCTAGAAAGAGCCAAGCACATGACTCAAATAACCCGCCCAAGCGCCAGGAAAACCGTGGAGGCCCACGATCCGGCCGGCACCGAACACGGCATTAGCGGCAAAGGACTCAAGACGGGGCAGCTGGGGCTCCTCGCCGTCGTCGTCCTTGGTATTTCCTCCGTGGCACCCGCCTACAGCCTGACCAGCTCACTGGGCCCGGCGGTCAACGCGGTGGGCCTGCAGTTGCCTGCGATCTTCATCGTCGCCTTCATCCCGATGATCCTCGTGGCGTTCGCCTACCGGGAGCTCAACGCAGACTCCCCCGACAGCGGCACCACCTTCACGTGGGCCACCAAGGCATTCGGCCCGTTCATCGGCTGGATGGGCGGCTGGGGTCTGCTGGCGGCGAACATCATCGTCCTGTCCAACTTGGCAGGCGTCGCGGTGGACTTCTTCTACCTGTTCCTCGCCCAGGTTTTCGGCAATCCCGATCTAGCCGACCTCACCTCCAACAAGGCTTTGAACATCGCCACGTGCCTGGCTTTCGTGGCACTGGCCGTCTGGGTCAGCTACCGGGGCCTGCACGCCACCAAACTGGTGCAGTACGCCATGGTCGGGTTCCAGGTTGTGGTGTTGGGCGTCTTCGTTGTCATGGCCCTCACCCATGCTTCCTCCGGCGACACTCCCACGGCCATTGCCTTTAGCTGGGACTGGTTCGACCCCACGAAGATCAGCAGCTTCGAGCAGTTCGCTGCAGGCATGTCCCTGGCGGTCTTCGTCTACTGGGGCTGGGACGTTTGCCTGACGGTCAATGAGGAGACCAAGGGCGGCAAGGGTACCGCCGGCAAGGCCGGCACCACCACGGCGATTGCCGTGTTGGGACTCTACGTCGCGGTGATCGTGGCCACCATGATGGTTGCCGGTATTGGCGGCGATGGGATCGGGTTGAACAACCCGGACAACCAGTCGAACATCTTCGCTGCACTGGCTTCACCTGTCATGGGTCCTTTGGCCATCCTGATGTCCCTGGCTGTACTCGCGGGCACTGCGTCATCCCTGCAGTCCACCATGGCCTCCCCCGCCCGAAGCCTTCTCGCCATGGGTCACTACGGCGCCCTGCCGCAGAAGTTCTCCACCGTGAGCAAGCGCTTCGGTTCCCCGGGATACGCCACCATCGTTGCCGGCGCGATCTCCGGCGGGTTCTACGCCATCATGAAGGTGGTCAGCGAGAACGTCCTCAACGACACCATCCTGGCCCTGGGCTTGATGATCTGCTTCTACTACGGAATGACCGCCTTTGCCTGCGCTTGGTACTTCCGGCACAGCGTGTTCAGCAGCGTCCGCAACTTCTTCATGCGCCTGCTCTTCCCGGTGATCGGCGGCGTAGTTCTGACGCTGGTCTTCATCCAGACGGCAGTGGACAGCTGGTCGCCGGACTTCGGCAGCGGTTCCGAGATCTTCGGCGTCGGCCTCGTTTTCATCATCGGCGTGGGCATTCTGGTCCTCGGCGCGGTGGTCATGGTGATCATGGCCCGCGTCAGGCCCGGCTTCTTCCGCGGCGAAACGCTCCGCAAGGACACGCCGGCCCTCGTAGTACCCGAGTAAGCCTCAGCGTGGCAGAAGCCCTGTTCCGGACCACCCGGAGCAGGGCTTCTGTTGTGGTTGCGTCACCACATGTGCGCGACGTCGATCACCAGCCGCGATCCCGTTCCCGGACCGGCCAGCGTGAAGACCCTGAAGGGGAGCCGGGCGCGGACGCCCAGGCCAAGGCTGGTGTATCCCTCGAAGCTGCCCGCGAAGGCCACCTGCCGGAAGGTCTTGTAGTCCGAGACGTTCGTCAGTTCGTTCTTGTCGGCCGGGTTGAACGTGGCATTGCCGCTGGAGTTGTACGCGGGGGCGTTAATCGTCACTTGCAGGAACGCATTGCCCCTCAGCTCGACGGGAAGCCCCGAGCCGTCGTGGAGTACTTGTGGAACGTAGCGGATTGAATAGCCGGCAACGGCGCCGTTCAGGTCGATTACCAGACGGTCAAAGCAGGGTTGCTGGCCCGTCCTGACATTGACCACTTGCGCCTGGGTTAGCGCCGGGTTGGACTTCGCCAACGATCCCCAGACGATTCCGCAATACGGGGCCGCGGACGCCGCCCCCGGAGCCACGAGACCAAGCCCGGCGGCCACTGCCAACGCCGCCAACCAAGCGTAAAACCTTCTCACTTTGGCCCACTCCCCTTGAGTACTTGAGCGATCCGATACCTCAAGCGTAAGAGCGTCAGGGGTCTTTCAGGAGCTTCGTATCCGCTTCGGCGCCCAACTGTTAATGAACCTCGCGAAGGGTCACGGGGACGTGATTCAGCGGCCAGGTTTCCGCGGTTTTCCGGGGTTTCAGCGCGGTTTCGCGCCTCTGTTCGTTATCACCGATAACGACGCCGGAGCGGTGCCTCGTCTGCGGCTCGCGCCGTGCAGGTGCGCACAAGCCAAGCGGCCGTGCAATCGGCGTCTTGGTCGGCCTGCGTGGGGGTGGTCCGGGTGTCGGTGACGCTGTTGTGACGATGGTTCCGCCGGTTCGACTGCTCCCTACGGATGGCCTGTCCGCTGTAGTTCCTCAAATTTTTCCTAAGCTCTTTCGATTGGACGGGTCTTTTCGGCCTAATAATGTCGTAGGTCCCTGAAATGCTTTGGTTATGGCAGGAAATCGGGGAACCCAGCTAATCGGAGCGGGCGCGCCTTCGGGCGGCGCGGTCCCGGATGCTGTCCCCGGTGTCGCTGTCCCGGGCGTCCGGGTGCGGGACCTGATCGACGCCGTGCGATCGCTTCGGCCACGCTCCGAAAGTACTGAACTGATCAACCAGTTGCGTGCCCTGGAGGATTTGAAGTCGGCGGCCGCCGCTGCCCAGGCCCGGATCGCCGTCGCGTTCGATGCCGCCCAGCGCAGCGCCGACGCGGCGGCAGGTGTGCCGGCCGAGGAACGCGGCCGCGGCGTCGGAGCTCAAATTGCGTTGGCCCGGCGGGAATCCCCGGCCCGCGGATCACGGCTGTTCGGCTTGGCGAAGACGCTGGTGACCGAAATGCCGCACACCCTCGCCGCCCTGGACACCGGCCGGCTCAACGAATGGCGCGCAACCCTTTTGGTCAAGGAAACAGCCTGCCTGTCCGCCGAAGACCGCTGCGCGGTGGACGAGGAACTCGCCGCCGACACCGGAACCTTCGACGGCGCCGGAGACCGGACGATCATCTCCATCGCCCGGGCCGCGGCCTACCGTCGGGACCCCCGTTCCGTGACCCAACGCGCCAGCCACGCCGCCACCGAACGGCACGTGAGCCTACGCCCGGCACCGGACACCATGACCTACCTGACCGCGCTCCTTCCCGTCGCCCAGGGCGTGGCCGTTCACGCGGCCCTGACCCGGCACGCAGACACCCTCCGCAATACAGGGGACACACGCACCCGGGGACAGATCATGGCCGACGCGCTCGTCGAACGCACCACCGGCACCGCCGGTGGCATCAGCGGGGTTGAGGTCCAGCTCGTCATGACCGACCGCACCCTCTTCCAGGGCGACAGCGAACCCGCCCGGCTCCCCGGATACGGGATCGTGCCCGCCTGCTGGGCACGGACCCTGCTCACGACCGGCCAGCCCGCGGCCGGTGAACCCGGTCAACTTGCCCAGGATCAGGATCTGAAGGTCTGGCTCCGGCGCCTCTTCATGGCCCCCGGAACCGGGGACCTTGTCGCCGTCGATTCGCGGGCGCGGCTTTTCCCGGCGGGCTTGCGGCGCTTCATCCAAGCCCGCGACGACACCTGCCGCACCCCGTACTGCGACGCGCCGATCAGGCATTTCGACCACATCATCCCCTGGCACGACGGCGGACCCACCAGCCTGGCGAACGGGGCAGGCCTGTGCGAAGCCTGCAACCACACCAAAGAACTCCCCGGCTGGACAGCACAAACCGGAGCAGCAACAACCCAGCACGGGACACGGCATGTCCTCGACATCAGCACCCCAACCGGACACCACTACCGATCAACAGCCCCACCCCCGCCAGGAACCGGGCTATCCATGACCACGGCGGCGCCAGATTCCAGGCACCACCGACGCAAGCTCCGACACCATGCAAAGGCGCTTAAATACGCCCAACCCGCCAAACTGCGGGCCGCTTAAGGGTGCGCGCCGCAAGTGCGTCGAGTCCCGCGGGCACGCAAAAGCCCCACCTGACTCGTTTGGCGTTGCCTGTTCCAGTCGAGCGGGGCTGCTTTGCGTGCGGGTTTAGCCTTCGCAGTCGCGGCAGTACTTGAGGCCGTTCTTTTCCAGCGCGATCTGCGACCGGTGACGGACCAGGAAGCACGATGAACACGTGAATTCATCGGACTGCTCCGGGACAACGATGACGGTCAGTTCTTCGCCGGACAGATCGGCGCCCGGAAGGTCGATGCCCTCGGCTGTGTCGTTCTCGTCGATGTCGATGACAGCAGTCTGGGCACCGGAGCCGCGCGACGCCTGAAGGGCCTCGAGCGATTCGGCGGGAGACTCTTCTTCGGTCTTGCGTGGGGCGTCGTAATCGGTAGCCATTGTTGTGGTTCACTTTCGTTGCTGCATAGTGCCATTTCAGGCACCTCAGTGAAGCAGTTTAGGGCATGCTACACGCCATCAACGAATAGTGTGTTCAACAAGACATTTGGCCACGTAAGAACCCCGGAATCCCGGGGTTTTTGCTACTCCGCAGCGCGGATTTTCCGCGCTTGGGCGTCTGCGATGGCCACACCGCTGAGCGCCGGGAGCCAGCCGTAGCGGGTGGTTTCAGTGGCTCCGGAGGCCCCCAGCTCGGCGGCGTCGTAGAAGTAGGCAGCTTCGATCCAGGCGCTCACCTTGGACATGATGGATACGATCATGCGGCCACGCTATCGAGGCCGGGTTCGGGACCCGTTTCCGGTCTGTCACGGCTGTGTTAAATGATCCTGAAGCTCAGTATCCGCGTACCGCCGTCGTCGTAACCGTCATCCGGCGCCGCGTGAATCAACAGCCCGGATTCATCCGCCGTGACGGTGACAGGGTTTCGGGTGATGACGTGACCGGCACCGCTGAACACGCTGATGGGCACGTCCCGTTTGATTCTTTGCCGCAGCGGTTCCATGAGGGCCAGTCCTCCGAGTTCAAGGACACCACCATCAACCTGCGGCAACAGGGAAATCCCGCTGCACAGCAGGAGTCCCGGACCGAGGAGCTGTGCATCTTGGTAGTCGACGAAATGGCCGGGGTTCTCCCATGCGTCCAGCAGGCGGCCTTCCGTGTCCCAGGTGTAGAGCTGCCGGGAACCCCAGCTTCCCCCGAACACCAGGTCCAGTCCGGGATCGCGCACGATCCAACCGATGTGGTCGTCCACGCGGAACCGCTCGCGGACCTCGAAGGTGTCCGGATCGATCGTGTAGATGATGCTTCTGCTCGCGGCCCGGTATTCGGCGACGGAAACCCACACGTGGTCGCCGTCGAAATCGATACCACCGGGGTGATACGCCGCGTCCTCGCCCACAGGAATATCGCGAAGCAGCGCACCGTCCGGCCCGAGGACGAACACGTGCCCGTTCCCCCGCCCGGGGGTGCGCAGCGTCGGATCCGCCGCAGGGCGCGGCGCATCGAGGATCTCAACGGACGACAAGAAGGTCAGTCCCTTGGCGAACGCCATGCCCTGCGGGTGGTGCGTCGGAAAGTCGAGGAGGATCTCCCCAAGCAGTTCGAAGCGGCTCCGCCGGTCAATCGCGGAAACGGCGTCGGAGAGAAGCTCAGTTGCCCGCGTCGTCATTTGCCTGGCGCCACAGTTCGTAAAGCTCGGCCGAGTATTCCGGACGGGCCGCAAGCACTCCGCCTTGTTCCGGGAACGTGTCCATCTCGCCTTCGGCATTGAGGACGATGCCTCCGGCCTCTTGAACAACGAGCGTCGCCGCCAGGTGGTCGATCGGGCTGAAACTCCCGATGATTGCCCCCGCGCCACGCCCGGCTGCTACGCCAACCACCGTCATGGTCGCCGATCCCATGATCCGCATGATGCTGTGCCGCTCGCCAAGCTCGGCCAGGAGTTCCAGCATTCCGGGCCAGGGCAAGTGCCCCGCGAGTTCGGTCGCCACCACGGTTCCGGCCAGGGCCGCCGTCGAAACTTCCGCAGGAGCCAGCGATAGCGGCTTTCCGTTCAGCCAGGCACCGTGACCGGCCCACCCTTCGAAAATCTCGCCACGCCAAGGATCTGCGACGACGGCCACCGCGGGCTTGCGGTCCACAGCCAAGGCAAGTGAGAACGCCGTCCAGGGAATCTGGTTCACGTAGTTGGTGGTTCCGTCGACGGGATCAAGGTACCAGCACGGTGCACCGGACACTGCGACTCCGCCCATTTCCTCGCCAACTACAGTGTGTCCGGGAAGGCGGGTGGCAATCACCTCGCGGACGTGGCGCTCGACGGCGACATCGACTTCCGTGACCAGGTCAGCGGGGTGCGCCTTGGTTGAGACCTGGCCGCGATCGGCGTCGCGCATGTATCCGACGGCCCATTCGGCCAGCTCCAACGCGACTTTCCGGGACTCAAGAACCTCGTCTCCGGCCAGTCCCCCGGGAGCCTGAGCTGATACCCATGCCTGAGGGTCTTCGGCGATGGCACTTTGCAACAGGTCCAGTTGGTTGCTCGTGATCGAATCCACGCCGAGTCCCAATGCCCAGCGCATGGTTTCCAAGTCGTCCACGGTCCAGCACGCAACCTTTGCTCCCGCGGCGTGGATCTGCTCGACCATGTCCTTGCTGAGGACCACGTGCTCGGAATTGACGAACTCGGGACGCAGTTCGGCGAGCAGCTCTTCCGGCGGGGCGATCCTCTTGCTCCAGGGGAGCCAGATCCGGGCGTCCCGGTCGAGGGCACGGATGATCCGCATTCCGTCCAGGTTCCCGCACCAAGCCACTTCAATGCCGCTTTCGCGTACGACGGCGGCAGCCGCCTCTGCGGGGCCGGCCTCGTCCATGTCGATGAGCAAGATTGACCGGCTGCCGCGGAAAAGTTCGAGGGCTTCGGAAAGCAGCGGGATACGTTCCTCGCCGGCGCCCAGTTGCCTGATGCGGTCATAGTCGACGTCCGCAACGTCGGCGTCGAGGCTCCAGATCCTGAGCAGCGAGGCATCGTGGAGCAGGATCACCTGCCCGTCCTTCGTTACCCGGACGTCCACTTCCACGAGGTCAGCACCCGCGTCGATGGCTGACGCTATGGCGGGCAAAGTATTCTCCAGGTATTTGCTGGAGTCGCCCCGATGGGCCGCGGCCCGGGTCCTTTTGGTGTCGATCGTGTTGCTCACAGTGCGGCACCTGCCTCTCCTACCAGGCGTCCGTCCCGGAAGGTCATGGCCTTGCCGATCCCCGCATACGTCTGTTGACCGGGCCGCATGGGTTCACCGCTGACAAAGCTGCGGAGCACGGCGTCGGCCCTGCGCACGTACACTTCCTGGAAGTGTCCGCGCGGGACCACCCTCTCGACGGTCGCCGGGACGGCACCTGCGAACGGCGCGTCTGCCAGGATGACGTCCTCGGGTCGGATCCCGAGAACGTCCGGGCCCGCGGTGATGAGTCCGTCCTTGAGCGAGCCTTCCAGACGGTTCATGCTGCCGATGAAGGTGGCCACGAATTCGGTTTCCGGGCGGGCATAGAGCGCTTCCGGGGTGCTGTATTGCTCGATCCGGCCCGCATTCATCACGGCGATGCGGTCGGACATGGACATCGCTTCTTCCTGGTCGTGCGTGACGATGACCGTGGTGATGCCCAGCTCCTGCTGGATCTTGCGGATGTCTTCGCGCACTTTGACACGCAGTTTCGCGTCCAGGTTGCTCAAGGGTTCGTCGAGGAGCAACAGCTTCGGCTCCTGGACGAGTGCCCTGGCCAAGGCCACGCGTTGCTGTTCGCCACCGGAAATGCGGGCGGGCTTGGAATCCTTGTGGTGCAAAAGGCTGACCAACTCCAGGACGGCTTCCACCCTGTCCTTGATTTCGGCCTTGGACATTTTGCGGAGCTTCAGCGGGAAGCCGACGTTCTTGGCCACTGTCATGTGGGGCCACAGCGCGTAGTTTTGGAACACCATGGCGCTCGGGCGATTCTCCGCTCCGAGGTGCGACACCTCCTGGCCTTCCACCTCAATGGAGCCGGAGTCCGGCTCGAGGAAGCCAGCAATCATGCGCAGCGTCGTTGTCTTACCGCAGCCGGAGGGCCCCAGCAAGGAGACCAGTTCGCCCTCCTTCACCGACAGATCGAGGTTGTCGATGATGGTGCGGCCGCCGAGGATCTTGTGGAGGCCGCGGATGGTGAGGCCGCCGCCCGACGCCGGGGTGCCCGGCTTCGTGGGGCTGACGGGTGGTTTAGTCAATGGTTCGTGGATTGTCATGGGTTCTCTGTCTGACATTGAGCGCGGTGCGCTATTTGATCTGGAAGCCTTCGGCGAGCTGGCCGCCGAGGATGTGCTTGTGCGCCGCGAGCATGAGGGCTACGGAGGGAATGGCCAGCAGGATCGAGAAGACGGCAGCCACCTGGGTGGGGTAGTTCAGCACGAGGCTGTACATCTGGGTTGGCATGGTCATGAAAGCCGGCGCACCCACCAAGTACGTTCCTTGTGCTTCGTCGAAGGACGCAAGGAAGGACATCACGGCCGCGACGATAATCCCGGGCAGGGCCATGGGGAGCGTCACGGAAGCGAACACGCGCAATTTGGAGGCTCCGGCGTCGCGGGCTGCTTCCTCAAGGTTGCGCGGCACGGCAGCGAACGCTGCCGCCGGGATCCACGTCATGAAGACCACCGTGCCCAGCACGTGCACCACCAGGATTCCCAGCACACTGTTCATGAGGTTCAACGCGTAGAAGAGCGCCGCAAGGGTAACGAACAAGCCCATCTTGGGGAAAGCGTTGGTCGCGAACAGGCTGATCAGGAAGAATCTGCGTCCGGGAAAATCAAAGCGGGCGAAAGCGTAGGCCGCGGGCAAGCAAATGATCGCAGACACGAGCACGGTCAGCGGGGCGAAGAACAAGGAGTTCTGCACCGCGATGCCGAGCGCGCCGTCGTTGACCACCACTTGCCACCAACGCAGCGTCCAGTCATCGGGAAGGAGATTGGGGAAGGTCCAATTGCCGGCGAAGGCGCGGACGCCCAGCCAGAGCAGGGGGCCAAGGATGAAAACGACCATGAGGACCACGAACAGGCCCACCAGGGCACTCCGGACAATCGAGTCCAGCGTGAGCGGCCTGTGGGTGCGGGAAGCAGCGGTAATAGCCATCAGACCTTCCCCTGTTCCTTGGCGGAACGGAAGTTTGCCCACACGTAGAGCGCGGCGATTCCGGAGGCGATCAGGAAGACGGTGAAAGCCATGACTGCCGACTGCTGGGGCTGGTTGAAGGCAGAGAAGTAGTTGGACATGTCCACTCCGAGCATGTTCGGTGAATTGGGCCCGGTGAAGTACGGAACCGTGAACGATCCAACAATTCCTATCGCAGTAAACGTCGTCGCGATGATGATGGGAACGGCGGCCATGGGAACGATCACTGAAACGATCGTGCGCAAGGAGCCGGCACCGGCGTCGCGGGCTGCTTCGATCATGGCGTTTGGCACGGACTGCAGCCCGGAGGAGACCATGAGCACAGCGAAAGGCAGTGAAGTCCAGACCGAGCCGATGATGACCGTCACCATGGTGAATGCCCACACGGGGAAGTCAACCCCGAAGAGCGCGAAGACACTCCGCAGGAAACCCGTGCCGGAGTAGAACGTCAAGATCGCCCACGAGGCGATGACCACCGGGATGAAGAGCGGCACGATCGCCAGTCCGGAGAGAAGCCGGGCCATTCGACCGCCCTTGAGCTTGAAGTAGAGCCCAATGCCCAAGGCCAGGAAGATGACCGTCGCCGTGCTGACCAGCGTCACGATGACGGTTACCAGGAGGTCTCCGAGGAAACGTTTGTTGGTGAACATTTCTTGGTACGCCGCGAGGGTCCCCCACCAGGCGTCTGCCTCGTGCACGTTCTGGCCAATGGTGGCGATGGTGTGGTTCAACCCGCCGGTCAGGCCGATGCTGAACCCGAAGGCGAGAACGATCGGGAAGCCGACGAAGATCGCAATCAACAGGATCGGCGGCAGTGCCATGAAGAACCCGACGGCGCGCTGGCCCAGGCGTTTGGGGCGCGTGGCACCAGCCGGCGGAACTGTTTGTTGCAGTTCCGCCGGCTTGTGAAGCGTGGTTGTCACTGGCCGGGAACCTTCTGGTCCCAGAGGTTGTTCAGGTCTTTGCCCATCTGGTCGAAGTAGCCCTTGCGCAGGTTGTTGGTGTCTGCGTCCTTGAACTTGTCCTTCACATCAGCCGGCAGCTTGTCCAGGCTGATGGCCGGGAAACCTGACATTTCCTTGATGATCATGGTCTGCGCGTCGGGCGAGAGTACGAAGTTGGCAAGCTTCAGCGCGGCCTCCTGTCGGGGCGAGGACTTGGGAATGCCCAGGTACGCCGCACCGCCGGTGAAGGACGGGTTGCTGATCTGGGTGGCCTTCACGGTGGACGGGATCTGGCCGTTGGTCAAGCCGGTGATGAACTGGTCAGACCATACGGGAGCCATGGAGATCTGTCCTTTGGCAAGCAAGTCAAGGGTCTGCTGGTTGCCGTTGGGGTAGACACCGCTCTGGAAGACGGACGAGTTGAGGTCTTTCAACGTCGCGAAGCCCTGGTCCCAGTACTTCTCGAGGTCCTTCTCGTAGCCCACCGTCATCTTGGCGCGGGCGTCTGCAGGGACGAACTTGTCCAAAACGGTGGCAACGAATGCACCGCCGGATCCTCCGGACTTGGGCGAGTTGTAGGTGAACTTGCCCGGGTTTGCCTTGATCCAGGCGAGCAGATCGTCAAGGGTCTTCGGCGGAGAGGCAACCGTCTTGGTGTCATAGGCCAGGAGCACTGCGGAGCCGCGGTACGGGATGCCGCCCGTGCCGCCGGCCTTGATGACGTCCTTCGGGACATCGTTCAGTGCCGGAATCGTCTGGGAACTTACGGACGTCAGGAGATTGGCTGCGGAGGCCTTGGAAACAAAACCGCCATCCACGAGGTCGAAATCAGGTTCCTTGTTCTGCTCCGTGGCGCTGGTCAGTTTCGCCAGGGTCTGGGCATCGTGCTCGCCGTGCAGATCGAGGGTGACCTTCACGTTGTAGCCGGGGTTGGCCTTTTCGAAGGCGGGAACGAGGCTCTTCTCCCACAGGTTCTGGACGTTGGTGTCCCCGCTGATGAATACGGTGATCGTCTTGTCCGGGGATGCGCTGGCGCCATTGTTCTGGGCCGAAGCGGTACTGCTTTGGGCGCAGCCGGTCACAGCGGTGGCTGCAACAACGGCGACGGCGGCCGCTGCTAGAAAGCGGTTGGTCATGGTGTTCCTTCATCTTGAACCGAAAAGTCCCCCAAGTGCAGGAACTACCTTCCAAGGGCAAGGTGAAGGAGTGGGTCATGGGCAATGAATCCGTGGTTAACCGGAAACAGAATTCACGCAAATATGTCAGGACATGCGAACATCCGGGTGAAACCGAGCGGTACCGGATCGCCCTACTTGCGGGCTCGCTTCCAATTGATCGTCAGGAACGTGACCAGGACGGCTATCGCCGCGGCGAGGGCCAGGCTGACGGGGCCGGTGCCCCAGTCGAGTCCCCCTCGGTCAGGGGTAACGGCGGTCCAATCGGAGAAGGACGCCCCCAATGGACGGGTCAGGATGTACGCGAACCAAAAGGCCGGGATCGCCGCCAACAGCCGACGCCAATGGGCGAGTGCCGGAATAGCGATGACAACCGCGAACATGATGCCCGAGGCGAGGTAGCCCAAGCCCAGCGAGTAGGCAGTCAGGTCTCCGGTAGCCGTACCGAGCGCGAAGGTTGTCAGCACCGCAGCCCAGTAAAAGGACTCCCGACGCCGGGTGGTGATGCTGTGGATGGAGAGGGTCTTCTCGCTCCGGTGCCAGAGCAGGAAAACGACGGCGAGCGCCACGCTGAAGAACAGGGTCGACGCCAGGTAGGGGACGCCAAGCCCGACGTGGACGGCATCCGCAGCCATGGTCCCAAACACACTGACCATCGCGACGGCGGTCCAATACACCCAGGGGATGTACCGGCGCACACGGAACTGCAGGACCAGCGAAATCACCAGTGCCGCGAACCCGAGGCCCAAAGCGATCTCGGGCTCGAAGCGGTGGACAAGGAAATCGGATGTCGTTTCGCCCATCCCGGTGGTGAGGATCTTCACTACCCAGAACAAGACGGTTACCTCGGGTACTTTCGAGGCAGAGGCTCGGGAGACGGCGTTCTGCAGTTGATCGCCAACAGCTACGGTGTCCTTGGCCCGCGGGCTAGCGGTGAGTTCTTCGGGCATCATGGCCCCCATTGTTCATGGCTTTCCCGAGCGTTTCCCGAATATGACACGCGGCGCGGCGGGCTGGCACGGCAACGCGTCCCCCAAGCAACCCCGCCCGATTCGCGGGATAATGGAACTATGGCCGATCAGGATCAGGATCCTTGGGACGAGTTCGACAGGCTCAAGCCCGCGGGACACGATCGTGTCCAGGGCTACCCGGGAGGAGAACCTTTGGGTTTTGGCTTCCAGACGGGTGTGCGGAGCGCAAGGGTGGCATTTGGTTTCGCCGTCTACACGCTGGTCCTCGGAACCATTCTGGTCCTCGTCGGGATCATCGACTTTATCGGCACCGGCGAATTGCTGTGGCTCGGATTGATGGTCCTCATCGAGGCCGCCTTCGTCTATGGCTTCGTCCAGCTGGCGCACCAAGCGCGCAACCGGCGCTCGACTTAGCCCACCCCGTCGTCGAAGAACTACAACCCTTCCGCGATCCGCTTGATCGCGGCCAGGCGGCGGTCCCACTCGGCGCCGATGCGATCGAGGCTACGCGCCGTTTCGCTCAGCTGCGAGCCGAGCACCCTGTAGCGCAGTTCACGACCGACGCGCAGCGATTCAACGAGTCCCGCTTCCTGCAGCACGGCGAGGTGCTTGGCGATCGCTTGTCGGGTGACCGGGAGCCGCCCGGCGAGGGCCGACGCCGATGCGTCGCCTTCGCCGAGGGCAACCAGGATGCTCCACCTCGTCTCGTCTCCGAGCGCGGCGAACACTGGAACCAGGGTGCTCGTTGTCACGACCCACCCTCGACATAAGCGGCCAGTTCGTCGAGTTCCGAGTCCCAGCCCTGGCGGTGGCTCTCCATGTTGAAGGCCGGATCGCTCGTCGTGTCGAAGCCGGTCTCGACGACGGTGAGCTGCGTTCCGCCGTCGAGCGCTTCAAGCGTGAAGCGGAATACGGTCGAGTGGTCGGGGTCGACCTCGGCGGATTGGGTACCGCGCGCGTCGTCGTTGCTCCAGCGGTAGGCGATCATTCGCGGTGGGTCGAGTTCCTCGATCAGGACCGGGAACGCACCGTATCCTTCGAAAGAGAAGACACCGCGGGCGCCGACGGCGACCTCGTCGAGGACGGCGGTTTGTCCGAACCACCGCGCGATGTGCTCGGCTTCGGTGATCGCGGCCCAAACCTTCTCGATTGGTGCCGCGATGGTGATGGTGCGCCTCACGGTGAATTCGCCGGCGTCGACGACGGAGGCCTGGTTTGCAGTCATAGTCATGATTCTGTTCCTTTCAGTCAGTTACTGCAACTACAGGGTTGCATTAACCCATCGAAAGAGCAACCCCTAGGTTGCAGATAGCGGCCGCCGGATTCAACCCTTGCGCGGCAGGTACGTATTCACCGGGCGCCCCGTCGACCCATAGGCCAAATGGAGGTCAACGAGTCCCTTGCGTTCGAGTTCGCTGAGATAGCGCTGGGCCGTGGGGCGGCTGATGCCGACGGTACCCGCAATCTCCGAGGCCCCCAAAGGCTCCGTGGAGTGAACCACCATGTCGAGGACTTTTTGCATGGTGGGTGGCAGGCGCCGGGGTCCTTTGGCAGGGGGAGCCGTCCGGCGCAGGCTGAAGAGCTGGTCCACGGTCGCCTGATCGGCCACGGTCCGGGACTCCGCCTCCTGCCGCCAGCGCCGATAGGCCTCGAGCTGGGTCTGCAGTTGCTCGAAGCCGAACGGTTTGACGAGGTAGTACACCGCTCCCCCACGCATGGCAGCCCTTACGGTCTCAAGGTCCCGGGCGGCAGTGATCATGACGGCGTCGAGTTTTTCGCCGGCTCCCTGAAGGGACCGCAGCAAGCTGATTCCGTCTTCATCTGGAAGGTAGACATCAAGGAGAAGCAGGTCTGGTTTGAGCCGCTGCACCGCTTCCCTGGCCTCCGCCGCGGTGTGGGCCTCGCCGACGCATTCATATCCCTCGATTTTGGCCACGCGGCTAGCGTGGATGCGCGCTACGCGGAAGTCGTCGTCGACTACCAAGGTGCGGATCATTCGATCGATTTTCCTGTCATGACGGTGGTTTCGGATTCCATGTGCGGCTCCGGTAACCAAATTTCAAAGCGTCCCCCGGGGCCCGGGAAAACATCCATGGTGCCTCCCGCACGGTGAACGATCCGGCTCACCAGTGCAAGGCCTATCCCACGTCGCATCCCCGGCCGCGGTTCCTTGGTGGTGAATCCGTCGGCGGTGATCGTGCCCACCAATTCTGCAGGAACGCCGGGCCCATTGTCGGTCACGCAGATGAAAATGCCCGAGGAATCGTCCAGCTGGATGGTCACCTCACGGGGCGCGGGTTGCTCGGCGAGGATCTCGACGGCGTTGTCCAGGAGGTTCCCGACGATTGTCAGCAGCGCTTGAGTTTCGAGGAACGGTTGGCGCAGCTGCGAGTCGTCAGTCACCGATATCTCGACATCCTGCTCAGCGGCCACGGTGATTTTCGCGAGCAGCAGGGCCGCGAGCTCCGGCGGTTCGATCCGCGAGCGCAGTCCTTCGCCAAGTGAGCGCGAGGTGTCCGAAATCCGCGATACGAAATTCCGGGCCTGGTCCACGTCTCCAAGTTCCAACAGTCCGTCCACCACGTGGAGACGGTTGGCGTACTCATGCTCTTGTGCGCGCAAAGCTTCCATCAGGCCTTCGACCGAGCGAAGGTCACGCACCAGGCCCTCAACCTCGGTGCGGTCGCGCAATGTGACCACCGAACCTATGCTCCTTCCAGCCAAGGCAACGGACATCCGGTTCACCACCAGCAAGGCGTCCTCGGTGATCACGATCTGGTCGGAACCGCTGATTTGGCCGGTCAAGAGGGAACGAAGCCTCCCGGCAGGCAGGAGATCCTCGATCTTCTCTCCCAGCACGTTTTCTTCCAGGTGAAGCAGGGAGCGCGCCTCGGAGTTGATCACGGTGACCCGGCCGTCGTCGTCGAACCCGATCATCGCTTCACGGATGCCGTGCAGCAGGGCTTCGCGTTCTTGCAGCAGGGACGCGATCTCCACCGGCTCGAGATCGAAGGTGACCCGTTTGATCCTGCGCGCCAGCAGGGCCGAACCCATGGCGCTGATCACCAGCACCACTGCTGAATAACCGGCAATCAGCAACACCTGTTTGGTGAGCTCGCTGCTTTCCGTGGTCTCAAGGATTCCCACCGAGACCTGCCCGACGACGGTCCCGTCCGCCGCGCGCACCGGCGCCTTGGCGTTGACCGAGTCACCGAGACTGCCTTTGTCGATTCCGACATGGGTCTGCCCGTCAAGTACGGCGACGGGTTCTTCCAGGGTCTGCCCGATGAGGTTTGGATTCGGGTGGGAGTACCGGACACCTTTCCGATCGGTGACCACGACGTAGTCCGGCTGTGCCTGGGACTGGACCTTGCTCGCAATCGCCTGAATCGAGTGCGTGGGATCTCCGTTCCCCAAGGACGTCACGATCTCCGGCATTTGCGCCACCGTCGTGGCGATTCCCAGCGCCCGGAGCCGGTACTGGTCTTCGAGGGTCTGGTTGCTGATCTGGGTGTAAAGAAGCGCGCCCAACGTGACTGTCACAAAGAGGATGCAGAGCAACCACACCAGGATCTGGGAGGCAAGGGGCCGGGCCTTCCAGCGCGCGCCGAAAAATCGCAAGCCACGCAACTCTGGGTGCACCGCCAACCTCTTCCTACTCTCCTAGTAGCTTATGTGACAAAGTTCACGGCCACTATCTCTCCTGAGAGAGGTACTGACAGGGACTCCCTGGCAGTACCGTCGCGTCCCTAGTGTTGACGGCAAGGCTGGATCTTGTTTCACGACACTGGATTCACGACACGGGAGGACGAACGATGGAAAAGCGCACACTGGGCACCAACGGCTTGGAGGTCTCCGCCGTCGGACTGGGCTGCATGAGCATGACTGGTGGATACAGCGACAAGCCGGACCGGCAGGAAATGATCTCGCTGATCCGAGCCGCCGTGGACCGGGGCGTGACATTCTTCGACACCGCCGAAATCTATGGCCCGTATGCCAACGAGGAACTGGTGGGCGAAGCCCTCGCCCCGTACAAAGGCCAAGTGGTGATCGCCACCAAGTTCGGGTGGGATATCGATCCCGCAGAGCACAAGCCAAGCGGGCGCGTGAGCAGCCGCCCGGAGGTCATCAAGGATGTTGTGGACGGCTCTTTGCGCCGGCTCGGCGTCGACGCCATCGACCTCTACTACCAGCACCGGGTGGACCCCGACGTTCCCATCGAAGACGTGGCGGGAGCGGTCAAGGAACTGATCGAGGCCGGCAAGGTGAAGCACTTCGGCATGTCCGAAGCATCTGCGGGAACAATCCGCCGGGCGCATGCCGTCCAGCCCCTGAGCGCCGTCCAAAGCGAATACTCCCTCTGGTGGCGCCGCCCCGAGGAGGAAGTGCTGGCCGCGTGCGAGGAGCTGGGCATCGGTTTTGTCCCTTACAGCCCACTCGGCAAAGGCTTCCTGACAGGTACCATTACCGCGGCCACGAGCTTCGACGCCGGCAACGACATCCGCAGCACCATCCCCCGGTTCGCGCCGGAAGCGCTCCAGCACAATGCCGCCGTCGTCGAACTGCTCGCGAACATCGCACAACGCAAGGGTGCTACTCCGGGCCAGATCGCCTTGGCATGGCTCCTGGCGCAGAAGCCATGGATCGTCCCGATCCCCGGAACGCGCAAACTGCACCGCTTGGAGGAAAACATCGGTGCCGCCGTCGTCGAACTGTCCGCCGCGGAACTGGGCGAAATCGAGGATGCCGCCTCGAAGATCCAGGTACAGGGCGGGCGCTACAACGACGCCGCAGAACGGATGACCAACCTCTAGGCGTTCGCGTGGTGCCACGCAACCGGATCCTGTGAGCCAGGCGGAATTGTCACAGTTCAGGCACAGCACAGGTATAGAGGGGCCAAAGTGTGGGCTTCGAGGATGGGATACAGCTTCGAACCCCTCGGAGTTGAACCTCTAAGGAGCAACATCGTGAACAAAGTCCGGAAAATCGCAGTGGGCGCTGCCCTGATCGGCGCGGTCGCAGGCGGCGGAGCCCTCACGGCCATGGCACTTCCCGCCGACGCCGCAACCACCGACACCTCAACTGCCAGCCCATCCGCCCCCGCGGATGGTGGCACGCACGGAAACGAAACGGCCCTGACCGGCGACACTGCAAGCAAGGTCAAGGCCGCCGTGCTGGCCGCCAACTCCGGCGCCACGGTGGAGAACATGACCACCGAAGACGACGGCAGCGCCGCCTATGAAGCCCACATCACCAAGTCGGACGGCACACACGCCACCGTCAAGCTCGATGCGAGCTTCAAGGTCACGGCAACCGAAACCGGCGGCCCCGGTCACTAACCCCCAAGGCAACTAAGCACTGTGGGCGGATACGGCACCCTGCCGTATCCGCCCACAGTGCTTAAACGGTGTACTGACAGGACCTCCCACACGTCCCCTGCCGGAAGTAGCCTGAATCCATGGACAGTCGAAACGATGTGAGTGAGTTCCTGCGCTCGCGGCGGGCCAAAGTGACACCCGAGCAAGTGAATCTCATTGTGGGTGCCAACCGCCGGGTGCCTGGGTTGCGGCGGGAAGAAGTCGCAACCTTGGCTTCAGTCAGCGTGGACTACTACGCGCGGCTGGAACGCGGTAACCTCACAGGTGTCTCGGACGAAGTGCTCGAATCGATTGCCCACGCCCTCAGGCTCGACGAAGCCGAAACCGCCCACTTGTTCGATCTCGCCCGGGCCGCGCAGCCCGGGCCGGCCCGCCGCCGCCGGGCGGTCACGCCCGCGCAGCAGATCCGCCCGAGCCTCCAGCGATTCATGGACGCAATCACGGGTGCACCGACGTGGGTGCGGAACGAGCGCATGGATCTCATCACTGCGAACCCACTCGGCCGCGCCCTTTTCTCGCCCCTTTTTACCGATCCGGTCCGGCCCGTGAACAACGCCCGGTTTGTGTTCCTCAACCCCGAGTCACGCAACCTCTACCTCGATTGGGAGCAAGGCGCGAACGACATCGTCGCCACCCTCCGCGGTTACGCCGGACGGCAGCCGCACAACAAGGGCCTGAGCGATCTGGTCGGCGAGCTCGCTACTCGGAGCGAGGAATTCCGCACACGCTGGGCCGCCCACAACGTCCGCTTCCACCGAACCGGCACCAAGCGAATGCACCACCCGGTGGTCGGGGACCTCGAACTCAGTTATGAGGCAATGGAACTGCCGGCCAACCCCGGGTGGACGATGTTCGCGTACACCGCGGAACCCGGGTCAGCGAGCGACGAACGCCTGAAACTGCTCGCGAGCTGGGCGGCCACCACCGCAAGCGAACTGGCGGCACCGGCGTCGATCTCGGACTGAGGGTTCAAGGCCTTGCGGCTTGGCCGCGTGCGGTGGGGGTAGGACCGTCAGTCCTAGGAAAAGCAGGGAGCGGCACATCTGCTGACATCGTCTTCCAGAGCGCTTAGCGTCTTTAACAGAACCTTGAACGACGGCGGTTCCGCCTTGGATTATTCGGGTTTCTTCCAGCCGCTAACTGGTCAACCAGTTCAGGGCTCCACGCTTAGATGAGAAGAAGATGACTATGGATTTTTCGTTGATGATGGCTTGCGCAGTCGTTGGCCTCGTGAACAATGACAGCCGCAGTGCTTTGCCGGGGGCACCGGTTGTTCCGGCACGCCCGGCAAGGCGCCTGCGGCCGTCTCGGCTCCGGGGTTGGCTCGCAACCGCACTACACCGGGTGGCGTGGGGAATCGAGCCTAAAGTGCCAGCGTTCGTGGAGCCCGCGCGGGTGAGCTGCGCGGATTGACCGACGTCAGGCGAGATCCTGTGGGCTGAACATTACTGCGTTCCATTCCCGGATCTCGCTGGGTACTGCCAGTCCTTCCAGGACGAAAGGATCGCCCGCGATGAACTGCTCCGCCCTTTCCTTGCTGGTGAAGATGCCCATCGAACCGTTCACGGCGGGATTGTTGAAAGTCCCGATGCCGATCAGGCCGCCCTTGGCGGCGAAGGCCTGCATATATTCAACGTGCCGGGGATAGACGGCCTGGAGCCCCGGAAGTGCCGAAGGGTCCGAGCTGTAGAAAACGACGAATTGCATTGTTTGCCCTTAGCTGTCGGATTCGGCGCTGTCGGACTCGGCGCTGTCGGATTCAGTGCTGTCGAGTCCGGCCAAGGTCTGGCCGAGCCGCGGAAGCACATGGTTTCGCCAGCCACCGCTCATGATGCGGTGCGATGCCACGTGCGTCGGCTCGTCGGGATTGAACCCGTCATGGACAAGCGACAGACGGGTGCCCGTGTCTTCCGCGGCGATCGACCACGTCACGGTGCTGTTGAGGCTGTTTCCGGAGTTCGCGTCCCGCCACGAAATACGCAGTAGCTTCTCCGTTTCCACGTCAAGGACTTCGCTTGCCACCAAGCCGCTGAAGCCAACTGCCGGAACGGGAATCCCGCGCATCTGGAACTGACGCCCGACGATCGCTTGGAAGTCGTTTTCCATCAACCAGCGGGCGATCAGCCCGGGTTCCGTCAGAGCCCGCCAGACCTTGACAGGCGAATGCGGCAGGAATTCTTCGACCTCGATGGTCGTCAGTAGTTCACTCATTTAGTGTCCTCAATCTCGTTCACGACCATCGTAAGTTCCGAGCGGGCAATCGGCAGAGCGATCGGGTATCCCCGGCCTGCGTCGCAGACCAAGTTCGAACAAATCCAGCTCTTGTTTAACGACAGTCAGCGATATATCGTTAAGTATCGCAGAACAAACTGCGAGCCTGAGGGCAACCCACAAAACACTGAAAGGACGATGCCGTTTTGAAAGGCATTCACGACAATAGGCACACAGATTGCGGTCCGGATATGGAACGTTTCGGACGCGGCCGCAGCCGTCGCGGTCCCCACGGACACGGCGGATTCGGGCCGGGCCGCGGATTTGGGCCGGGCCGCGGTTTCGGACCAGGATTTGGTCCCGGCTTTGGTCCCGGGGGCCCGCGTCGGGCCAACAAGGGCGACGTTCGTTTCGCGATCCTCTCCCTGCTGGCCGAAGCGCCATCAAATGGATACGGGCTCATCAAGACAATCGCCGAGAAGACGTCGGGATCGTGGCGCCCAAGCCCGGGTTCCGTCTATCCGACCCTGCAGCAGCTCGTTGACGAGGAACTCATTGCGCCTGTCGGCGAAGGCCGGCGCACCGAGTTCACACTCACCGATGCCGGGAAGGCATATGTAGCGGAGCATGCTGAGGAGCTGGAAAATGCGTGGAACATCGATCCGGAGGGATCAGGACCCGCGTTCCACCAGAGCGTGGCAAAGCTCATGGGAGTCATCCATCAATTCCGCTTCGCAGCAACGGACGAACAGCGTACGGCGGCTATGGAAAAGATCGACGAAGCCCGGCGAGCGCTGTACCACATCCTCGCTGACTAGTACCGCCCCTTCCGAAGCCGCGACGTGGAAGTAATCCCGCTCGCGGCTTCGGAATGTACACTCCCCCGGCTCGGTTTCCGGGTCTATGCTGGGTTTCCCGGTTGCGCCGGCTCGTCCAAGCGCTCCGAACTGCTACTGAGAGCGATTGTCCATGAGCGGCTGCGATGCAGTCCTGGCAGGCCTTGGCACAGAACTCGCCTGGATCCAGGACACATATATGGACCTGCATAGACACCCCGAGCTGAGCCTCGAGGAGCATAGGACTTCGAAGCTCGTCGAGGGGAAGCTCGCCGCGTTCGGCTATGCAGTAACCCGCGTCGGAGGCACCGGCGTCGTCGGGATCCTCACAAACGGGGACGGACCAACCGTGCTTGCCCGCGCGGACATGGACGCGCTACCTGTCGCCGAGGCGACCGGGCTACCTTATGCGTCGACCGTGGACGGGGTCATGCACGCGTGCGGGCACGACCTGCACGTCGCTGCGCTGCTCGGCGCTGCCAAGCTCTTGGCCGACGGGCGGACAGCCTGGTCCGGGACGTACGTCGCGCTGTTCCAGCCGGGCGAAGAGATCGGGGCAGGATCCCAAGCAATGCTCGACGACGGACTCGTCGCCAAAGTGCCGCGGCCCGACGTCGCCTTCGCCCAACATGTGATGCCGATCCCGGCAGGGATGGTCGCCACAACGGCCGGCCCCGTCCTCTCCGCCGCGGACTCGCTCAAGATCACGGTGTACGGCAAGGGCGCACACGGCTCAATGCCGCACATGTCCGTTGACCCGGTGGTGCTGGCCTCCTCGATCGTGCTCAGGCTGCAGTCCATCGTCTCGCGGGAGACCAAGCCGGGCGACTTCGCGGTTGTCACGGTAGGGGCGCTCAACGCCGGAGCAACGTCGAACATCATCCCGGACCGCGCCACCCTCCTCCTGAACATCCGCACTTACGACCCCCAGGTTCGTGCGTCCGTGCTCGCGGCGATTGAGCGGATAGTCAGGGGCGAGTGCTCTGCCGCCGGATCACCGCAAGACCCGGATTTCGAGTACTACGACCAGTTCCCGCTCACGAGCAACGACGCGGCTGTGACAGAGAAGGTACGTGCCGCATTCGCCGCCCATTTCAGGGAGGACTCAGTGCGTACCGCATATAGGCAGACAGCTTCCGAAGACTTCAGCCGCATTCCGGACGCTTTCGATGCGCCATACACATTCTGGCTCCTGGGCGGCGTGGATCCCGAAACCTACCGGGCCGCCGTCGAACGCGGAACAGTGGCCCGGGACATTCCGGCCAACCACTCCCCGCTCTTCGCGCCCGTGATCGACCCGACGCTGTCCATGGGCGTCCAAACCCATGTGGTCGCAGCAATGTCCTACCTAGCTCAGGAGTACCACTGCCACTCAGGCGGGGCCCAGCCCGAGGGAACCTGATGGTTATCCTTTGTACCGCATCGTGCACAGCTGTAGCTTGCCGACGGCGGACGCAATCCGCTGCCATCGGCCGCATAGACCGCCGGAACATATTCATGGAATGTCAGCGGAAACCCTGGGCCGCACCGCCCACAAGCCGGTACCCTTGGCAGCGCTGCGGGAACACAGGGACGATGAGTAGCTATTCGTTGTCCAGCACGAGCAAGCGTCATGTTTCTCCCTCACGTCTTCATCATTCGGGAATCGGCGTCGGCCAGATCCCGCGTTCAAAGTTCATGCCCGGACGCCCACATCGTGCGTATAAACCCAGTGGGACAGCCAGCGGGTAGTGGGTCAAACCCTATGCCAGGATTCCCTGAAGGGCCATGGCCCAGCCAGAAAAGATGGTTCGCAATCAGTTAAGCCGACAACTGGAGTAACTGTTGCCTGCGTCACATCCTCCGTTTAGTGTTTGTTCCGGACCGCAGCGTCGCGGTTCCTGATCGGAAGAGGACTCATGACCGAAAAAATCCGGCTTCTCGTAAAAATGGACATCGATGGTGCCCAGGTCCGCATCACAGCCCACGGGCGGCTAACCTCCCGGAGCCTTCACGCCCTCTATGTAGTCGCGAGGCGGGCCAACGCCCTCATGCATGGTCTGGCCCTTGAAATCGACGTCAGCGGGGCCAACGTCGACTCGGCGGCAATGGAAGCGCTCCGCCGCTGCTCGCAATCCCGCCGCCTTCCGGCCCTGATCGATCCCCAACAGTCAGATGTCAACATCTCCATCCGGTCATCGGCTGACGCCGTGATGGCCGCTTGACCGCTCGCCTGCTGCGGCTCGCGCTCGGGAATGACTGCCAGGTGAGTGCTCCCTAAGATTTGAATGTTTGTAGCGACCACGCGTTCTTCTACCATGCAGGAAGACTTACCGGAGATTTTTTGGGCTTTTCCCATTTGTAGTCGATCCAGATCTCATAGCCATCCCACCTTTGCACCATGGTGCGTGGATTCACGCCATCCACGGCAAGCCAGAGAATCGAGTTGTCGTTGGTGACGGCATCAACGATGCCGTGCCGGACGACCTCGTTATGCAGGCGCACCTCGACGACTTCACCAACTAACGGCAACCAGTCAGACTGGATATGAAAACTCATTTTTCTCCGCTCGGGTCTACTTCCTGTGAGGACAGTCCTGATTGGTCACTCTCCACAGGCGTCTGACTGTGTCGAGAATTCTCTGCGACCGGACGGGCCCGCGGCGAGAGTGACTGCCGGGACCCGTCTCCATGGCCACTTATTGGGTGAGCAATTAGATAGTTTGGCCGCCGTCGATATACCAGGACTGGCCAGTCACGAAGCTGGTTTCGTCGGACGCCAGGAAAGCCACGGTATTGGCGATGTCCTGCGGTTGGGCAAGCCTGCCCAACGGAATCCCGGTGCGGAAGGCGTTGAGATCCCCCTCGATCTGGCGTTCGGGTCCTACTCCCAGCCGCGCCCACTGTTCGCGCTGCATTTCGGTTTCGCAGGATCCGGGGTTTACCGTGTTGACCCTGACGCCGTGTCCCGCTACTTCCAACGCTAGACACTGCGCCATCATCTGTGTGGCCGCTTTGGACGCGCAGTATGCGGCAAGATCCAATCTAGGTTTGCTTGCGCAGTTGGACGTGATGATCACGATCGAGCCACGGTTTTCGTGGGCGATCATTTTTCGGGCGGCAGCGACGCTACAGAGATAGGCAGCTCGTGTGTTCACGGCGAACTGCTTGTCCCAGAGGCCGATATCTCCGGACAGCAGTTCACCAGGGTTGCAGACTCCAGCGTTATTAACGAAGATGTCCAGTCCTCCGAGCTGGTGTGAAGCATCGTCCATGGCCTGTTGCACAGAGGCGGGATCCGTGAGGTCAGCGGCGACACTGTATCCGCCCAGTTCGGCGGCAGTGTCAGCCGCCGTCGCAGCGTCGATGTCGATGATTGCGACTTTCGCACCCTGGGCAACGAGGTGGGCGGCGATTGCCTTGCCAATGCCACGACCGGCACCGGTAATAATGGCGGTCTTTCCTTTAAGCGAGGTATTCATTTTTGCACTCCGATGTTTCGTTCGAACTGTAGAGAATCAATGTTTGCGGCTGGTAGCGGCCTTAGTGCTGCGTCGAACGCGCTGCTAATCGCCTCGCGCGCCTTACCTGCTTGGGCGGCGTCACCGATGATTACGAGTCTGTCGCTCGGGAGATCCCCCAGGCCGAGCGCACGGACGAGGGAATTTCCCCTCCCGACGCGTAGCCTGTAGTAAAAGAAATCGCGAACTTTCTGGTTGCTGAAAACCTTCTTGACGGCTCCTGACTTCATGAACGCCGTGTTCAGGATTTTCTCCACCAAAGGACCAAGTCCGGCCCGGTATCGAGCTCCGGCAGCGATGACGACGAGATCGGCTTCGTGCAGAAGTTCGGGTCTGGATTGCGCAGCTTTACCAAGATGGAACCTGACGCCGGCCCGTCTGCATTCATTTTCCAGGTTGGAGATGTAAGCCGCGAAGCTCGGCTCCGTGGCCTCAACGTCATTGAAGGTGGGGGCCTTCCCCGTCAGTAGGAAATTGCCGCCCACTTGGCCTCGTTTGTCGATAACGCTGACCGTGTTACCGGGGGCGGTTAGCGATGCGTATGACAGACCGGCCGGTCCGGCACCGATAATGACGATTTTCCGTCCGGTCGCCGTTCGACGACCGGCTGCGAACTCCAGTTCCCGGCCAGTGGTTGGGTTGACGACGCAGGACAGGTTGTTACCGCCTCGCATGTTGTTCACACAGTGATTGCATGACAGACAGCTGCGAACAGGTTCCCCGTTTCTGGCTTTGTTGACCCATTCCGCGTCTGCCAGGAGCGGACGGCCAACGGCCGTCATGTCCAGCTTTCCCTCGGTTATGGCCCTGCCGGCTATCTCTGGGTCGCCCAGTCTTCCGACGCCGATGACGGGGACCTTGACCCGCGCCTTGACGGCTGCGGCCATGTCCAGGAAGATTCCTTCCTTGTAGGCCATGGGCGGGATCATCACCTCGGCGCCGGGTTGGGACTTGTAGTGTCCTGCCGTGACGCTGATCGCGTCGGCTCCTGCTTCGACAGCCCATTCGGCTACAGCATAGGCGTCCTCGGCGTGTAAGCCTTCGGCGTAGAAGTCTTCGGCGCCAAGTCGATAAATTACCGGCAACCCTGGAACTGCGGCTTTTATGCCTTCGATGATTCGAAGGCATAAACGAGCCCGGTTTCGCAGCGATCCGCCGAATTCATCCGTACGGACATTCTCCGATGGAGAGAGGAACTGCGCGATCAGGTAGCCGTGTGCTCCGTGAAGCTCCACCATATCGAAGCCGGCCCGTTTGGCGCGTGCGGCGGCGGAGACGAACGCTCCGATTGTTTCCTCGATTCGTTCTTTGGTCATCGCTTCGGGATGGGCTATTTCCTTTTCGATTTCAAAGACGGGTGTTGGTATGGCGGAGGGTGCGATGGGCTGCACCTGCGAGACCGCACGGCGAGCCCTGCTGCCACCGTGACCTAGCTGGATCGACGCACGGGCACCTTCATCGTGGATTGTCTTGACTATCGTTTCCAATCCCGGCAGAAACTTGTCATCATAGATGCCCAGCTCATGGAACCGGTGACGTCCGGCAACCTCAGGTGCTGCCATTTCGACGGTGATCAGCCCTACGCCTCCGCGGGCGCGCGCTTGATAATAGGCAACGGTGGCAGAGGTAGCAAAACCCGCATTCGTGGAGTATCTGGTCGTCATGGGAGGCATGACCACCCTGTTCCTGATCTCGACGCCTCCGATAAAGATCGGAGTAAACAATGCCGAAGTCTGCACGTCAGGCATGGACAAGTCCCGACTCCGCTATAGCCGCGCGCAAGGCCGTCCGTTCTTCGTCGCTGAGCGGCTGCAACGGAGAGCGCACATAAGCCTCATCGATGCCGCCCGTCAATGCCAGGATGTTCTTCATTCGGTTGTGTCCGTCCAGAAGAGGTTCCTTGTAGCATTCTTCGGCGAGCGGCCAGATCTGGTCCCATACCGTACGGGCTTCGGCGAGGTCCAGCTTGTTGACAGCCTCCCAAAGCCGGACGTGAAGGCTGGCCACAATGCTGCCATGACCCGAGAGAATGCCATCGGCCCCCACACATAGGGAACTGAACAGGGAACGGCTGAAACTAGACAAGACCGCAACGTCCCTGTCGAGTGATTTCAGCGCCCTCCACGTCCGCTCGTAAATGACAATGTCATTGGACCATTCCTTGACGGCGGCGATCGTGTCGATTTCCGCACACAGCTGCGTGATGCCGTCCACGGTGAACCGCAACGCCGAAAAGTTGGGATAGATGAAGGCAATCAACGGTAGATCCGTTGATGAGGCGATTTCGCCAAAGTGCCCGCGCGCCATTTCCGGACGCTGATAGCCGCCGCCATCCAATACCGCGGACGGGAAGACCAGCAGGCCATCAGCGCCGGCCTGCTGTGCCCGAGCCGCAGCTGCCGCGGCTTTGGTTGATCCGTCTTCATAGATACCGGCGATAACAGGCACACGCCCGTTAGTTTCTTCGAGCACAATATCCAGCTGACGGGCGCGTTCATCCTGAGTCAGCGTTGCCGTCTCCGAGGCATGGGCGTTGGTTGTGATCCCAGAGATCCCGGGAACATCCAAGAGCGCACGTAGATGCTTCCTTAGGTTTACCTCGTCCAAGCGGCCATCGGCTGTGAACGGCTGCAAATGGGCAGGTATAACGCCTGAAATCGAAAGGGGTGAAGGTGTCATGGAAGTACTCCTCTGCATTGGATGAGTTCTGAGGTGACTCACGTTACGGTTGGATCAATTTGCTGTGAAATGCCGATTTCACATCCCTTATGCGTGGTACGTATAAGGGATGGATCTCGAAAATCGGCTTCTCAACATTGAGTTCCGTCATCTCCGGGCTCTGGTCGCCATCGCAGAAGACCTGAACTTCACCCGTGCGGCAGAACGGCTTCGAACCACCCAGCCGTCCCTGAGCCGGACCATTGCTAGCCTCGAGCAGATTCTGGGAACCGTTCTAGTGCGCCGTGACCGCCGTTCCGTTACCCTGACCCCGGCAGGGACACGTCTCCTCGCCTACGCTCAGCTCTGCTTGAGGGCCCTACAAGAAGGCGCGGACGCGGCTACCGGCACCTCTTTGGTTTTGCGCATTTGTTTCGCCGGTCCTCTTGCGGAGATAACAGGACCGGCGGTCAGGACCTTTGAAAACA
Source organism: Arthrobacter sp. NPDC058127 (assembly GCF_042884555.1). Taxonomy (NCBI): domain Bacteria; kingdom Bacillati; phylum Actinomycetota; class Actinomycetes; order Micrococcales; family Micrococcaceae; genus Arthrobacter; species Arthrobacter sp. NPDC058127. The sequence goes on along the minus strand of NZ_JBHVTT010000007.1, from coordinate 122,969 downwards.
TGCATCCGGGCATTCAGGTGGACATTCGCCGTTACGACGACCCGATGGCGAGGCTCTCTGAGGGACGATGCCATCTGGCTTTTCTTCTCGGCGCCCCGAACAACCCGGCGCTTGAAACGCTGGTGCTGACTGAGGAACCCAGGATGGTGGCACTTCCGGCTGGTCATCGACTCACTGGACGAAGCGCCATCGGCCTCAAGGAGCTGTCACGCGAGACGTTGGTGATGAACGTCCTCGCGGGTACCACCAGTGTCACTCTGTGGGATGAGGCAGACATGCCCACCAAGATCGTGCGCGTCCGCAATATTGACGAGTGGATGGAAGCGATTGCGCTGGGTCGGGGTATCGGTATCACTCCAGCGTCGACCGCACGCTTTTATACTCATCCGCAAATTGATTTCCGCACCTTATCGGATGCCCCGCGAGTGCCCGTTGTTCTGGCTTGGCGAAAAGGAGACCCGCATCCAAACATCCCCGATTTCACCGAAGCTGTGAGGTTGTCTCTGATGTAATCCGGTGCGCGGCTCTTTGCGCTCTCCGGGAGTTACTGGAGCCCGAGTGCTTTCATCCGCGAATACAGGGTGGAGCGGCTGATGCCAAGCAGCCCTGCAGCTTGAACCTTATTGCCCCTCACTTGCACCAGAACCTTGCGAATAGTGTCGAACTCAGCCTGCTCCAGGAGCCCCAGATTCCGGCGGCGGCCAGGCGTTCGATACCGCTCCGGAATGTCGCTAAGAGTCACATCGCCGGCTGACCGCGCGGCAAGAACTTCGTCTAACACACCCTGTAACTCTTTGTAGTTGCCGGGCCAGTCGTGGGCTGACAGGGCCGCCAGAGCCGGGGGTGTGAACCTAATGTTCTTGGCGCCGCGATCTGACAGCATCGCCCCTATTATCGAAGCCAGCTCGAGTCGGCGTTGCCGCAGCGTTGGCAGATCGATAACCGAACGACAGTGCGTCACGACCGCAGCAAGTGAATCTACTCCAGTATCGCTCGTCAGCACTAGTCGTGTGCTCGTTTGCTCCATAGCGTCTGACAGCACCCGGAGCAACCGCGCATCAAGAAGGTGGACCGACTCGACGACGAGGCTGGCCGGCGATTGCTCTGCCAAGCTCTGAAGACTCGCTGCCCACTTCTTTGCGCCGTTGACGACAGCTTCGCTGGCGTCAATCACTTGGACGAAATCGTCACCTGTCACGCTGTGAGCTGCGGTGGTGCGGCCCGATCCTGGCTCACCGGAGACGAGCACATGGCCGGAGGCAGCGCGTGCGCGGATGAGCGTCTCGGTAAGTTGGTCACCGACGGTTCGGTATCGAACTGAAGCGCGGGGCACAGCCAGGGTATCTTCTTCGTCTCGCAGAACGCGGAACACCGCACCCTGATCCGAGACCCTCTCTACGAGGACCGTTCGCTGTCCAATGCTCAAGTCCATCCGCACTCGGTCACCGAAGACCACGCCGTGTTGCGCAGCGAACTCTTTTAGCACGGCGAGGTCATTGCTTTGTAACTCCGTGGCCGCCGCACCGTTGGTGAAAGTCTCGCTTGGCTCGACCGCCACCACCGGCATTCGGCGATGGCTTTCACATGCAGCTCGAAAGGCGAGCAGGAGCGCAACTTGCGCGTCCGAGTACGTAGTTAAGAGCCTCTGTTGGATCTCCCGGACCGCAGCGGTGAGTACGGGCTTCATCAGGGCCGGGCTTTCACGTCCCGGACCCATTATGTTGATCACGCCTTCCAAACGCCTTGTGCCAAGCTGAAAGATCGGGAGACCGAAGCAAATCTGGTCGCGCAGGCATTCCAGAAAGTGCTGTTCCCCCAGCACGAAAACACCGCGCCTGGTCTCGATTGGTGTCGAGATCGCGTTGGTGCCGCTTGTCTGTTCTGTGATTTGGGCGCCAACCAACACCCCCAGACGATCCGACGCGGCGGCCAAATGTGGTGTGCCGAAGGTGCGATGCAGGATGTAGCCCTCGTTGTCGGCAAGCAGAAGCCCGAAATTGGAGTCGTGTAGCTGGTTCTCTAGACCTTCGAGGACCGGCGTGGCTGCCCGCATGAGTCGGGAGCCGAGATTCATGTCGACGAGTTGATCAATGACGATCTGGCTGCCCGGGTTCAGTCCGGCTAGGGTCGATCGATACCACGACTGCCGGATGTCCGGATCCATGGGCGAGTCACCTTCGGGCATCGGATTTCCGACAAATTCACGGATGGGCATATGGCTTTCTTTCCGAGCAGGGGTATATCAATGCTCGCACGGGCCGTCAATCCTCCGCCAGAGTCGGTTCGCCGGGCGAAGACCTTGGCAGGTGGATCGACCGGACGGCACCGGGCGGCTCAGCCCAGATCTCCGCATTGGAACGCTGCAAGAACGTCAGGTGTCCGATTCCTGAACAGTTACTCACATGGGTGTTGGAGGACGATATCGCTATCGCCGATCAGCGTGATCGGCTACAAGCAATCAGTACTCAATGGAGAGGGAGCCCAGATGACGCTCCAGATGGATCCCGTACGGACCAAGACCGAGCTATCCGACAGGTCATTCAAGCAACTCATCGACGGGCGGCTGCTCGAGGGCGCATCCAGCCAGCCTGTCATCGACCCTGCGACTGGCGAAGCGTTCGCCGTAGCTCCGGTCGCGAACGAGAGCCAGGCAAACGAAGCATGCCTCGCAGCCGCCCGAGCGTTCGCGGGCTGGCAAAAGACCACGCATGGTGACCGGACTAATATCCTGGAACAGATCGCGGTGCGGATCGAAGAGCGCCGCCTGGAGATCGCGCAGATCATTACCCTCGAGAACGGCAAGCCGATTGCTGAAGCTGAGGGTGACGTCGACGCGGCGGTGACATGGCTGCGGTACTTCAACAGCCTTCGTCTGGACCCGGAGGTCCTCCGCGAGGATGACGAGTCGCGCATCGAGGTCCACCGCACGCCCCTAGGTGTTGTTCTTGCGATCATTCCGTGGAACTTTCCGTTCTTCCAGACCATCTACAAGCTCGCTCCGGCGCTGCTTGCGGGCAACACAATCGTCATCAAGCCGGCGCCGACCACCCCGCTCAACGCGATGGTTGTGGCCGAAATCGTCCACGATCTGGTGCCAGCAGGCGTGGTCAACGTGGTGGGCGACGGCGGCGAAATCGGGCCATTCCTTAGCGCGCACCCGTCGATCGCAAAGGTCTCCTTCACTGGCTCAACCGCCGTGGGTCGGAAAGTCATGGCGAGTGGTGACACCGTCAAGCGAGTAGTCCTCGAACTTGGCGGCAACGACGCGGCTGTGGTGCTCGACGATGCAGACATCCCCGCCGTCGCCCAGCGGATCTTTGAGAAGGCGTTCTGGAACACGGGTCAGGTGTGCATCAACATCAAGCGAATCTACGTGCACTCTTCGCAGTACGACGAGTTCTGCACTGAGCTCGCCCGGCTCGCTGAGAAGGCGAAGATCGGCCCCGGGCTCAACCGGGATAACGAATTCGGGCCGCTGCAGAATGCGCGCCAATTCCAGACCGCCAAGAACGCACTCGGCATCGCTGCCCGCGACGGAAAAATCATCGCGGGCGGAAACGTGATCGACAGGCCTGGTTACTTCGTCGAACTCACCGTGGTGCGCGACATTGAGGAGACCAGTCCGCTTGTCGCCGAAGAGACCTTCGCCCCGATACGCAGCGTCCTGAAGTACGACGACATCGATGAGGTCATCGAACGGGCCAACCGAACCGACTACGGCCTCGGAAACTCTGTTTGGGGCAGCGACGTGGAACGTGCCACAACCGTTGCGCGGCAACTTGAGAGCGGGACAGTTTGGGTGAACACGCACTCGGCAGTCGCGCCCGATGTGCCGTTCGGCGGCCGCAAACAGTCCGGCTTGGGTGTCGAATTCGGGATCGATGGACTTCTGGAGTACACGGACAGCTCCGTCATTCACATCGCCAAGAAGGCGTACTCAGATCACTGAACCATTCAGGAACCACACTGCTTTTTCGCGGCCGGTCTGGCCACACAAAGCAGAGCGAATCAGAATGATTAGGAAGGCAAGAAACGCAAATGATTGAACTATCGGTTTCAACAGAACACCTCAGTCCTCCCGAGGACTACCCCTTGGAGAATGTTCTCTACGGAACACCGGCCGCCAAGGTTCAATGGCTCCGGACGTCCACAGACGGCGAAGGTCAACTCTACGTCGGCCTCTTCACCTGCGAGCCCTGCGGGGTGGAAGACGAGCTCCTCGGTGACGAATCTGTCTACATGTTAGAGGGTCGCATGACCGTCGAGGTGATAGGTGGCGAGTCGGTCTCCCTGAAAGCAGGCGACGTCGCATCGTTTCCGAAGGGAACAAAGACCGTTGCTCACGTTCATGAGCCCATCAAAAAGTTCTTTGTAATCAGCGGATAAAGGTAGCAGAAGAAAATGAGCAATAAATCATACGACGTCATTGTCATCGGCGGCGGATTTGCCGGCGTCACTGCTGCACGCGAACTCGGCCGCCAAGGCTACAAGGTCGCGCTGCTAGAAGGTCGCGACCGCCTCGGTGGACGCACTTGGTACAAGGATGATGCACTTCCGGGTTATTCGCTGGAGCTGGGTGGCACCTGGGTGCACTGGTTCCAACCCCACGTGTACTCGGAAATCACCCGCTACGGCCTCCAGTTGGTCGAGACCGTTGGCGTCTCTGGGCCGGAACTGGCAGCCACGGTGACCGGTGGTAAGCAGAGCATCCGAAAGTACGACGAGGTGGCCGACTCAATCAACGCCGTGATGGAAAAAGTGGTCGCAGGTGCCCGCGAGGTCTTCGATAGGCCGTTCGAGCCTTTCCTGCATCCGGAAGCCCTCGCAGAGGTCGACAAGCTGTCGATCCAGGATCGCATCGACTCGCTGGACATCTCCCAGGAGGAAAAAGACCTTGCTAACGGGCTTTGGGGTGCCATGGGTTCCGCTCCATGCAATGAGGTCGGCGTCGTTGCAGCCATGCGCTGGTACGCACTGAGCGATTTCAATATCGGGTCCATGTTTGACGCCGTGGGACGGTACAAGTTTAAGGACGGTACCCGATCTTTGATTGAGGCAATCGCTGACGACTCCCTCGCAGAAATTCGCTTAAGCACCCCGGTTGCTTCAGTCGAACAGAACGATGAAGGCGTCCGCGTCGTCACGCGTGACGGCGAGGTTCTCCAAGCGTCGGGAGTCGTTATGGCTGTTCCGATCAACACACTCGGGTCCATCAAGTTCACTCCGGAACTCTCGCCCGGCAAGCGAACGGTCAGTGCTGAGCGGCAAGCCGGCCGCGGCTCGAAAGTCTGGGTGCGGGTCCGCGGTAACCTGCCCAAGCCTTTCTTCGCGGTCGCCCCCGACAACCATCTGATCAACTATGTCGTAACGGACAAAATCTTCGACGACGGCCAAATACTGATTGCGTTCGGTCCCGATGGGGCAAACACAGACGCCTCCAATGCCGGGATGGTGCGTGAGGAACTTGGCAAGATCTTCGGAGACCTCGAGATCGTGGAAACCACCGGGCACAACTGGGCAAATGACGAGTTTTCCCAGGGCACCTGGTCCATGTTCCGACCTGGCCAGACGGTCGCGTACCTTTCCGAACTCCAACAGGCCGAAGGTCGCGTGTTCTTCGCCGGATCGGATATCGCTAACGGGTGGAACGGCTTCATAGACGGTGCCATCGAGTCCGGCATCCGCGCCGGCCGTGAGGTCCACACACAGTTGCTCAGCACCTCCTCTCACAGCGCTCCTGCCTCAGATACAGCGCACTCACACAGAAAGACTTCAATATGACCGAGACCGAGGTCGTTACCGAGGTTGTTACCGAGCGTCGCCGGCTCGCTAAGACCCTGACCTGGCGTGACGGAATGGCGCTTGCACTGACCTTGCCCACGGGCCTATTCGTAACCTTCGGATACCTTCTTGGAGTCGTTGGCGCTTGGACCGCGATCACCGTGTGGTGCGTGGGAGCCGTCATCGCCCTGCTCCAGTGCTTCGTATTCTCCGAGATGGCGGCGATGTTCCCTCGGGACTCGGGTGGCGTAGCCCGCTATGCGATCGAGGGCTGGAAGCGGTACTTCGCTCCGCTAGGAGCCATGGCGGCGTTCGGGTACTGGATTGGCTGGTCCCTGTCGATCTCGATGGCCTCAGTTGTCTTAGGGCAACTCATCAAGGCCACGTGGTTCCCGAGCAATAACCTGAGCTTCAGCATCCTCGGAAACCAACTCGGCCTCGAGCACATCATTGCTCTCGGCGCCATGTTGTTCGCCTGGGCCTTCAACTACTTCGGCCTCAAGTTCGGCGCAACCGTGAACAAGTTTCTGGGCGCCTTCGTCATCGTCGGCCTCGCCGTGGTGACGGTCGCGTGCCTAGTTAGCCCATCGCTGCACTGGTCGGCCAGCAACATGACCTGGTATGTCAACGGAGACTGGCGCACGGTCGCAGTCGTCTTGTACGTGACCGCTTGGGCGGTTTACGCCAGTGAGATTGTCGCGTCCTTCGCGCCAGAGTATAAGAACACGTCGAGCGACACCTCCAAGGCCATGACTCGCATCTCGATGTTCATGATCGTGTTGTTCTGCGTGGTCCCGACCGTGCTCGCCGGCACCATCGGTGAGGGAGCGGTGCGCGACAACCCGGTGACTTATGTGTCGGTGGCGTTCGGCGAAGCCTTCGGCGGCGCCAGCTGGATCGGTACCATCGTGATCGGATCCGCCCTGCTGATCGCGATCATCTCCACGACGGCCGACGGCGGCAGGGCACTCTACGGCCTAGCTGAAGAAGGTATGACCATCAAGCAGCTCCACTGGGTGAACCGCTGGGGAGTGCCCGGACGGTCCCTCACTTTGGACGTGCTCCTGAACGCCACGGTCATGGTACTTGTCGGGGCACCCGTGAGCATCTTGCTGGCCAGCAACCTTGGCTACCTGCTGTCGATCATCCTTGGTCTGTCCGCTTTCCTCCTGCTGCGCAAGGACCGCCCGAACTGGCCGCGTCCGATCCGCCGCGGTCGTGGCTGGATCGCGGTGGTCGTCATCTTGGTTGCATTCAACATCGTCATCACCGTCGTCGGCGTCGCCAATCCTGAGCTCCTCGGCTACGGCGACTTCCGCGACACCCTCGTCGCTGTCGCTATCCTGCTCCTGTCCGTCGTGCTCTACATCTACCGACGCGTGGTCCAGGACAAGAAGCCGATGGCCTGGCGCCTTCCTTCGCCCGCGTTGCCAGAAGGCGAAGACGCTATCGCCCTCGAAGAGGAAATGCGCCAGGTCCAGGCGGAGCGTGAGCGTCGGCGGCAAGCACGATCAGCTCAGTTGTAGACATCATGTGAGCCGAATCGAAAACCCTGTGAAGGGCGGTCTGGCCGGCATCGGATGCGAGCCCGCATATGCCTGGGCGTAGTCGCTTCTTGTGCCGCTGCCGGGCCGCTCTTCATGTCCACCCTTCAGATTTAAAGATGAAGATGGGCTGCGCTCATAACGAGAAGAAGGCTGGACATGGCATTGCAAAAGCATCGTAGACGACGTCATGCAAGACTCTTCCGCCGTTTCAATCCCATCATTCTTTACCCGCTGCCTTGACTCATTTGCGTAACTAGCACAAACGACTAACTCGAAAGGAAGTAGACGTGGCCGACACCGAAAACCACGCAAGCCGGCGCGTGATTGTCACCGGAGGAACCAGAGGAATTGGTCGCGCGTGCGCAGAGCACTTCGCCCGACGCGGCAACCGTGTCCTGGTCTGTTCGCGTAGTGCTTCCGAGGCGCAGGCAGTAGCCGCTGAGCTCAAGCAAGTCGGCGGTACTGCTGAAGGAATGGTAGCCGATCTTGCTGACCCTGAAGTGGGCTCCAAAGTCGTTGGGCGATGTGTCGATCTCTTCGGCGGGGTCGATGCCCTGGTGAACAACGCCGGGATCTTCGAGTCGACGGCGCTTGTCGACGTGACGGCCGCGGACTGGGATTCGACGATGCACACGAACCTGCGCGGACCGGCGCTGACTTCCGCCGCTGCTGCGCGGGTGATGAGGGCCGCGGGCCATGGCTCTATCGTCAACATCGCTTCTATCAACGGTTTGGCACCGGAGGCCAACTTCGCGGCGTACAACGCCTCAAAAGCGGGGTTGATTTCACTCACAAGGACGTCCGCTATCGAGCTCGCAGATGCAGGCATCCGCGTCAATTGCGTTGCTCCCGGCCTGATCCGAACGCCGATGGCGGAGCCCTGGATCACCGGCCTGTCCGATGACGTGGTTGCGCGATGGGCACCGATGCGCCGGTTCGGACTGCCCGAGGAGATCGCGACCGTTGTTGGCTTCCTGATCTCCGACGCCTCCGCATACATGACCGGTGAAACGCTCACGGTTGATGGCGGTACGTTGGCCCGCCAGCCTGTCCTTTGACTCAGCCGACGTGAACCGACTGGATGACGCAAGAGCCCAAGCGCCGCAACGCTGCTTCGACACAACAGCGGTACCCGACTTGCGGACCCCTTTGGTAACCGAATCGTCGTCGGGTTCTGTAGCCGTCCAGAAGGTATGATTCGAATCATGAGGGCGGCCGATTCAGATTTCGCCGACCACCGGGCATTGGCCGACGCGCTCACCGCCGAACGGCCGCTGCATGCGCTGGTGAGGGCGTTATACCGCATCTCTTCTGCGCCTGTGGCTGTGATCGATCTGCGTGGCGGCGTGCTGGTGAGTGTACCTGAGCGAGCGGAATGGATGGCGAAGGAACTCGTCGCCGTATCGCCTCCTCCGGACAGTCCCGTCGCCGGATGCATCCTTCGGTCGGTTGAGCTGGAAGGGGAACCAGTCGCCGTGCTGGCCATGCGTGGACAAGGCGCGTCGACGAAGCTCCTCACTTTTGCCGCCACCCTGGCAGGTATCGAACTGTCACGACGGCACGCCATCTTGAGCGGGCGAAGAGAGCTGTTGGGCCAAGTCCTTGAAGACGTGATTGCCGGTTACCTCGGCGAAAAAGAAGGCGCGCGACGACTCCTTGACCACGGCCTGGACGTAGCCAAGCCGCACGAGGTCGTCGTCGGGTCCGCCGATGGTTCGCCTCGCCGGCTCCGGTCGTACCCCTGGAACCTGCACACCTTGCTGACCCAGCAGAACGATCCGCACCTGCGGACGATCGTGGACGACAGATTGGTACTAGTCGTTCCAGAACAAGCCGGCCTGTTCGTGGCGCGGCTCTGCCACGAACATTTGGCCAGGCTCGGGCCCAACGCACGAGTCGGTGTAAGTAAGCCGCGCGTTGGAGTGCGGGGCCTGAGGCTAGGCTACTTCGAGGCGCGCAACGCGCTGGCTGAAGGGTACGGTGTTCATGTGCATCGGACGCAAGATCTGGCGACGGCCCTCCTGATAGCTAGTCTGGAGGCAGGGGTACCGCTTCGCGACCTCTCGGCCGAAGCTCTGGCTCCGTTGGTGGAGTACGACCGAAAGAACGACACCCTGCTGGTAGACACACTCCGCTGCTACCTCGCAGAAGACGGCGACATGAGCGCGACGGCAGCTGCGCTCTTCGTACACAGAAACACCCTGCGCAACCGCCTGCGGCTAATCGAAGAACTCACCGGACGCGACGTGTCATCGCCAAGCAACTACGCTCACTTCTGGCTGGCCACGTCAGGTCTGGATCTTCGCTCCAGCGCCAATCTCTCCTCCCTTTTCGAACGAGGTACAGTTCAGGATGACTAACAACGTCCGGGTCGCCATGGAGAGCGTCCTCTTCTTAGGCGGAGACACGGGCGCAACACGCGCGTTTTTCAACTTGGTAATGGACCGATTGCACGAAGGTTCAGACTCCGGCCAAACGGTGTCCTTCGTACCGTCAGTCGACGCGCCGATACCCCCATCAGGTTGCTGGATTCCGTGCTTCGGGAGCACTGACAAGGACGCATCGGCTCGCCGAGCCCTAGATTTCGGCGCCGACTTGGTGGCCAAATTGGCTGTAGGTGGGCAGGACCTGAGTGTGTACTCGGCGCCCGCTGGAGCGCTTTTCGTGCTCGCTGAGCTTGTCGGCTCTAAGCCGCAACCGCAGAGACTCGGGCAGGTGGCGTTTGTCGATCTCTACACGCCACGGGCAAAGGAAGCCGCGAACTATTACGCGAACGCATTGTCGTGTCGTGTAATTCATGAACTGAAGCCAACCCCGGGCGACTACCGATTCCTGGCCTGGGGCGATGAGCCAGTCGCGGGTGTGGTCGACATGCTTGATGTTCTCCCGGAATCCGTCCCACCGCACTGGATTCCGTACTGGCGGGTGCTTGATTTAGAAGGGGAGGTTGCGCGCCTGAGTGACTTCGGGGCCAGGGTTCGTGTGCCGGTCACGGAGTCTGCCCTAGGTCCCTTCGCGCTGCTCGCGGATCCCTTCGGCGTCACCTTCGGACTACAGACGCCACTCTCAGACAATCTGCTCGTCGAGCACGCGAAGTCCCAATCGTGAATGTGGGCGCGCACAGTTAGGGCGGCTTGAACGGTGCGCATGCCTATGTTGATGCGCAGTGCGCCTGAATAACGTTAGTCCCTATCAGCTCGACTATCGACGATGGAGACGACAAGTGACCACTTCACTGCCACCGGCACCCCTCACCAAATCCGACCTGGACATTGTGCTCGAAGAACGACTCTCGGACGCCCGGACGCTGCCCGCAGACGCCTACTTATCACAGGACATTCTTGACTGGGAGCGCAAGCACCTCCTCGAGGCCGCGTGGGTCTGCGTCGGCCGCAGCAGCGACGTCGCCAAGGCAGGGGACCAGCGTGCCGTCCGAGTCGGCACCCAGGGCATCCTGCTGACCCGCGACGATTCCGGCGCCCTCCATGCCTTCTACAACGCTTGTCGCCACCGCGGCCACGAATTGCTTCCGGTGGGCGCGTGCACGAACAAGAAGTTGGTGCAGTGCCCGTACCACGCTTGGGTTTTCGGCCTCAATGGGGAGCTTCGGTCGGCGACCCAGTTCATGGACACCGAGAACTTCAACAAGGAGGAGTGGCCGCTGCTCGAGGTCCGATCCGTCGAGTGGTTCGGTTGGATCTTCATCAACGCCTCCGGTGACGCCCCTGAGTTCAGCGAGTGGGTCGGCAATCTGACCGAGGTGGTGGCTCCATGGGACCCCACGGATATGGTTGTCGGTGAGTCACACAACTACACTCTCAAGACCAATTGGAAGACCGTCGTCGAGAACTACCTCGAGTGCTACCACTGCCCGTCAATTCACCCCGAGCTCTGCCGCGTCGCCCCGCCGGAATCCGCAATGGGCCTGCATCAGACAGGCATGTGGCTGGGCGGCGGCCTGGAGTTTCGTGACGACGCGGACACGAACAGCCTCGACGGCCGCAGCGGCGGCGACCGCATCGTCGGAATTGATGACGAGCAGGCCCGCTGGACGCTCTACTTCATGCTCGCCCCCAACCTGCTACTGACGCTCCAGCCGGACTACGTGATGACCCATCGGCTCGTGCCACTTTCCCCGGGCGAGACGTGGGTGGAGTGCACGTGGTACTTCCCGCGCGAGGTTGCCGAGCGGCCGGGATTTGACCCGTCCTTCGCTGCGGACTTCTGGGACATCACCAACAAGCAGGACTTCGGCGCCTGCGAGTCCGTTTACCAGGGCATGCTCACTGACGGTTACCGCCCAGGTCCGTTCGATGAACGCGAGGACGGCGTCCGTGCTTTCCAAGCCCAACTCGCCACAGCCTATCTGACAGGTCGTTGGGAGAAACCACTACAGATTAGCTTGGGCGCCTCCCATGTCATCTGACCTGGAGCTCTCTCTTGAGATCACGGCGGCTTCACTTGTGGCCGCCGGTGTGCGGTCGCTGCGCCTTGCGCGCGGCGACCGTGCTCCACTCCCCAATTGGGATCCGGGTGCACATCTCGAATTCGAGCTGCCTAACGGGCTGATCCGCCATTACTCGCTCTGTAACGACACCAACGAAACCGACTCGTATGAGGTGGCGGTGCTCTTGGCTCCCGAAAGTCGCGGAGGGTCAGAATACGTGCACAACGATCTCCAGGTGGGCGACGCAGTGACCGTGCGCGGACCGCGGAACAACTTCCCCTTCGCAGTTAGCAGCAGCGAGCGGGCGCTCTTTATCGCAGGCGGTATCGGCATAACCCCAATCTTGCCCATGATCAGAAAAGCCAACGAAGACGGCATCGAATGGAGCCTCGTCTACGGCGGCCGGTCTCGAGACTCGATGGCCTACCTTGACGAACTCCAGCGCTACGGGTCACGGGTCCAAATAGTGCCCCAAGACGAACTCGGCCGGATCGACCTTCAGGCACTCCTGGGAGTGCCTCAGCTCGACACGAAAGTCTACTGCTGCGGACCTACGGGACTTCTGGACGCAGTCCAGCAACTCTGTGGGACGTGGCCGACCGGCACACTGCATCTGGAGAGATTTTCTGCCGGAAGCCTCGACGAAGGCGTGGAAGCGGGCTCAAGCGTGTTCACCGTCGTCGCGGAGCGCAGCGGCGTGACTTGTGAAGTTGCTGTTGGTGAGTCGATCACAGATGCGTTGGGGCGGGCCGGAATCGTCGTGCCGACCTCCTGCAAGGAAGGCATTTGCGGTACATGCGAGACCAAAGTGATCGCCGGAGTTCCTGACCACCGCGACTTCCTCCTTGGCGATGCCGACCGTGAATCGGGGGCGACGATGCTCATCTGCGTGTCCCGTGCAAATACGCCAGAACTCGTCCTCGACGTTTAGCGTTCAAGGGTGGGTAAACGGAAGAGAAACTCACTTCCACCAACCACTTACTTGGGCCGTCTGCCAGGTGTTAATACTGCTCAGCAGTTGAGGCAGGGCTTGCTGCCCGTGGCGGGCGCGATTGTCACCGTAGCGGAAGCGGCGGAAACAACGGTCTCGGGCATCTGACCGGCCAGTGTGCCGCGAACCGTCGAGAACGAGTGGGCCGGCAGGCGGAGTACCAGCTGGCCGTCGCGTTCCTTCACCTCCAGAGGACGGGGAGCGACGGCGTAGGGGTGCGCCGGCGCGTTGAACGCTGCGACGCTGTCACCGCTGAGCACCAAGGCCTCCACGTGCTCCAGCCGGCCGCCGCGCAGATCCAGGACCACCTCGCTCTCATCCTCCAGCCCAAGATTGGCCACGGAGATGAGCACCTGGCCGTCCTTCGTGCTGGCAGACGCAGTAAATGCCGGGAGCTGGGCACCATCCAGCTCATACGAAGCGCCGGAGTCCACGTACGTGTGCAGCACCGCGGCGTCCTGGTGGCCTGCGTTCATGGCGAAGACGTGGAACGTGGGGGTCTTGACCAGGGCGCCGCTCTCCGGATCGGTGAGCAGCATGGCTTGCAGGACATTCACGGTTTGGGCGATGTTGGCCATGACCAGGCGGTCCGCGTGGCGGTGGAAGGAATCGAAATGGATGGCCGCCACCAGGGCGTCGCGGACGGTGTTCTGCTGGTACAGGAAGCCGGGGTTGGTGCCGGGCTCCACGTCCCACCAAGTGCCCCACTCATCCAGGACCAGCCCCACCGCTTTGTGCGGGTCGTAGACGTCCATCATGGTGGAGTGGGCGCTCAGCAGGGTCTCGATATGCTGGGCTGCCTTGACGGTCTTCCAGTACTCCTCCTCGCTGAATTCAGTGGCAGAGCCCTTCGCGTCCCAGTGGCCGGACATTGTGTAGTAATGCAGGGAAATGCCTTGGTATGGGAACGCCTTGCGGTCCACGCCACCCTTGTCATGGAGAGCCTCCATCAGGGCTTTGGTCCAGGCCACGTCATCGGCGTTGGCACCGGCCGCGATCCGGTACACCTCGTTGCCATTGTGGGAACGGACGAACGTGCTGTACTGCCGGGCCACATCTGCATAGGCCTCAGCGCGGAAGTGGCCGCCGCACCCCCAGGGCTCGTTGCCGATGCCGAAGAACGGGACCTTCCAGGGCTCGTCCTGGCCGTTCTGCCGTCGGAGGGCGGCCATGGGTGAATCATCGGCGCGGGTGAGGTATTCGATCCACTCGCTCATTTCCTGGACGGTGCCGGAACCCACATTGCCGTTGACGTAGGCGTCCGCACCGAGCATCTCGCAGAGGTCCATGAACTCATGAGTACCGAAGGAGTTATCCTCGACGACGTCGCCCCAGTGGGAATTGACCATGCGCGGGCGCTGCTCACGGGGTCCGACGCCGTCACGCCAATGGTATTCATCGGCGAAGCAGCCGCCCGGCCAGCGCAGATTGGGGATCCGGAGTTCGCGCAGGGCTTCCACGACGTCATTCCGGATGCCCCGGGTGTTGGGGATACCGCTGTCCTCCCCCACCCAGAAGCCGCCGTAAATGCAACGGCCAAGGTGTTCAGCGAAATGGCCGTAGACGTGACGGCTGATGGTGGGGCCCGCGATGTCCAGGTTGACGACGAGCCGGGGCGAGGATGCCATGGTCGAAATTCTCCAAAGTCTATGAGTAGATTTAGCTAGATTTCCGGACGTTGAGCCGGAAGAGGGCCGGTCCTGACCCCGAGGGCGCGGGGCGCCATGCGCGATCCGCGCGGCTACCAGGTGTCGGGTGCCGCACCAAAGGGCACGACGTCCGGCCTGTCGACCGTGCTGTCCACTTCAATGACCCGACGCTCTTGACTCGCGCGCGTGATGGCATCCATGACCTCGAGGACGTGGAACGCTACCCGTCCGGAGGCCCGATGTGGGCGGTCTGTCTCGATGGCTCTGGCCATGTCTGCGAGGCCGTAACCGCGCCCGGCATCCTCGTAACCAGCGGAGGTTGGCGCCTCACGCCGTTCAGGTTCTTCCCGGGTCATCAGTTCGACGGGGTCGGAGAATCGGTTCGGGTCGGGGACGGCGATGGTGCCATCGGTGCCGTAGATCTCGAAGAGCGGTGTCCGCGTGGCCCAGACTTCGAAGCTGACCGTGATCGTGGTGGTCACCCCGTTCGCGTGCTCGAGGATCGCGCTGACATGGGTGTCGATCTCGACGGGAATCGGCGTGCCGGCCAGGGGGCCGGTCTCGACGGTTCGCGCACGGTCGGACCTTGTGGCTACTCCCGATACGCGGACGACGGGTCCGAAGAACATGACAAGGCTGGTCAGGTAGTAGGGACCCATATCGAATAATGGGCCGCCGCCGGGTTGGTAGTAGAAGAGGGGTGACGGGTGCCAGCGTTCGTGTCCGGGTGCGGACCAGTGAACTTGCGCCGCTACCGGTGCGCCGATGGCACCTGCGTTGAGCAGCTGCAGGGCAGTTTGGACGCCCGTGCCGAGGACCGTATCGGGGGCACTCCCGACTCGAAGTCCCAAAGAGTCGGCAAGCTCCAGCATGGGGAGGGCTTCTTCCGGGGACAGCGCGAGGGGCTTCTCGGCAAAGACGTGCTTGCCGGCGTGGAGCGCCCGCGTCCCGACTTCGACGTGCGCGGCGGGGATGGTCAGGTTGATGATCGAGTCGATTCGGTCGTCGGCAAGGAGTTCATCGACTGTCAGGGCTTCGATGCCCTGCTCGGCCGCCACCTCGTGCGCTCGTTCTTCGTTGATGTCTGCGACAGCGACGAGCTTGAGACCGGGCAACTTCGGGAGGCTTTCGAAGTACTGTTCGCTGATCTTTCCGACGCCGATGACTCCGACGGTTAGCGGGACGCCCACAGCAGTCCCCTTTCGATGATGGTTTTGACGTTCGGGTTCTCGAGGATGTCGACACGGTGACCGGGAGTAGAGACGAAGATGCGGCCCTCGCCCCACTGCCTAGTCCAGATGGCGGGTGAGGTGATTTCGCGGTTCCACGGATCCCAGGGCCGGACGGCTTGGGTGGTGGTCGCGAGCACGTCGTTGTAGTCGTCGTGGAGTACCCAGTACTGCTCAGTGGTCAGCTCGAAGTCGCCGATGCCTTCGGTGATGGGGTGCGAGGCTGCAGCTTCGGTCAAGTTGATGGTGTGAGGGCGATAATTGTCAGCCTGCTCGCCGGTGAGCTCTTCGGGGGCTTTGCCGGGGTGCGCAGCGAACTGGCCTCCGATCAACTGCAGATAGTCGGAGTTGTTGCGATAGGAGTCGGCGATGCCGCCATGCCAGCCTGCGAGTCCCGTTCCCGCTTCGACGGCTGATCGGAGGCCTTCGAACTCTTCCTTCTCGATCGAGGTCATCGTGTTCGACTGGACGATGAGGTCGACCGAGGGCATGTAGGAGCTGTCAGCATAGACTGCGGGTGATTCCTCCACGCGGACCGTGTAGCCGCGCGCCTTGAGGAACGGGATGAAGAGGTTTGTGGCCTCGACGGGTTGGTGCCCGTCCCAACCGCCGCGCACGACGAGTGCGGTTTTGGTCGTGAATCCTGGATCAGGGGTACTCATGTTTTCCTTGCTGCCGCCATGCGGCATGGTTCGTTGATGCGTTCTTGCGGGCGTCGCTCAGCGGCTGGAAAGCGACCCGCCGATTCCGCCGACCGAGAAGTGCTTGTTGAGGAACGCGAACAGGATGATCGGCGGGAGCATCATCACGACGGCGACCGCCATGACGAGGCCCCAGTTGGTGGCGTTCTGCTGGAAGAAGGATTCCAAACCGACCGGAAGGGTGTAATTCGGGTCGGACCGGAGGAACACGACGGCGATGAGGTAGTCGTTCCAGGCCAGGAGGAACGAGAAGATCGCGGTTGAGAGGACGCCCGGCAGGGAGTTCCGGAGGACGATGCGGGTGAACGAACCGAAGATCGTGGCACCGTCTATCCAGGCGGCTTCTTCGAGAGCGATGGGGATGGAGTCGTAGTAGGCGGCCATCATCCAGATGGCGACGGACATCGTGGCACCGACGTAGATGATCACGACGCCAAAGAGGCTGTCGACCAACCCAAGGTTCGCGAACAAGATGAAGAGCGGGATCGCCGAGGTGACGACAGGCAGGGACTGCACGACAAACAGGATGAGCGAATATCCCGACACGAGCCGGTTGCGGGCCCTGGACAGAACGTAACCGGCGGGAGCCGCGACCGCGACGGCGACAACGACGGTACAGGCGGTGATGACAAGGCTGTTGCCGAGCCAGGTCAGGACGGCCGTCTGCGTGAAGATGTTCCCGAAGTTCTCGAAGGTGAGACCTTCTGCGTTCGAGCCGAGTGACGGTGTCAGCGACAGTCCGAAGACGGCGACGATCGGGACCAGGACGACGGCGGTCATGAGCAGGATCAAGACGAAGCGGGGCCACTTGCCTCTCTCACGGATGTCCTGTGAGGTCTGGCGGTCGGCCGGAGTTCCGGCCCTGTCCGTGGGTCCCGTTCGGACTTCTTCTTGAGGAGCACTGGTCGTTATCATTCGACGTTGACCTTTCGGATCTGGCGGTAAAGAACGACCGAGATCACCACGAGGACGAACGTCATCAAGAACGCGATGGCGACGCCGGGCCCGGTCTGGAAGTTCTGGAAGACGGTGAGGTAGGCGAGCAGGACCAGCGACGTCGTCGCATGTGCCGGGCCCCCGCCGGTGAGCAGGAAGATCGTCGGGAAGTCGTTCACGCAGAAGATCGTCATCAGAATCCACGACACAAACGTCGTACGCGCAATCAGCGGGAGTGTTATCAGCCGGAACGACTGCCACCCTGTCGCCCCGTCGACCTTCGCCGCTTCGTAGACGTTCGTGTCGACTGAGGCGAGAGCCGAGGACATCATCATCATCATGAACGGGAACGAAATCCACACTTTGAAGAGGCAGACGACCACCTGCGCAAGCACCGGGTCTGCCAGGAAGAGCACGTTTCCGAAGCCTAGACGCTCAGCGATCACCGGAAGCGGGCTCTGGGGTGTTGCAACCAGCCAGTTCCACGACGTGGCGGAGACCACCGTGGGAACGATCCACGGCAGGAGAAGCAGTACCTTGAACAGCCCGCCGGCAGGGATGTGGGTGCGAAGCAGCAGGCTCAGCGCGAGTCCGACGAGCCAGGAGCCGAACACGCCAACAATCGTGAAGACGACGGTGAAGGACGTCGCCGACCAGAACGAGGGCTGGGCGAGGACGTCGCCGAAATTCTTCAATCCGACGAAGGGCCCGGTGTCGAGAAGGGTGCCGTCATGGAGTGCTTGAATCAAGGCATAGACGAGCGGGTAGACGTTGAGGAGCAGGAGGAGGATGAGCGATGGTGCTGCGAATGCTATGAGAGTCCAGGTACGCGGTGTAAACCGTTTCCTGGCCCGACCGGCGGGCGCCGGACCGGGCTTGCGTCCCGCCCCGGCCGGTCCGACCCCACGGCGTGCACGTTTGACGCTCTCGGCGATGCTCGTGGATGTCATGGATCAGTCCTTGATGAGCGACGTCAACGTGGCCTGGAATGTGGTCAGGGCGTCCTTCGGAGCCTTGCCTGAGAGAACGTTCTGGCCGAAGTCGGAGATGGCGGGCGTGCTGTCGACGTAAGAAATGTTCGAGAAAAGGGGGGTTCCGCCGGGCGCTGCCCAGGTCTTGGCGATGGGCTGCCACATCTTGACGATCTTGACTGCGTTTGGGTCCGACTGGAATTCCGGGGTCGCCGCGATTGATTTCAGAACCGGAAGGCCGATACCGGTGTTCTGGGTCCACAGGGCCTTCATGTTCTGGTAGTAGTAGGTCATGAACGCCTCCGAACCCTTCTGGCTGGGCGTGTTCTTGTACATCATGATGTTGTTCGGGAAATACAGCGCGCCCTTTTTGCCGCTGGCGCCAGTGAGCGGATCGCTGACAAGCAACTTGGATGCTGCTGCTCCCCCGACGTTTGCCGCGAGGTTGGGGACGTCGAAGCCCATGCCGAACTTCTCGGCCTTCCATTGCGAGTTCGCGTTCGTGGCCGTGTAGCTGATGGCTGCCGGGTCCATGTAGCCCTTGCTGATGTTCTCGCGCACGAACTCGAGAGCTTCGATGTTCGCGGCGGTCACCAGGTTAGGCTTGTGCTCTTCGTCGAAGATGCCGCCACCGTTGTTGATCATCAGGCCCACGATCATCTGGAAGGCGTTACCGCCGCTGGCGTTGCCGTTGGCCGCGAACCCGTACACGTCGATCTTCTTGAGAGCGGCTGCGGCGTCGAGGTAGGACTGCCAGTCGGTGGGAGGAGTCGCGCCCGCCTTTTCGAGTAGCTCCTTGTTGTACCAATTCACCCGCATGTCAAGGTTGTACGGAACGGCGACGTATCCGGCGTCGGTCTTCATCGTGTCGAGGACTCCAGGGAGGAAGTCATCGTAGATGCCATTGGATTTCCAGCTCTCGATGAGGCCGTCCGCGGGAGCGATGAAGCCTTGTTTAGCGAACTGGAAAGCCTGGGTTCCGCCGCCCGAGGAGATGGCCGGCCCGGTCTTCGATGCGAGGGCAGACGAGAAGGTCTGGTTGAAGTTTGCCCACTGGATCGCCTGATATGTCGCCGCAGGAAGCCCCGACTCCGGTTTGTAGCCAAGGGTGATCTTGCTGTCGAGCGTGTTGAACGCCGGAGTTCCCCAGGGCATGTTCCAGAACTTCAAGCTGGCGCTTGCCCCACCGCCACCGCCCCCGGTCGAGCAAGCCGCAAGAGCGGCGACGGCCGCGCCGCCTCCGACAAGGCCCAAGAAGCCCCGCCTTGATGTAGTAAGACGTGAAGTCTCCATCGACTTTCCTCCTTGACCCGCCACCGGGTCATCGAATATTGAAAAGTTGCGCAATTTTCGATTATCGTTTTGCGCAGAGTGAGTATACATATCGCCATTCGGAGATCAAAGGATAATTTTTTTGCGCAAAAACAACAGTCCAGCGGCGGATGGCAAGAACCCGACCTTGGCCGACGTGGCAGCCGCGGCCGGCGTCAGCACACCGACAGTGTCAAAGGTTCTCCGCGGAGCAACAGACGTGTCCTTCGCAACGCGCGAGCGCGTGGTCCGGATCGCACAGGAGATGGGTTACGCGAAGACCAAGCGATCACAAGCTGTGGGCCGGCTGCCCGCGAACGCGCCTCGCCTTGTCGACCTTGTGGTGAGCAACATCGGTGGTTCCTGGCCAAATAGCATCCTCACCGGCGTCGAAGAAGCCGCGGCGGTCGCGGACTGCGACGTGGTCCTCACCATCGCCCGCCCGGACCGCGACTGGGTGGGCCGCCTCCTGCGCCGCCCCTCAACCGGAGCCATCGTCGTCCTGGTCGATCCGACGTCGACGCAGCTGAGCGCACTCGACGCGGCTGGCATACCGGTCGTCCTCATCGACCCGATGAGCCCTGCCCCTCGCAGTGCCGCGAGCGTGGGCGTGGCGAACTGGGAAGGTGGACGGATTGCGGCGGAGCACCTTCTAAGCCTGGGGCACAAGCATTTCGGCCTCATCGGAGGGGTGAAGAATCACCTCTATAGTCGGGCGCGCCTCGACGGTTTTCGTTCTGCCCTGTCGGCCACGGACCTGCACGTCGAGCCTCGGTTAATCGGTGCTGCTGATTGGAACCGCGACGAGGCACGCGATTTCGCCGTCGACATCCTGGGCCGGGAGGACAGGCCGACCGCCATCTTCGCGGCATCGGACATGATGGCCCTCGGCGTCTACGACGCGGTGCGCTACCTCGGCCTCGACATCCCCGGGGACGTCAGCGTGGTCGGATTCGATGACGTGCCAGAAGCGACTTGGGCGACACCGCAACTGACGACGGTCAGGCAGCCCATTCAGGAAATGGGAGCCACCGCCTTTCGCATGCTCCTGCGCTTGACGAATCAGCGAGAAGGCATCGACCCAAACACGGACGGGCCAAGGATTGAGCTCGCGACCCGGCTCATCACACGGGGTTCGACCAGCATCCCCCGCACTCAGGCAGACACATGACTGACGGGTCCTAGCCGCGGGCCGTGGCGGTAGCCGCATGGGCGGTGACCTGGCGTCTGGCCAGGGCATCCGAGGCCTTCGCCGAGGCGTAGAGGGAAGCCGCCAGCGTGAGGGAGAGGACAACGCCTGCTGTGATGAGGCTGGGGTCAACGGGCGGGGCACCTTGGCCCGTCGCCTCGGCGCGGGCCGACCCGTTGAAGAAGGTGATGGCGGTCAGTACGCCTACACCGAGGGCGACCTCGGTCCAGACGACCTGCGGGAAGTGACGCAGGGTCAAGTGTACGAGGGAGGCGGCCGGGTCGGCCTCACGGGCCAGGGCGATGCGTGGCATCAGCCAGAACGAGTTCACGGCGCCGGCGGCGATCATTCCAAATACCAGAACGATCTTGACCAGCAGGATCAGTCCGTTGGTCGTGGTCCACAGCTGCTGGATGCTGCCGATGTGCTGCCAGGTCAGCCACAGGCCGGAGATCAGTACCGCTCCGACGCTTGTCAATGCGACAAAGCCGAACCGCCGCCACATGTCCGCCCACAGCAGGCCGGCGCGTTCGCTCAGACTGCGACGGGTGCCAGCAAGCACGACGAGCAAGGCCAGACCGCCGAGCCACGTGCAGCCGCTGACAATGTGAGTTTGCAAGAAGACCTTGTTGAGAAGGGCGTCCGTGGTTGCGAAGGGGGCCGGTGGTACGAGCCTGATCAGCGCCGCCGCCAGGGCAAGGGGCAACGCGGGCAGCGCGAGCCTGTCCAAGCGGCGCCGTGCGTGTGGGCTGAAGAGGGCGATCAGCAGGGCGGAGGTCAGGACGACGATGAGGCTCTGCACCAGGAAGAGCGTGCCCCCCGAAACCCAGTTTCCCGGCTTCGCGGGCGCACTCATGAAGGCCCATATCAGTCCGGGTTGCAGGGCATCGCCATACGGCGTGCCATTGCCTGACTGGGCCACGAACGCTGCGAGCTGGAAGTAGGCGGTGACGGCCAGCAGGACCCCGGCCCACGCCAGCGAGGTCGCGGTCCGGCGACGCAGCGTCTCGACATCGCCACCCTCGTTGCCTGGTATTCGCAGTGCCGGGCGTACCACCGTCGCGTACGTCACTGTGGTGCCGATGGCCCCGGACAGGCCGACGAAGTAGCCAAATAGGGACAGCATTTGCCAAAGCGGAGGGATGGTATAGGCGATCGCGGAGGCAGTGAGGTGAGAGTTCATGACGTTCATCCTGTTGTCTACAGTTGACGATTTCGCGAACAAATGGCGATGAAACCAAGTCATGTTGGCAAAGGATTTGATGGGATGGGGCGCCGCCCGCCGGCGCCCCCGGAACAGTTGCTCCTGTCCCGGGGGCGCTTTTCCGTTCGACCAGGCCGCGGCTACTTAGGCGGGAAGGTCAATCACAACCCACATCTTCCGGAGGGTCTCGTGGATCTCCCAGGTACCCCGCCACCCTGCAGGCGTGACGAACAGGGAACCCGGACCGACTTCGAAATTGCTTCCGTCTTCTTCCGTAATGGTCGCTGTGCCGCTCAGGATCTGGCAGATCTCGTCATAGCCCGGCCGGGTGCTCGCGAACGTTCCCGGAGTGACCTCCCAGATGCCCGTCTTCAGCCCTTCGCGGGCCCAAAGACGCAACGACACCTCCGTCTGCCCCGGGGTGCTGGACGTTGCCTTGGGGCTGTGCTCGCCCGGGTTCGTTGTGCTTGCATCGCTCATGACAGTGGCCTTGACCATTGTTACTCCTTCTGGGACTGCGCCCTTCGAAAGTGCCTCCCGTCTTCGGAAGAGCACAAACTTAACCTTAGCAATTGTCAACAATCGACGATAGGGCTGAGATGGAAAATGTCCCGGTCAGGCGCGGCGCCTGCCCCGACCTCTCTGGCCCGCATCCGCGCGCAGGAGTAGCGTCGGTGTGAGGATGCAGGAGGGACGGTCAGCGCCAGGCGAAAGGCCGGGGCTGCCTGACACGGGGTTCTTGAAGGAGCCAACAATGGCTGGATGGAATGCTGACACGGCCGCCGGCCCGCTCGGCGCCGGGACGGTAACCCTCGTGGAAGGTACGTCGTTCTGCATCTCGTTGCCCAACGGGGACATCCATCCGGATTCACCGCACGGGGTGTTCGTCCAGGACACCCGCATCCTGTCGCGTTGGTACCTGACCATCAACGGCCAACCATTGGAGCCCCTGGCAGCCCAGACCAAGGAGCCTTACCGGGCCGTTTTTGCAGGCCGTATTGTCCGGTCGGAAGGATATGGGGACAGTCCGCTCATCGTGGAGCGCATTCGTGAAGTCGGCGTTGGAATCCTGGAGCATGTCACGGTGCACAACCACTCCATGGAGCCAGCAGAATGCTCGATCTCGTTCAGCGTAGGTTCCGATTTCGCGGACGTGTTCGAGGTGAAGGAAGCCCGGATCCAGCGCCAATGGAGCGAATCACGCGAGCTGGGCGAACATGAACTCACCATCCGTGCAAGTTGGCAGGACATCCGCAAGGCCGTCGTCATCAAGTCCGAAGGTGCGGATGTCGCCCCGGATGCGCTGACGTATCGCACCACGATTCCGCCACGTGGCCAATGGAAAACGGTGCTCACCGTCGCGCCAGTGCATGACGGAATGGTGCCGGCGGCAACTGTGGTTCATCCCGCCGTCGGCGAACTCTCACGCAGCGACCGCCGCAGACAGGAATGGGTGGCCAAGATCCCCGTTCTCCATATGGGCAACCACTCCATCGAACGGACGCTGCGGCGAAGCTACGACGATCTTGGCGCCCTTCGCATCGAGGACCCCACCCACCCGGAGAGGATCGTCGTGGCAGCCGGTGCTCCATGGTTCATGACGCTGTTCGGCCGGGACTCGCTCTGGGCCTCGGAAATGGCCATGTCCGTTGATCCATCTTTGGCTCTTGGCACGCTGCAGACATTGGCGGACCGGCAGGGGGCGGTGGTCGACCCGGTGACAGAGGAGGAACCCGGCAAGATCCTGCATGAGGTGAGGCTGGACGTCTCCAGCAGCCTGGCCCTGGGAGGCAAGTCCATCTACTACGGCAGCATCGATGCGACACCGCTGTTCGTGACGGTCTTGGGCTCGGTCAGCCGTTGGGGCTTTGCCAAGGACACCATCGCCGCCCTGCTCCCCCACGCGGACAGGGCTTTGGATTGGATCCGGGACTACGGAGACAGGGACGGCGACGGCTTCGTCGAGTACGAGCGCCTCAACGACCGGGGTTTGATCAACCAGGGCTGGAAGGACTCCTGGGACGGGATCAACTTCGCCGACGGAACCCTCGCAGAACCGCCGATCGCGCTCTGCGAAGTTCAGGCTTACGTCTATGACGCGTACATGGCACGAGCTTGGATTGCCTACGACGACGGAGACGCAGCTTTGGCGACCGAACTCGCCGATCTGGCTGCCCGGTTGAAGGCACGGTTCAATGAGCAGTTCTGGATGCCCGATCGCGGGTACTACGCCATAGCTTTGGACGGCAACAAACGGCAAGTGGATGCCTGCGCCTCGAACATGGGGCACTGCCTTTGGGTCGGCCTCGTAGACGAGGACAAAGCGCCGCTGGTCGCCGAACGGTTGATGTCCCCTGAGATGTTCAGCGGCTGGGGCGTGCGAACCCTGGCCAGCGACATGGGCGCCTACAATCCTGCCAGCTACCACAACGGCTCCGTCTGGCCGCACGATAACGCCGTCATTGCCGCCGGCCTGATGCGCTACGGATTCGTCGAAGAGGCTCAACGGATTGCGTCCGCCCTGTTTGAAGCCGCTGACTACTCGGAAGGCCGCCTTCCGGAGCTTTTTTGCGGATTCAGCCGGGACCAGTACAGCCAACCCGTGCCCTATCCGACTGCATGCTCGCCCCAGGCGTGGGCAGCGACTTCACCCATCCAACTAGTGACGAGCCTGATGAGATACGACACCCATGTTTCCCGCGGCGGGTTCTGGATGGACCCGAAGCTGCCGCCTTCCTACGGCGACCTGCATATCACCAACGCGCCTATGGCGGGCGGCCGGGTAACCATCGACATTGCAGATTCGGTTCCCACCGTGCAGGGACTTCCACCTGGGATGGTCTTTCATCGAGGGCATCGCCCATGGCTGGCCGAACTGGTGGCCCAGGCCGGCCTGCGGATTTCTGAAGGCGGGCTGCGCGACGGAGCCTAGCGGTGAACCTTGCCGACGGCGGCCGCGGTAAGCAGGCTGCTGAGCGGAATCCGGTCCCGGATGGCCTCGACAAGCGAGTCCTCCAGCTGCTCGACGCCAACTGCGACGGCCCCCCGGAGGCATTCCCGCTCGTCGGTGAACACCGTCAGCGGAACCGGGGTATCCCCGGGGATAGGGGTCTGGTGCAGGGCGGCGCCGGTCTCCCCCAGCATGGTCAGCTTTGTCCCGTAGATCTTGCTTGTGTAGACCGGCAGGTCCGAGAACGGCCCGAGCGCCTCGCCCAGGCCGAGGTCGTGGAGGACCGAGCGACCCGCGTGCCGGCCTTGGGCGAGAGCGCTGGCCCAGTTCTCAGTGCGTCGGGCTCGCGCAGTTGTCGCGACCCTGGCCACATCCCCCGCCGCGTAGACCCCTTCGGCCCCGAGCGCCCGCAGCGAAGGGTCGACGGCCACCCCGTCCTCCACGTCAAGCCCGCTGCCCTGGAGCCATTCGGTGTTCGGGAGGCTGCCCACCGCCAACAGGAGCAGGTCGCCCGTCAGTCGGTGTCCGTCATCCAGGCGGACCATGACCCCGTCCTCACCGACGCTGCAGCCGGTGACCGTGCGCCCCATGTGCGTGTGCACGTGCTCGTTGTGGCGGTCCAGGAGCCACGCGGCCGCATTGCGGCCGAGCCGGTCCGACATGGGTACCGGCTGCCTCGCGACCAGGTCCACTTCCGCTCCGGCGCCACTGAGCAGGCTAGCCGTTTCCCCTCCGGTCAGCCCTGCACCCAGGATGATCACGCGCCCAGAGCGCCGAAGGTGATTGCCGGCCCAGCCGAGCAGCGACCTCATGCGTGCTGCGTCCTCCGAGGTGCGCAGGGTCACCACTCGGTCCGGCATCGAACAGGCGCTCCGCGGCCAGGACCGCGCGCGCAAGCCGGTGGCTATCACGAGGGAGCGGTATCGAAGCACCTTGCCGCTGGCAAGCCCCACCTCCCGGCGCACGGGGTCCAATGCCGCAGCCTCGTCCGGCGAGAGCCATTCGACGTCGGGTGTCCGCGCCTCCGGCAGGGTCAACTCAAGGTGGGAGACTGCCGTGGACAACATCTTCGTGTTCACGGCCGTGCGGTTATACGGCAGGGCGTCCTCGCCGCGCACGACTGTGACTTCGCCGTCGTACCCTCCTTCCCGCAGCGTCGCGGCGCATGCCGCACCGGCTATCCCGGACCCAACCACGACGACCCGATCTTCCTGCTTCATGCGCGCTCCTCTTGATTGTTCGATGTTTAGGCAATACCCGTGGTGCCCAGGAGGCTTCCGATCGCGAACGTCGCGGCCAGTGCGAGGGCGCCTCCCACGACGACGCGGCTCGAGGCCCTGAGCCTGGAGCCGCCGCCGATCCACGCGCCGACCCATCCGGTAAGGAAGAGGGCGATGAGGACCGTCGCGAATGTCAGCGGGACACGGACCGCTGCGGGGGCCAGGAGGATCGAGAGTATCGGGAGGATCGAGCCAAGCAGGAACGAGACCGCCGACGCGATGGCGGCATGCCACGGACTCACGATCTCGTCAGGGTCGATTCCAAGTTCGATGTCGAGGTGTGCGCGCAGCGGATCCGTCTCCGTAAGCTCCCGGGCGACCCTCGATGCTGTCTCCTGGGACAGCCCCTTCGACAGGTACATCCCCACGAGCTCAGCGAATTCCTCCTCCGGCTGCTCACGCAGCTCCCGGGTCTCCTTCTCGATGAGTTGCTTCTGGCTGTCGCTCTGACTGCTGACCGAGACGTACTCACCGAGGGCCATCGAAATGGCGCCGCCCACGACGGCGGCCATACCCGCAGCGAGGATGGGACCAGTCTCCGTTGTAAGGCCTGCGACGCCGACGACGACCGCGGCAACTGAGACGATGCCGTCATTGGCACCGAGTATGCCGGCCCGGAGCCAGTTCAGTTTTGCCGCAAGGCCTGTTCCCTGAGGCTCGTGATGCAAGATGACAGTTTCAATGCTCATGTTCTTAGTTCTCCGTTCTCGGATGAATATCGTGATGGTCGCGATCCGACTCTTCGCATTTGGCTATTGCCGTTCCTCTCGGGGGCCGGCTGTCGGGGATGGGGTCTAGCGGAAGGCGGGACGGTGAGTCACATCGTGGGCTCCTGGGTCTGGATCAGCAGTGCGCGCGACTCGGTCCATCGATGGCACCTGACCTCGTGGCCAGGGGCGACTTCGAGCAGCGCCGGCATCTCTGTGCGGCACTGCTCGGTGGCGAGCGGGCACCGGGAGTTGAACCGGCATCCTGCCGGTGGGTTGATCGGCGATGGAGGCTCCCCGGCCGCCACTAGCTGCTCCGGATGTTTCTCGTCGGTAGCCAGTGCCGCGGAGAGCAGTGCGATGGTGTAGGGGTGCAGCGATCCTTGGAACAGGTCCTCCCTGTCCGCCGTCTCCACGATCTGGCCGAGGTACATCACCGCGACGCGATCGCTGACGTACTGGACCACCCGCAAGTCGTGGGAGATCACGACCATCGTCAACCGGTGGTCCTTGCGCAGCCGAGCGAGGAGGTTGAGCACCTTGGCCTGGACGGACGCGTCCAGGGCCGACGTCGGCTCATCGCAGATCAGGAGCTTGGGGTTCGTGAGGAGCGCACGCGCGATGACAACGCGCTGGAGCTGGCCGCCGGAGCAACCGCCCGGGTACCGGTCCAGGTAAGAAGCATCGAGCCCGACCTCCGCGAGCGCCGCCACGACCCGCGCCCGCCGGTCGGCCCTCGTGCCTATCCCGTGGGTACGCAGGACCGCAGCGAGGCCCACGCCTATGGTCATGCACGGATCCATCGCGGCGTGGGGATCCTGGAAGACCAGCTGTGCCTTGGCTCGAAGGCTTTTGAGAAGGGCCCTGCCCCCTCGGGAGACGTCCTGGCCATCGATGCTCACGGTTCCCGAGTCAGGTGGGAGCAATCGAAGAATCACCCGTGCCAGGGTGCTCTTGCCCGAACCCGATTCCCCGACCAGGCCAAGCACCTCGCCGGCGCGCACCCGCAGGCTGATCCCGTCGACCGAACGGACGGACTCGGGGCTGCCGACCAGTTTTTTCCGGGCGAGACGGAAGTGCTTGACCACGTTGTCCAGCGCCACCATGTCGACGGCGAGTGGCTGAGCCGTGTCCTTGACCGGTGCGGTGCGGAGCATGCTCATCTCGCCTTCCTCGTCTCGATCGTCGCCCAGCAACGTGAGCTGTGCTCGGCCCTGCCGCACCCTGCGAGCTCGGGCTCCTCGCTCTCGCACTTCTGCTCAAGGTGCTCGGCCGTGCAGACGGGGCACCGCGCTCGGAACCTGCATCCGTGCGATACCGCCCGGGCAGCGTTCGCGTCGCCCGGGATCGTGTACAAGGACCCGTCTGCCTCCGGCTTGAGCATCGCGCACTTGACGAGTGCCTTGGTGTACGGGTGCTGCGGGGAATGGAGGATCTCCCGGGTCGTACCCTCCTCGACGATGCGGCCGGCATACATCACCGCGATGCGGTCCGCGATGGAGGAGACGACTCCGAGGTCGTGGGAGACGAAGAGCGCCGACATGCCCAGCTTCGCCCGCTTCGCCGCGATGAGCTGCAGGATCTGGACCTCCACGGTGACGTCCAGCGCCGTCGTTGGCTCGTCGGCGATCAGGACGTCGGGCTGTCCCGCGAGGGCCATGGCGATCATGACGCGCTGCGCGATGCCGCCGGAAAGCTGGTGGGCGTACGAGTGCGCGCGCCGCTCCGGCTCGGCGATGCCGACGTCGGCGAGGAGCTCGATGACTCGGGCGTGCGCCTGCGACCGGCTCAGACCAAGGCACAGGCGTAGCGGTTCGGCGACCTGGGCGCCCACGGTGGCGGTGGGGTCGAGCATCCGCTTGGGCTGCTGGAACAGCATGCTGATCCGGGCGCCCCGGATGTGGTTCATCTCGTGCTCGCTGGCGTGGAGCACGTCGATGTCCCCCAGACTGATGGCGTCGGCGCGCATGCGCGCCCCGGGTGGCAGCAAGCGCATCAATGACATCGCGGTCATGCTCTTCCCGGATCCGGATTCGCCCACGAGGGCCACGATCTCGCCCGGGCCTACCGTGAGCGAGACCCGGTCCAGGATCGGCGGCGAGCCGGGCGGGCCGAGCTCGACCGTGAGCCCGCTGATTGTAAGGGTGTCAGTCATTGCTTCCTCCTGGAGCTTTCGGTGCGCCCCCGGCAGCAGGCACACTCAATTCGGCGTCGGCGCCGAACGGGCTTTGCAGGGGTTCCGCGGCCTCCGCATAGTGTCTGTGCAGCGTGTTCAGGGCTGTTCCTAGGTGAGACTCGAGTTCCTCGACCAACCGGGTCCGGTCTCCTGCGACCAAGTAGTCAAAGATCCGCTGGTGCTCCTCGAGGTAGTCGGCCCGCCCCTCGAAGCTGCCGACGAGCATGTTCAGGCCGAGCCGGGACTCCCCCAAGAGCGACGCGTACATGCGCGACAGGCGGGGACTTCGGGCGGCGCCCACGATGAGTTCGTGGAAGCGCAGGTCGGCCGCGACCACGTCCCGCCATTCCTGTTGCCGGGTAGCGACTGCCATCTGGCCAAGCGAATGTTCCAGGGCCGCGATATCGGCGGCGGCCAGGCCCCGCTCGGTGATCCTCACCATCGATGCCCGCTCGATGGCCGCGCGGGAGAAGTAGATGTCGTCGAGGTCCTCGTAGGTCAGCTGCGGCACGAAGACGCCGCGGTGCGGCTCGCTCACCAGCAGCCCCTCCTGGACGAGTCGCTGGATTCCTTCCCGCACCGGAGCGCGGCTCGTCGCAAAGTACGCCGCGAGCTCCTGCTCGTTCAGCTGCATGCCCGGCGGGTAGGTCCCGTCGACGATCCGACGTCGCATTTGGGAGGCGACCACTGACGAGAGGGTCCGCTTGGGTACCTCGGATTTTCCATTTTGACGCCCGTAGCTCGCTGTCATCGTCGTTCCTGCCCTTCGCGTGTTTTTGAAAGCGGATTCATGTCAGCCTCGCCCCTGTCGCCTCGGTCGGACATTGATGCCCCTGCCCGTCAGCGTCACTGCGAGAGCGGTGAGGAAAATCGCCAGGCCAGGGTAGATGACCAGCCCCGCGGCGCGTGACATGTAGGGCAGCCCATCGGCCAGCATCGAGCCCCAGTCGGAGTCCGGCGGCGCGACGCCAAGACCGAGGAAGGACAGCGCACCCACCGTGATGAGCGTGTGCCCGAAGCGCACCGAGGCATGGGCCAGGAGAGGGCTGAACGCGTTCGGGAGGAGATGGCGCAGGATGATGAAGGTCCGCGAAAAGCCTAGGCTCTCGGCCGCCTCAATGAAGTCGCGCGAGTTGATCTCCAGCGTCAAGGCGCGTGCCAGGCGGGCGAACGGGGTCCACCCGGCGACGGCCAGCGCCAGGATCAGCGTGCCGTACCCGGCGCCGAGGATCGACACCAGGAACATCGCGACGATCATCTCGGGGAAGGCCAGCAGGACGTCCGAGACGCGCATGACAAACTCGTCGAGCGCTCCCTTGCTCCGGGCGCACACGATTCCCAGGAGGGTGCCGAACACGGCGGAGATGGTCAGGGTGATGGCCGCTATGGTGACTGAGAACCGGCCGCCCCACATGAGCCGGCTCAGCACATCGCGCCCGAGCTGGTCAGTGCCGAGCCAGTGGGCGCCGCTGGGCGGCGCCAGCCTATTGGACAGGTCCTGGAGTGCGGGGTCGAACGGGGCGCTCCACGGCGTGGCGAGGAGCACGAGGACCACGGCGAGGACGCCGAACAGGCCCACGCGAAGGCTCCACGGCCAGACCCGAAGGCGCCGCAAGCCGCGGATGCGCGGGGCGCCAGGCGAAGGCACGGGGTCAAGAACGCCATCCAGTGCCCCGGATGCAGTGTTATCAACTGCAGGGTTTTCAACTGCAGGGTTTTCAACTGCAGGGTTATCAACGCGAGACATTCGAGGACCTCACAGTCGGGTTAATGAGCGCGTAGAGCAGATCGGTCAGCGTGGTGATCAGGACCGTGAGTGCGACGATGCAGACGATTCCAGCCTGGATGACCGGGACGTCGCCGTCGGTCACGGCCTGATACAGGAGCCTCCCCATTCCGGGGACCGCGAAGATGACCTCGATGACGACCGAGCCGCCCAGCAGTCCGGCAAGCCAGATGGAGAACAGCGTCACCACTGGCAGGAGGCCGTTGCGCAGCCCGTGCCTGAGCATCGCTTGGGCGAAGCTCAGTCCCCGGCTACGCGCGGCTGTGAGGTGGGGTGACTCCAGGACGTCCACCATCGATGCCCGGGTCACCTGGGTGAAGTAGCTCAGCGGGCGGAGCGAGAGGGTCACAGCGGGGAGGATCATCGACGCCGGTCCGGTCCATCCGGCGGAGGGCAGGATCCCGAGCTTGAGGGCGAACACCAGGACAAGCACCGGGGCCACCCAGTACTCGGGGAGCGCGACGAAGCCCTGGGTGACCGTCGTGATGGCGATGTCGGAGGCCTTTCCGCGCCTGATCGCGGCCAGTGACCCGAGGGGAAGGGCCGCCACCAAGGCGATGAACAGTGCCGCGACGGCCAGGGAGGTCGTCACCGCAAGGGCGCTGCCCACCAGGTCGGAGACCTGGGTGCGGCTCGTGTACGACAGACCCAAGTCGCCATGGAGGGCATTCTGCACCCAGTTCCAGTACTGCTCGATCACGGGCTTGTCGAGGCCATAGCGGACTCGGGCGGCCTCCACCGCCGAGGGGTCCAGGTTCAGCTCCCCCGTCCGGGCCTGGAGGATCTTCCGGGCCGGGTCCCCGGGGGTCAAGTAGGGGATCAGGAACACGAGGAACGACACCGAGGCCAGCGTGCCGAGGAGGACGACGAAGCGTCTCAGCAAGAAGATCACCTTGCTCTCCTTTCGTTCAGCCGCCGACTGTGAGCGTCGGGGTGATGGCGTCCCTGGCCAACGGGTCAATGTGGAAGTTCTTCACATTGGCGCGCGCCACAGCGGTGCTCTGCTCGTGCACGAGGAAGACCGTGACCGCGTCGTCCTGAAGCTTCTGGGCGATCTGGGCGTAGATGGCGTCCCGGTCCTGTACCTCTGGTTTGCTGCCGGCGTCGGCGATGAGCTTGTCCAGCTCCGGGCTGCAGTAGTGGCTGATGTTGAAGGAGCCCTTGCAGGTGTAATCGGATGAGAGGAACCCGAGCGGGTCGGGGATGTCGATGAGGTGGTTCCGCGACAGCAGCGCCATGTCGTACTTCCCCGAGAGGAGGCTGGGCTCAATGGCAGCGTAGTCGGCGATCCGCACCTTTACGGTCACGCCGATCTTGGCCAGGTCGGACTGGATCACCGTCGCGAGGTCGGGGAACTCGGGGTGCTCGGTATAGCCGAGCAGTTCGAGGCTGAGCTTGCCGGGGTCGACCCCGGCGGACTTCAGCAGGGCCTTGGCCTGGTCCAGGTTCTGCTTCGCCGCTCGGTCCTTGGGCGACCACGGCTCGTTCGGAGCGAAGGGACCGATTGCGGGCTGTGCAGTGCCGTCGTACACCTGGGAAGCGATTGCCGAGGTGTCCATGGCGAGCTGGATGGCGCGGCGGACGTCTGGGTTATTGAATGGCGCCTTGGATGTGTTGAGATACAGCCCGTTGGTTTTGGGGGCGCCTGTCTGGGTCACGACGACGTTCTTGTCGCCTTTGAGGTCCGCCAGGCTCGAGGCCGGAATGCCCAGGGCGATGTCGGCCTCGCCGGTCCTCACCTGGGTAGCCCGCGTCGCTCCGTCCGGCACGAACTTTGCCTCAACGCTGCTCAGGGCTGGCTTCGCGCCCCAATATTGGTCGTTGCGGACGAGCTTCATCGACTGCCCCGGGGTGTAGGCCGTCGCCTTGAACGGGCCGGTGCAGGCGCCGATCGGGTCGACGCTGTTGGCCTTGAATGCCTCCGGTGCAAGAATGCCGGTGTTCACGCTGGCCAGATTGAACGGGATCAGGGCGTTGGGTTTCGGCGAAGTCACGCGCACGGTGCTGGAGTCGAGTGCTTTGACGTCGCTGACGACGCTGGGCTTGAATGACCGGGCAGGGGTCTCGACGTGGAGTGCACGCGAGAGCGCGCCCGCGACGTTCGCCGCCGTCAGTTTCGTGCCGTTCTGGAAGGTGACGCCGTCCCTGATAGTGAAGTCCCACGTCGTCGGCGTCGTCTGTTTCCACGCCGTGGCGAGTGAGGGCTGCAGCTTGCCGGTGCCCTCGTCGTAGCGCACGAGGGTCTCAAGGCAGCCGATCTGGCTGAGGATGAAGGCGTCGTCGGTCTCCAGGGCGAAGTTCGCCCTTGGCGTGAACTGCATGTCGATGATGGCGTTCCCGCTTCCGGTGGCGGCGCCGTTGCCGCTTCCACCGGAGAACGAGCATGCGCTGATGGTGAGCGCAAGGGTGGCGCCTGATGCGCCGAGGAGGACTGCTTTGCTTCTTCGCATGATGCAAACTGCCTTTAGTCAGGGGATGCGGTGGAGTTGGTCCAAGAAGTGATGCGAAACACACATTGAAGTGGTGCGGAACACATTTCCATCGAAATAGTCGATTGTCAACGATTTTTTGCTCTTGGATTGTCGACAACCTCGGGACGGGCGGCTTCCCAGCTCGCCCCATCCCGCTACTAGGCGGCGCTGGCATCCTTCGGAGAGATCCCGAACTCCCTCTACAATTAGCGGAAATCGAAGCCTCGACCTAGTTTTTGCCCCGCCTGGACGTTGTCGCGAAGAGCGTCGGCAACGCTTGTCGACAATGCACCGCCTCCGTCGAAACTGCCGGCTCCATAGGTCTAGTAATTGTCAACAATCGACGATAGACTGCTAAAGTTCCTTATCTCGCGCCGGACCAGAAAGGCAGATAAAGATGCGACAAAGCGGTCGTGCGTCCAGTCAGGTGTCTCTGTGGACATCCCTCCAGCGCGGAGACATCGTCACGCTTCTCCGGCGCGGTATGCAGTGCCACAGGGGCACTATTGACGAACGAACCGAAGATGGCCGAATGATCTGGGTGACCGATGCCATCGGTGACCGTCGACTCTTCCACATAGAGGACGACTACGAGTTGCTCATCATGGCGTTGTCCACACCTGCCCAGGAGGCTGTGGCCGCAGCGGGACATGACGGCCATCCCGGATCCTTCAACTGGGAGGTCTGATGGGCAGCCTCGTCATACAGTGCTAAAGACCCCTTGCCTGGAAGGGGAACTCATCGTGTCAGCACCATCCGTTGAGCCAGCAAGCCTTCCGTGGGCGGCCCGCGCCAAAAGCCTTGTCGGCTCCATCATCGATTCAAGTACGTCACTGCTGCAGGAGCAGACCCACGATATTGTCAGCTTCGCCATGCGGCGTTTTCCGTGGCAGGACAGTTTGGCAACGCATTGCGTCTATGCTTTGCCTCGCAAACCCCTGAGCGGTCGGAACTCGGCGTTACCCGACTCGCCAAAACACTCGAAATGCGGAAGATCAGAACGTCGCGGCGTCAATGACAAAGCGGTACCGCACCGCACTGTCAATGACTCGGTCAAAAGCCTCGGCTATTTTGCCGGCTGGAATCACCTCCACCTCGGCGCCGAGCCCATGGGCGGCGCAGAAGTCCAGCATTTCCTGCGTCTGCCTGATGCCGCCCATCTTTGAACCGGCCAGATTGCGTCTGAAACTGGCCAGTGACCAGGCCCGTTGTGTTAGGGGTTTCGAGGGCAGCCCCACGATGACCAGGGTCCCGTCCAAGGCGAGCAAGGAAAGGTACTGATCGATGTCGATGTCCGCGGAGACGGTATTGATGATTAGATCGAAATAGCCTTGGTGGCGCGCGAAAGTGGCGGGATCCGACGTCGCGTGGCAGGCCGCCGCCCCGAAACGGAGCGCGTCCTCCTGCTTCCTGAGCGATTGGCTGAGCACCGTCACCTGCGCCCCGAGCGCTGTTGCGATCTTGACGCCCATGTGGCCGAGCCCGCCCATGCCGATAATGGCCACCCGCTTTCCCGGGCCTGCACCCCAATTGCGGAGGGGCGAGTACATGGTTATCCCGGCGCATAGTAGTGGTGCGGCTGTTTCGAGCGAAATGCCCTCGGGAATCCGCAGAACGTAATTCTCGTCCACAACAATGCTGTTGCTGTAGCCGCCTGCGGTGGGCCGGCCGTCCCGGCCCACCGAGTTGTAGGTACTCGTCGATCCCGACAGGCAGTGCTGCTCCTCGCCTGCGAGGCAGTTGACGCAGTTCCGGCATGAATCCACGAAACAGCCCACACCTACCCGGTCGCCCACGGCATGGCGCGTCACTTTGGCTCCGACAGCTTCAACAATTCCGGAGATCTCGTGTCCTACAACGATCGGGAAGTTGACGCTTGCCCAGTCGCCTCGCGCAGTGTGGATGTCGGAATGACAGATGCCGCTGAACTTGATGGCAATTTTGATGTCGAACTCACCTGGATCGCGGCGTTCAATGATGCCGGGCTGCAGTGCGGACGTAGCCGAATTGGCGATATACGCGTTGGCAATAGTGGGCATGTTGCGGCTCCTTAGACGCCTTCTGGATCAGGAAACAGGGACAAATCCGAGGGTCTTGTCCACCACGTTCAACAACGGTTCGCTTTTGACGAACCGTCCCAGATTCTCCAAGAACAGCTTGCTGAGGTCATCGAGATAGTTTTCAGCGTCACCGCTCATGTGAGGGGTGATGATGACGTTCTCCATGCTCCAAAGCGCGTGTCCCCCAGGTAACGGCTCCGGGTGCACGACGTCGAGGGCGGCACCGGCGATCGAGCCCGATGCCAGTGCTTCAGTCAGGGCGCCGGTGTGAACAAGTTCGGCGCGGCCGACGTTGATCAGGTGCGCCGACGTTTTCATGGACGCAAGCACGTCGACGTTCATCAGTCCCCTGGTCTCCGCGGTCAGCGGAGCGGCGAGCACAACATAGTCGTAGTCATGGACGATGCCGGGCAGGTCTTGGGAAGAGTAGATCCAGTCGAAATCATCGTCCCCGGGACGACTTGTGCGTCCGGCACCGCTGACCTCCATGCCCACGGCACGGAACAGGCGTGCGATTTCACGTCCGATCGATCCGATGCCCACCACCAGCGCATTTTTGCCATGGATCTTTTGCGTGGTTCTGTGCTGCCAGCGTTGTTGCTGCTGGAGCCGGAACGAACCCTGCGCATCCTTGGCCAAATCCAAAACGAACCCGAGCGCAAATTCGGCAATGGCCCTGCTGAGCACACCCCGGGAGTTCGTGTAGACAACGCCGCTTTGGACCAACTCCTCGAAAAGCAGCTGGCTGACGCCTGCCGCCGAGGCATGAACCCACTTCAGCGACGAGGCTGCGGCCCAGTTCTCCTTCAAGGCAGGTGAGAACGAGTGCCACTGGTACAACACGTCCGCGCCGTCCAACGCCTTAGCAAGCCCATCGGCCTTGCTAAGGCGGACATCCGCCAGCTCCTCGATCTCCTGCAGCCGGGGCGGCAAAGCCTCCCGGTACAGGACCGCGACGACGGGCCGCTTGCGTTCCGTAGCTGTCATGACGACGCCGTTGCTGCCGGCGGCGTGTTTCCCGTCGTGGCGTCCACCGCCCCAACGGCGTCGATGACGTCAATGGCGGCCAGGACGGCGGCGGTGAATTCGGAGGTCGAGGACGGTCCTCCGACATCGCGGGTACCCAGGCCGTCCCGTAGGACGGACTCGAAGGCCAATTGGAGGTGCTCGGCAGCTTCCGGGTACCCGAGGTGTTGGAGCATCATTGCTCCGGACCACATCTGGCCTACCGGATTGGCCAGGCCTTTGCCTGCAATGTCCGGCGCTGATCCGTGGACAGGTTCGAAGAGGGACGGGAAGTCACCTTCGGGATTGAGGTTGGCACTCGGGGCTACACCGATGGAGCCGGTGACGGAACTGCCAAGGTCTGAGAGAATGTCGCCAAGCAGGTTGGAGGCAACAATGACATCGAAGGTCCAGGGTTTCAGGACCAGATGCGCGGACAACGCGTCGACAAGTTCACTGGTGAGCGTCACGTCGGGGTAGAGGCGGGTTGTCTCTTCCACCACTTCGTCCCAGAACGGCATGGTGTGGATGATGCCGTTGCTCTTGGTTGCCGAGGTCAGTCGGCCCTTCCGGGAGGATGCGAGCGATGCGGCGTAGTGCGCTGCCCGCGACACTCCCAGCCGGGTGAAAATGGTTTCCTGGACCGCGGTTTCATGCGGCAGCCCGCGATAGGCGCGGCCGCCGACCTCCGAGTACTCCCCCTCGTTGTTTTCACGCACGATGAGGATATCGATCGGTTCCTTGGACGCGAGGGGCGACTTCACGCCGTCGAGCGTTTTCACTGGACGGAGGTTGATGTATTGCTGGAATTCGCGGCGGATGGGGATCAACAGCCCCCAGAGGGATTCAGCGTCCGGGACGGACGGCGAGCCCACAGCGCCCAGGAAGATCGCTTCGTGCGCTGACAGCTGTTCGAGCCCGTCAAGCGGCATCATGCGCCCGTGCTCGGCGTAGTAGTCCGATCCCCAGTCGAAATAGGTGAACTCAAGGTGCAACGAGTGGAGTCCGGCGATGCGTTCAAGGCATTCGATGGCCGCCGGGACAACTTCCTTGCCGATGCCGTCGCCCGCGATCACCGCGATTTTGTGGGTGGTCATGATGCATTCCGTTCTGCGGTCGTCAACTGCTGCCACCCGGTGGCTGGCTCGGCCAGTTTGATGATGGTGCTTTTGGGTTCGGTCATTTCACGGACGGCGTGCTTGACGCCTTCACGCCCAACACCGGATTTCTTGAACCCGCCGAAGGGCATGGAATCGATCCGGACGTCGCTGGTCTCATTGATCACCACTGCCCCCACATCCAGCTTCTCGGCAATCGCCAAAGCCAGATCGATGGATTCCGTGAAAACTCCAGCCTGGAGCCCGTACTCGGAATCGTTGGCCGCGCGGATGGCGTCGGAGGCTTGGATAAACGGCATGATGCTGACCACCGGGCCGAACACTTCCTCGCGGATGACCCGGCAGTCCGCCGGCACGTCGGTGAGAACAGTTGGCTCGTAGAAGGCGTTGCTGCGCTGCCCGCCCACCTGGACGGTGGCGCCCGCAGCTTTGGCCTCGTCCACCCATTCCTCCACCCGGCGTGCCTCCGTTTCGGTGATGAGGGGGCCGATGTCCGTGCTGCGATCGAACTTCGCCCCGAAGCGGAGCGCCTTGGTCCCGGTGATCACGTGTTCGAGGACCTCGTCGAACAGCGAAATGTGGACGTAGACGCGCTGGACCGAAAGGCAGTTCTGGCCGGCCACTCCGAACGCGCCGGCAACGATTGCCTCAGCGGCTTTCGCTGGTTCAGCGTCGGCGCAGACGATCGTGGCGTTGTTGCCGCCCAGTTCCGAGAGGATCTTCTTGGCACCTGCGGCGGCAGCGATGCGGTCCGCCGTCTTTGGGCCGCCGGTGAAGGAAATGAGGTCTACCTGCGGGTCCGTCACGATCGCCTCGGAGACTCCGGGTCCGGCGACAATCGCAGCGATGCGTCCGGTAGGGACACCGGCTTCCAGCAGCAGCTGGACGAAGGCCAGCCCGGTCAACGGCGTTCGGCCTGAGGGCTTGAGCACGACGCCGTTGCCTCCGATGAGCGCCGGCCCCAGCTTGTGTGCCACGAGATTGAGCGGATCGTTAAAGGGCGTGATGGCGGCGACGATTCCCACCGGTTTGCGGTTGTACCATCCGATCTTGTTTGCTCTGGCCATGCTGTCCTCAAAAGCGAGGGTTTCTCCATTGAGTTCGCTGGACGCAGCAGCGGAGAGCCGCAACGTTTCGGTGCAGCGGCGCACCTCACGTTCGGCCTCGTTGATGGTCTTGCTGCTCTCTGCGGCAATGAGCTCCGCGAAGCGAACGGACTGCTCCGCCAGAAGCACGGCCGCACGTTCCAAAGCCTCGCGGCGGGCCCGGAGGGGCCATTCACTGTCCTGCAGGTGCCGATGAATGTAGGCTACGGCCCGCCGCACATCCTGTGGGGTCGAGGAACACACATTTCCCAAGAGGACACCGTCTTCGGGATCCCGGACCTCCAGGATCATCTCGGCTCTCTCCCAACGGCCTTCCAGGAATGCACCACCCGGTAGCGCGGCTATGCTTGCCCGCCTGTAGGCCGTTTCTTCTGCTGTTTTTGGGCGCGCTTCAGCGACGGTTGTTGACGAACTCATAGGAAACCTTCTCTTGCCTAACTGAATCGGTCGATAATCTTCGCGGCTCCGCCAATGAAGGGCAGGAACCACGGCGGGCCGAAGTGGCCGGGCACCGGCGGGTTCTTAAGGTCTTCCCACACGTTCGCCTGCTTGTCTCCGGCCATGTAATGGGCCATCTTCTTGCCCATGTGGGCGGCCATTTGCACGCCGTGGCCGCTGTAGCAGAGCGAATAGAACAGGCCATCGTGCACGCCGGCATGGACCATCTGGTCCATGGAGAGGTCCACCAAGCCGCCCCAGGTGTAGTCCACCTTCACGTTGGCAAGATACGGGAAGAGCTCAGTCATCGCCTTGTGCAGGATCTCGCCGCTCTTGACATCTGAATCCGGGCTGGACAGTGCAAATCGAGCACGTCCGCCGAAAAGGAGCCTGTTGTCCGGGGTGATCCGGAAGTAGTAAGTCAGCATCTTGCTGTCCGAGGCTTGGCGCCTGTGCGGAAGGATGCGGTTCACCACGTCATCCGGCAAGGGTTCGGTGACAATGATGAAGCTGCCCACCGGAATCACGCGGCGCTGCAGCCACGGTGTGACATTGCCTGTGTATCCGCTTGTGGCGACCAGAACCTGCTTGGCCCGTGTGATGCCACGGGTGGTGTGTACGTCATGGACCGTGCCGGAGACTTTCTTCAGCTCGGTGACGCCGGCGTTCTCGCAAATGTGGGCACCGGCAGCAGCGGCTGCACCGGCCAAGCCGTGCACGAACTTGCCTACGTGGAGGCCGGCCCCGAGCGGATCAAGCATTGCACCGTGATAGAAATCCGTACCGATTTCGCTGTGGATCTCCGACTCGGGAATGACCTTCACGTAGTAGTCGGCAAGTTTCGCCAATTGCTCCTGGGACTTCAGCATCCCCTCGTAGTGGGACTTGTGGAAGGCCAGCGAAAGCTTGCCGAAGCGCTTGTAGTCGCAGTCGATGCCGTTGTCGTGGACAAGCTTCTCGATGCTGTCGATCGCGTCGTTGTATTCGCGGAACATCTCCACGGCACGGGTACTCCCGTACCGCTTGACGGCTGTGTTGAAACTGATGGCCAAGCCGGTGGTTGCCATGCCCCCGTTACGTCCGGAGGCGCCCCAACCAACTGTGTGGCGCTCGAAGACAGCGACGCTGGCGCCTTGCTGGGCAAATTCAAGGGCTGCGGAGAGCCCCGTAAATCCGGCCCCGATGATCGCCACATCAACATTTTCCGGCACGGATGTTTGCCGGTAGTCGCCGGAAGGCTCGGCTGTGTCCAGCCAGTAAGGAACAAGTTTCACGGTGTGACCTTTCGCCTCGAAGTCGGTTTAGAGACCGAGGTGCTTGTTGAGCTCGTCCAGGGACTTAACAGTGAAGAGGTCGTAGCCCGTGGTGACGGGGTCATAACCACGGTCCAGCAGGAGGAGGTTCCGGAAGCCCAAGTCGTGCATTGGGTGCATGTCGTAGCGTGTGTGCGAGGAGACGTGCAGGAAGTCCTCCGGCTTGGCGTTCAGGGTGTCCAGCATGTACTCGAACGCCTGGTAGCGCGGCTTGTAGGCCTGGGCCTGCTCAGCGGTGTACACGGCGTGGAAGTCTGCACCGAGCTTCGGAATGCTGATGTCCAGGAAGCTGGTGTCCGCGTTGGAGAGGGCCACCAGCTTGTAATTGTCGCCCATGAGCTTCAGCGGGGCGGGCACGTCCTCGTGGGCAACCCAGCCGCGTACCGCCTCAGCGAACTCTGCGCCGGCACCTTCGGTCGGTCCAATGCCCCACCGCTTGCACACGCGGTCAAAGGAATCCTGCAGGATCTGCTCGTAAGGCTTGTAGTCGCCCAGGACCTCGTCGAACCGGTACCCACGGAACTGCTTCTTGAAGGTCGGCCACTGCTCTTCCGAGATGCGGCCATCCAGCAGGCGACGCGTGGTGGGGTCAATGTCGAAGTTGATGAGCGTGCCGTAGATATCAAAAGAGATGTACTTCGGCCGGAAATTGGTCTCTGCCATGTTCGGTTCCGTTCTTTGTCAGGAAATGGAAGCGGTTGCCGTCCCTGCGTATTGGAGGTTTCGGGAAGCGCGTGGTGGGCCGGGAACGGGTCCCCGCCAGGCTGGAAGATCCTGCCCGATGACTCGACTCTAGGCTTGCAAATTGTAAATTGTCAACAGTTTGAACGCGACCGGCCGGAACGATTCAGAACCGATCCGGCCTCCGAAAAAGTTTCTGTAAATTGTTGACAATCTACTGTTGAGGGGGTTGCATTGCATTAGATGGCGGAGAGATTCGGATCACACTTCTCTCCCCTCCCCGGTGACAACCACCAGCTGACTACCCCTTCGAAGGGAAGCATTATGAAGACTCGAACCAAAGCCCAAACTGCAGCCGCAGCACTGGCGGTGCTGCTTGCACTGACCGCCTGCGGGGGCACCGCCACAACCACCTCGACACCGGACAGCTCCAAGGCGTCAAGCACCGCTGATATTTCCCAGGGCGTCCAGCCCGACGCTACCGCTGTCAAGCTGCTGCCGCAGTCCTATAAGGACAAAGGTGAGCTGACGGTGGCGATGGACCTTCACTACCCGCCAACCACCTTCCTCTCCGATGACAACAAGACCCCGATCGGCCTGAACCCGGATATTGCCCGCCTGGTGGCCAAGAAGCTTGGGCTGAACCTGAAGTTCGAGAACACCGTGTTTGACACCATCATTCCCGGTATCGACGGTGGCCGCTACGACTTCACCGTCACTACCATGTCCCCCACAGCCGAGCGGTTGAAGGTCCTGGATATGATCAACTACTTCAAGGCCGGCAACTCAGTGGCCGTGAGTGCGGGCAATCCGCTGAAGCTCACGAATGAGAGCCTGTGCGGTAAGAACATTGCCGTCACGGCCGGTTCGACGGGCCAGCTCAAGCGCCTCCCCGCCCTCTCGGATCAAACTTGTACTTCCAAAGGACAGCCGGCCATTAACGCCGTCACGCTTCCCAACGTCCAGGAGGCGCTGACCCAGTTGGCGTCAAAGCGCATCGACGGCATCCTCTACGACACCACCTCCCTCGCGTGGGCCGCGAAGCAACAGCCTGGCGCTTTCACTGTCCTCACCCCCCAGATCAACGTCGGCTCGAGCGACGTTACAGCCATCGGCCTCAAGAAAGGTTCGGCGTTGACCCCCGCTCTCCAGGCTGCCGTCCAGTCGGTCCTGAACAGCCCGGAGTACAAACAGTCACTCTCGAACTGGGGCCTCGAATCGGGTGCCATCACGGATGCCAAGCTCAACTAGGAGGCGCGCTCCCATGGTGCAAATCATCAGTCGCGGAAGCGGGAACAAGATAGATGGGACCGACCCGGCGCTCAAGCCAAGGCTGCGGCGGCGGAGCGTCTTCGAATACGTGGCCTGGGTGGTGTGCAGCCTGATTGGCCTGGGCATCCTCGTTTCCGTGTC
The DNA here is from genome assembly GCF_042884555.1 of Arthrobacter sp. NPDC058127. Classification (NCBI taxonomy): domain Bacteria; kingdom Bacillati; phylum Actinomycetota; class Actinomycetes; order Micrococcales; family Micrococcaceae; genus Arthrobacter; species Arthrobacter sp. NPDC058127. The sequence continues at coordinate 80,509 of NZ_JBHVTT010000007.1, read as the reverse complement.
GACCAACCCCAACTTCAAGTGGGACGTGGTCGCCAAGTACTTCACTTATCAAACAATCATCAGTGGGCTAATGCTCACGATCTTCCTCACCGTCGCCAGCATGCTCCTGGGCACCCTTCTGGGCCTGGCGCTGGCGATCATGAGATCCTCCCGGATCAAGCCGATCGCGGCTACGGCAGGCGTCTACATCACGCTTTTCCGGGGTACGCCGGTCCTGGTCCAGCTGATCTTCTGGTTCAACATCGCCGCCCTCTATCCGAACCTGACCGTCGGCATTCCGTTCACTAACATCAGCACGGCGGTCGACATCAACGCCTTAATGGCACCGATCACGGCAGCCCTGATTGGCTTGAGCCTCAATCAAGCCGCGTACATGGCAGAAATCATTCGCGGCGGCTTCTCCGCCGTCGGCAAGGGCCAGATTGAAGCTGCCGACTCATTGGGAATGAGCGGCGCAACGAAAATGCGCAAGGTCATCATTCCCCAAGCCATGCCATCGATCATCCCTGCCACCGGCAACCAATTCATCGGCATGTTCAAGGAAACCTCACTTGTCAGCGTGCTCGGCGTCGCAGAGCTTTTGCAAAGCGCCCAACTCATCTACGCCCGCACGTACGAGACCATCCCGCTGCTGATCGTTGCCAGCCTGTGGTACCTCGTCATGACCCTCCTTCTGAGCTACCCGCAATCCCTGCTCGAGAAAAAATACTCCCGTACATCTTCCAGGCTTCCCCGGAACGCGAAGAAGGTTGTGCTGACAGAACCGGAAGGTGTTGCCCGATGAGTAACGACGGCACCATACACGCCCGCAGGATCCGAAAATCGTTCGGCTACAAAACAGTCCTGCAGAACATCGACCTGGACATCGCCTGCGGTGAGGTCTGTTGCATCATCGGCCCGTCGGGCTCCGGCAAATCAACGCTCCTGCGCTGCATCAACGGACTCGAGACCGTCGACTCCGGGGTCCTGAAGGTCAACGGTGAGGACTTTGGCTACTTCGAGACAGACACCGCCTACCACGCACTCAGTCCGAAGAAACTCGCCGAGCAGCGCACCAGGGTGGGCATGGTTTTCCAGCAGTTCAATCTCTTCCCCAACATGACGGCAAGGGAGAACGTCATGGCCGGCCCCGTGCTGGTCAAACACGGTGACAAGAAGCAGGCGGCCAAACGGGCCAACGAGCTGCTGGCCAGCGTCGGCCTGGGCGATTTCGGCGACCACTACCCGGCCCAGCTTTCCGGCGGACAGCAGCAGCGCGTCGCCATCGCACGGTCCCTGGCGATGGATCCGGAGATCATGCTCTTCGACGAACCCACCAGCGCCTTGGACCCCGAAAAAGTCGGCGAAGTCCTCACGGTCATGCAGGACCTCGCCAAAAAGGGCATGACCATGGTGGTCGTCACCCATGAAATGGGGTTCGCCCGCGAAGTCGCGGACTCGCTGATCTTCATGGACGAGGGCTTCGTCGTCGAACGCGGCGACGCCCGGGAGGTCCTTGCCAACCCCAAAGAACCCCGCACCCAGGCCTTCCTGAAGCAGGTGCTCTGAACGATGGACGGAAAACTGGCCGTGATCGGCCTGGGCAGCATCGGAAGCATGGCCTTGTGGCAGGCCTCCCGTTTGACCGGTTCCGTCGTCGGATTCGAGGCGCAGGCGCCGGGTCATGCCCGTAGCGCCGTTGGGGGCGACACCCGTCTCTTCCGCATGCTATATCGAGGACGACCCGACTATTACCCCATCCTGCAGCGTTCCCGCGGCCTCTGGGCCGAACTCGAGGCGGAATCGGGCCAGGACATCCTGACGCGCTGCGGCGGGCTATCGATCGGGACGGTTGACGGCCCCTATATCGCCGCCCTGCTCGACACGACCCGGGTCAACGGGGCTGAGCACGAGATCTTGAGCCGCGACGCCATGGCGGAACGGTATCCGCAGCACAACCTTCGGCCTGATGACTGCGCCGTGTTCGATCCGCATGCCGGCGCCCTGCGCACTGACCGCGCAGTGACGGCGGCAGTTGCCGCCGCACAGGCAAACGGGGCAACAGTGGTCACCGACACGCCGATCGACAGCATCCAGGAAACTGACGACGGCGTGGTCGTCACCTCGGGCGACGAGTCGTGGACCTTCGAAAACGTGATCGTCGCGTCCGGCGGCTGGTCCCAAAAGCTCATGCCCGACTATCTGAAAGCGGCAACCGAGACGCGGCGGATATTCCTGTCCTGGTTCGTGGCCAGAGACGCGGCGGAATTCTCCCCGGAGAGATTCCCCGTCTTCATCAGGATTTCCGGAGACCGCTCCATGTACGGTGCACCGAGCGTTGACGGAGCGACGGTAAAGGCCACCTTGGATGGTCGCGGGGCGCCAACCCCAGCGGCTGACTCAGTGCCAAGGGACCTCACCGCAGCGGAGATCGCCGAAACCACCGAGACGGTACGTGAGTTCTTCCCCGGCCTTTTCCCCAGCATCGTTCGCTCGGACGCGTTCCCGGACCTCTACACCACGGACTCCCAGCCTTTGCTGGGCTTCCTCGACAATTCCAGCAGGATCTACGCCGCAACTGGATTCTCAGGCGCCGGATTCAAAATGGCTTCCGGCTACGGCGAGATCGCAGCCAGCGAAGCCCTCGGTAAGCGCTGGTTCGACGGGCTGGACTTCGTTCGGCCCCACAGGTTCGAAAAGATTTAGCGACTTCTTATGGGTTCCCTGGGTGAACCCATAATCGCGTATTGTTGACAATCTACAGTTACTAAGAAAGTATGAAGTCATGGCAGCACTTAGCCCCATCCTCAAGCAGGCAACTCCCGTAGTCGTCGACTACGCACTCGGGAGCTGGATCCACGCGACCGACGGCAAGAAGTACCTCGATTTCACCACCGGGATTGGTGTCACCAGCACTGGCCATTGCCACCCTGACGTGGTGGCCGCAGCCCGCGATCAGGTGGGCAAGATTGTCCACGCCCAGTACACGACTGTGATGCACAAGCCCCTTCTGGAATTGACGGAACTCCTTGGCAGCGTCCTGCCCGAAGGATTGGACAGTGTCTTCTACGCGACTTCCGGATCAGAAGCCGTGGAAGCATCCATCCGCTTGGCCCGCATGGCAACCGGCCGCCCCAACATCATCTCCTTCCAGGGAGGCTTTCACGGGCGGACGGTGGCTGCGGCGTCCTTGACCACCGCCGGAACCAAGTTCCGCTCAGGATTCTCCCCCCTGATGGGCGGCGTGCACGTAGCTCCCTTCCCGCATTGGTACCGGTACGGATGGGATGAAGCCACGGCTGTCGAGTTTGCCTTGAAGGAACTGGACCACCTCCTTCTGACCGTCAGCACCCCGGCCGATACGGCAGGCTTCATCATCGAACCCGTCCTCGGCGACGGCGGATACATCCCCACGCCTGTTGCCTTCCTCCAAGGACTTCGGGAACGGGCAGACCGGCACGGCATCGTACTCATCCTCGATGAAGTCCAGGCCGGCGTCGGCCGGACGGGGAAGTTCTGGGGGCACGACTGGGCCGGGATACGGCCCGACGTGGTCATCACCGCAAAGGGCCTCGCAAGCGGCTTCCCGATTTCGGCTATTGCCGCGTCGGCGGATTTGATGGGCAAGGCCTGGCCTGGTTCCCAAGGTGGTACCTATGGTGGAAACGCGGTCGCAGCAGCAGCCGGTGTCGCCACCTTGGGTGTCATTCAGAGGGAGAACCTGGTGGAAAATGCCTTGCTGCGCGGCGACGAACTGAGGGCAGGGCTGGACGCGCTCCAGGCAGAATTCCCGGGAATCGGCAACGTGCGCGGACGCGGCCTCATGCAGGGCGTCGAATTCACCTCCGAAGGCAACACTCCAGATGCGGCAACCGCACTCGCGGTCCAGCAGGCTGCCATCAAGGAAGAGCTCCTGCTGCTCACCTGCGGCCCGCATGGCAACGTCATTCGTCTCATCCCCGCGCTGAACGTCAGCAGCGATGAAATCCAGGCAGGCCTGTCCAAGTTCACGCAGGCGCTCAAGTCGGCCACTTCCTAGTTCCCCTGATCACTGAAAGAGCGAACATGAACCCCCCATTTGATCCCACCACTCTCCAAACAGACTTGTTTATTGACGGAAAATGGCAAAGCGCTGCTGACGGAGCCACCTTCCCGGTAGAGAACCCGGCCACGAACGAAGTCATTGCCCACGTCGCAGATGGCAGTGCTGAAGACGCCGCCCTGGCCATCGAGGCCGCAGGTCGCGCGCAGGCGGAGTGGAGCAAATCCACGCCGCGTCGGCGGGCCGACATCCTGCGGCGTGCCTTCGATCTGGTCATTGCCAACACCGACCGGCTCGCGGCGATCATGACCGCCGAAATGGGAAAGCCCCTGGCCGAAGCAAGGGGAGAAGTAGCCTATGGCGCCGAGTTCCTTCGCTGGTTCTCGGAAGAGGCCGTAAGGATCGGCGGCGACAGCACCACCTCCGTGGACGGAAATACGCGCATCCTCATCACCAAGGAACCAGTCGGACCGTCGGTATTGGTCACGCCCTGGAACTTCCCGCTCGCCATGGGAGCGCGCAAGATCGCCCCCGCAGTCGCCGCAGGGTGCACCATGGTGTTCAAGCCGGCCGAGCTGACGCCGCTGACCTCTTTGGCTTTGGTTGCCATCTTCCAGGAAGCCGGACTTCCCGACGGCGTTCTGAACGTCGTGACGACGTCGAGCGCTTCCGGCGTGGTGCGGACCTGGACGGACAGCGGCATCGCCCGCAAGATCAGCTTCACCGGCTCCACCGAGGTGGGCAAAATCCTCTTGCGGCAAGCCGCTGACAACGTCATGCGCTCTTCCATGGAGCTCGGCGGGAACGCACCGTTCATCGTGCTCGCCGATGCCGACGTCGAGAAGGCAGTGGATGGAGCCATGAAAGCAAAGATGCGGAACATGGGCGAAGCCTGCACGGCCGCAAACCGCTTCTTCGTCCATCGCTCCGTTGCAGAGGAGTTTGGCGAGAAGTTCTCCAAAAAGATGTCAGAATTGCAGGTGGGCAACGGCGCTTTGGCAGGCACAGAAGTGGGTCCGCTCATCGAACAGGCAGGGTTGGACAAAGTGGAGTCTCTTGTTGCCGACGCTGTTTCCAAGGGTGCACGGGTGCTGACTGGCGGAAGCCGCCCGGAAGGTCCCGGCTACTTCTACTCCCCCACTGTCCTGACGGATGTGGCGCTGGAATCCGAGCTGATGACCACGGAGATATTCGGACCGGTAGCAGCCATCACTCCCTTCGACAGTGAGGACGAAGTACTCCGTATGGCCAATGACACCGCATGGGGCTTGGTGGGCTACGTGTTCACCGAAAGCGTGGACAAGGCCATGCGGTTCTCAGCGGAACTGGAGGTCGGAATGGTCGGTGTCAACACCGGCATCGTGTCCAATCCCGCCGCTCCTTTCGGGGGCGTCAAACAGTCGGGCCTGGGACGTGAAGGCGGAAAGATCGGCATCGAAGAATTCCTGGAATACAAGTACACCGCGATAGCGGTCTAATAGATTCAATTTGGCGAAGTATGAAATGAGGGGATGTCAATGGCGGCACCGGAGGGAATGTTCGTATTGGAGGGCCGGCCCACGGCGCAGCTGATCGCTGACCAACTCCGTGAGCTCATCGTCCAAGGGGCTTTCAGGCCCGGTCAGCAGGTGAACGAATCTGCCCTGGCTAGCCAGCTCAACACGTCAAGGGGGCCACTCAGGGAAGCTCTGCAACGGTTATGCCAGGAAGGCATCCTAGTCAGCAAGCGTAACCGCGGCGTTTTCGTGCTGGAGCTTTCAACCGTAGACATCAAAGAGATCTACGCCGTGCGCGAGGCAGTGGAACTGGCCGCCGCCAACACTCTCCTCGACTCTGCTCCCGACCAGATCACGGATACCTGCCGAGAGCTCAAGGGCATCATCAAGAACATGGCAAAGCAGGTGGCGGCGTCGGACTGGCAGGCGATCGCCAGGCTCGACATGCAATTCCACACCGCTTTCGTTTCAGGCACCGGGAACACTCGACTGATCCGGATTTACGAGACACTTGCCGCGGAATCCCGCATGTGTATCCTCAGCCTGGAAGTCTCATATCCCCGCATAGATGTGCTGGTACAGGAACACCAAGACATCCTGGATCTTCTTGAGGCGCGCGACCAGAGCGGACTTCAACAAGCCATAAAGCGACACATGCAGAAGGCCGTCGAGGACCTCACATCGACGCGGCAGCCAAGTGGCGTTACCGCGTAAATTTTGCACACAAACTACGGGCCCGGTTCAAGCGAACTGGGCCCGTAGTTTTTCTGCCAGGCTGCCTATTCGTTCCGGGCGGGCACGGGCAGCTCGACGACGGGTTGCAGCCAGGCCTTGTGGTTGCGGACGTGACGGTCTGAGGGACGGATGTACCGGTCGCTTCCGTTGTCCGGGGCCAGTCGCAGGCCTTCATCGGCCAGCGCGCCTTCGATGGCCAGGATGCTGCCGGCACCGATGCCGGCGACGTCTTCCCTCAGGTTCTTGGCTGAGAGGGCGATCAGCTGCCCCACCGTCTGCACGCCTGACCTCAGCAGTGCGTTCACCGTCATCCTGGGCAGCTTGATTTCCCTCAGGGGTAGGTTTCATTTCATCTACCCACCGGTCCTTTCTCCGGCAAAGCGTGCACGTCCGCGGGGAGCGGTGAATGTGCAGGACGCAGGCTCCCAGGATCGTGCCGGCGGCTATTGGATCGCCCGGAGCCAGGTCAGTTCCGAGCCGTCGCCCTCGATGGGGCCTGCGAGTTCTTCGTTGAACTTCCGTCCGTAGTCGGCGCCGATGTGCTCCTCGAAGGCGGCCTGGTCGCGGTAGACCTCGAAGACGAAGTACTCGTTGGGCCGGGATTACCTGGTGTAGGGCCAGAAGACCACGTTTCCCGGCTCGGCGCGGACGTGTTCGGTGAGCTCGCGCATCATTTCCGCGACGCTGGCTTCGCGGCCGGGCTTGACAGTGAATTCTGCATACAGCGTTTTGGTCATGGTGGGTTCCTTCTTTCAGGCGAAATTGTTGGAGTGGTTGGTTGGGTCAGTCAGATGGTGGGAGTTCGCCCGAGCCGCGCACGATCAGCTCCGAGGGGACAACCCAGGTGCTGGGCTGGCTTTGGTCGCCGTCGATCCTGGCCAGGATCCTTTCGGCGGCGAGTTTGCCAATGCGTTCAGGGTGCTGCGCGATGACCGTGATGCCCGGTTCCATCATGTCCGCGAGGGCGAAGTCGTCGAAACCGACCAGGGCCACTTTGTGGCTCGCGCCCGCTTCCTTCAGTGCCCTCATGGCGCCGAAGGTGACCAGGTTCTGGCTGGAGAATATCGCGGTAGGGGGATTCCGGGAGGCGAGCAGTTCGTCTGTCGCGCGACGTGCTGCCTCTTCGTCGTGAAGGTTCTCAATGGCGGGAACGTCGGACACGGCGATGCCGGAGCGGGCGAGTTCCTCCAGGAACCCCCGGCGGCGTTCCCGTGCGGTCTGGATGTCGGTCCGGTCTCCAAGGTATGCCAGCCTGGTGTGGCCGTGGCTGAGCAGGTGGGCGGCCGCCCGCGCTCCGCCGGTGGCGTTGTCGCTCACGACGGCGTCGGCGTCGATCCCGTTGGGTTCGCGGTCGATGAAAACGACCGGCAAGTCCTGGGAGTGTTCCGGGATGACGTGGGCCTGGCTCTTGGCAATGGGTGTGAGGATAAGCCCGTCGACCCGGCGCCTGAGAAACGCGGCGACGAGGGCTTTCTCCCGCTCGGCATCGTCGTCCAGGCTCGCGGCAAACATGGCAATGCCGCGCGCCGCCAGGGCATCTTCAATGGCGCGGTGGATTTCCCCGCTGAACGGGTTGGCCACGCTGGGCAGAAGCAAGCCGATGGACAGGGTCCGGCGCCCGGTGCGGCGGAGACTGCCCGCGGCCATGTCCAACTGGTAGTTCAGCTGTTCCACGGCCCGGAGCACCCGCACCGTTTTGGCTTCCGAGACGCCGGGCTCTTCATTGACGACCCGGGATACAGCCAAGACAATCTTCGAAGAACTAGTGCCGTTGACCGACGTCGTCAAACTCAGCGACGACGACGCCCACTGGCTGTACCCCGGAACACCGCTGGAGGACATCGCAGCCCGGGTCCTCGCCCTGGGCGCCGAACTGGCCGTCATCACCACTGGTTCTTCCGGCTCCCTGCTCTCCACCGCCGCAACGCAACTGACCATCCCCGCGGTGGCAACACAGGTAGCCGATACCATCGGCGCCGGAGACTCCTACATGTCCGCACTGATCCACGGGCTCCTGAACCGCACCGGCGAAGGCCTCACCCCGTCCGTGCTCGAAACGATAGGCCGCAGCGCCTCCATGGCAGCAGCCATCACCGTGAGCCGTCCCGGCGCCAACCCGCCAACCTGGGCGGAGCTCGACGCAGAGCTCACCCAACCGCGGTTCGGTGATCCATTCAAGGCCGCCGCCCAACCTGCCTGAGCACCTTCTCCTCCCGGAGATCCTGGGCAGGCTGCTGTGTCGATATGTTTGGCGCCGTATCCAAAGCAGCCAGGACCCGTTTGGGGTACGTCCAGCATGACCGGGACGGCGCCCGGGCGCGCACAAGTCCGTCTTCCGGCTTTCTCAGGCAACCGGAACGTTTAAGGTTAAACCCGCCGCGCCCCGAAGGGCACCGGTGGAGATGATCTGCCCGTCCTTGATGACGGTACGCGTCTTGCTTTCGTCCCAGAGGATCGAGGGCTCACAGAAGGGATTCCCGTCTAGCACCACCAAGTCTGCGCAGAACCCTACGGCGATGCGTCCAAGGTCACCGCGCCGAAGCAGGGCGGCGTTGGTTGACGTTGCCGACCGGAGGGCGCCGTACACGCCAAGCACTTCACACTGCAGGCGAAGTCCGGCCAGTTGCTCATCCTCTAGTTCACCCATGAGGTCTGTTCCGAACCCAATCCGGACCCCCGCATCTCGGGCCAGTGCCACGGCGTTCCTCCCTGCCTCTAGCACTTCCCGGTTCTTGGCCGCTCCCACTTCGGTGAGGCCGACTTCCTTGCCGCGCCGTTCCATGGCTTCGTAGGTCACCAAGGTGGGGACCAGATAGACGTCATTGTTGGCCATTAGCTGGGCGGTTTCGGCATCCAGCAGGTTGCCGTGTTCGATGCAGCGAACCCCGTTGAGTACTGAATGGCGAATGGCCTCGGGCGAATATGCGTGAGCCGTGGCGTAGCTGCCCCGGCGGGAAGCCTCCTCGGTTACGACTCGGATTTCCGCCGCGCTGTACTGCGGAACCCGAATCGGATCGACCGGTGAAACGACGCCTCCGGAGGTCATGAGCTTGATAGCGGAGGCGCCTGTGCGAAAGCGGTGACGCACCGCCCGCAGCAGGTCTTCGGCGCCGTCCACCACTTCGCACATGTGCCCGCCATGGAAGCATCCTCCGTCGTTCGCGGGACGGATATCGCCGTGTCCGCCTGTCTGGCTTAGCGCCGGGCCTGTGAAGAAGTAGCGCGGACCAGGGTACAGACCCTCCTCGATGGCGCTGGCAAGGCCAACGTCACCACCGGCTACGTCACGAACCGAAGTGAACCCGCGGAGCAGTGTAGCCGCGAGGCGCCTTGCTCCGACCAGTGCAGAATAGCTCAGCGGCCCCGTCTCGTTTCTGGCGGACGTCAGGCTGAGCGCGTAAGCATGAAAATGCGCATCGATAAGTCCTGGAATCACGGTTCGGCCGCCGGCGTCAAGGACGGCACCGGTCTCTTCCACCTCCCGCCCTACGGCGATGATCCGGCCATCCCGGATGCTGATTGAGCCCTCAATCAGCTCAGGTGATTCACCGTCGAAGATTAGGGCGTTCCGTATTGTCAGGCGTTCCGGAGTGGTCACGTACGGTTCCTTCCTGTTGTCCAGCACGGGCGGGCCCCCAATTGGTGCCCGCCCGTGAAGGAACTAGCTGGCGGCGGTAAGGGATTCTTCGAGCAGATGGACTGACCGCCGTGCAACGTCCACGGCTGCGTCCACCGAACTCTGGTCGTAGCTGCCCTCAGGGCCGAGGAAGTTCATGGATCCGATAGTCTGGCCGTTGCTCACGACCGGAACGTTGACGATGGCCCCGCAGCCCAATGACTCGATGGTTGCCGAATCAAAGAAGAATGCGCGGACCGCTTCCTTATCCGCCCCCAAGAACGGCTGCTGTCCATTGAGCACCTGCTTCAGCCACACTTGGTTCGTGTCCCCGGCGAGAGTCTTCTTCCCGCCCACCGGATAGACATCGGGATGCGTGGTGTAGACGCGGGCCATGCTGGCGCCATTCTCAGCAATCACGGAGGCGGTAAAGAGCGTGACACCGACTGCCTCCTGGGCGTGAGCGTACACGTCGTCAAAGGATTCAAACTGGGAACTCATAAGGTCCTTTCCTTTCTAGATGGGAACCCATCAGCTGGCGGTGCTTAGTAGCCGTAGTGCGCCTTGGCGAAGTCCTCGGTGATAAAACCGTTGACGATGTCATAGGTGATGTCCTCGCGGGAGCGCTTGGAGACGTCTCCGAAGCCGCCGCCCCCTCCCACGGCGAGGCGGATGACATCGCCGGCCTTGACCTTGCGGGCGTTCGCCTTCAGCGTGCGGACCTCATCAGTGCGGCCGGGGTTAATCACAACCTCCGGGCCCTGGGCGTCTGATCCGCCGAAGAGCCCCCAGGCGGGGGTCTTCGACCGTTCGAACCAGAGCCCGACCACGCAGTCGGCCAGGAATTCGTACTCGCGCACCACGCCGTTGCCGCCGCGGTACTGCCCGGGACCTCCGGAGTTGGGGCGGATGGAGTACTCGTTGATCCGGAATGGGTAGCGGGTTTCCAGCATCTCGATGGGCAGGTCCTTGAGAGAGCCGTTGACGTTATTGATCATGGCTGATTCACCATCCGTGCCCTGCCAGGCACCCCAGCCGCCCAGGGTTGCTTCCATGGTGACGAAGTTCCGGCCGAAGCGGGTGTCGAAACCGGCGGCGGTGATGATCATTGAGTCACCGTGGCTGGCGCTGGCGACGCGTTCCGGCATGGCAGGAGCCATCGCTTTAGAGACGAGGTCGATCAGCAGCCCAAGGTGGGAGAAGTACCACTGGCACGGGGCCGGCGTTACGGCCCCGAGCACTGAGCCGGACCGCACCTGAGTGGTCATTGGCCGGAAGGAACCGCCGTTGGAGTTGGACTCAGGGCTGACAAGGAGTTTGTAGCCAACGCGCAGTGCCGAGACGGCCTGGGCAGCACCACAGTTGACCGGACCCAGGGTCTGGTCCGCCGATCCGGTGACGTCGAAGTCAACGGTGTCGCCGGCTACAGTGATCCGCAGCTTGATCGGAATGGGAGTGTCCAAATTGATGCCGTCGTTGTCCAGGAAGCCCTCGGCTTCGTAGACCCCGTCCGGGATGTTGCTGACGGTCGCACGCTCAATTTCCTCCGTTTGGCGGAAGATCTCATCCCGGGCGGCATCCAGCTGCTCCATCCCGTACCTGCCCACGAGCTCCTTCATCCGGGTGGTCCCCATCCGGAGGGCTGCGATCATCGCATGCATGTCACCAATGGTCTGGTAGGGGAAGCGCACGTTGGTCCGGATCAGGTCCACAACCGAAGTCTCGACTCCGGCTTCGACCAGCTTGACCGGCCCCATTCTGAAGCCTTCCTGGAAGATATCTGTCGAGTCCATCGAGCCGCCCACATCTTTGGACCCCATGTCCATCCAGTGCGCACGGGTGGCGGCGAATCCGACCACCGCGCCTTCGTCGAAGATCGGAGCAAAAAGGGTCACATCATTCAGGTGGGTGCCGCCCAGGTATGAGTCGTTGAGGATCCAAATGTCCCCTTCCTGCCAGACCGCGCGGCCGTACATCTCCTCCACAGCGATGGAACAGGTTTCGAGGTTGCCGAGGAAGAGCGGCAGGCCGGCGGACTGCCCGAGCACGCGGTGTTCGGTGTCCAGCAGGGCCACAACGCAGTCCCCGCCCTCGTAGAGGATGGGTGAGTAAGCGGAACGGATCAGTGTGGCGTTCATGTCATCCGCGGCGCTGGTGAGCGCGTTGCGGATGATTTCCACGGTGACGGGATCCAGGGTTTTGACTGCTGCAATTGTCATTTTTGGTACCTCAGTTTCCTTCGACGTCTTCAGAGCGGATAACCAGTGAGCCGAACTCGTCGACCTTGACACTGAACCCGGGGGGAACCACGGTGGTGGCGGTCTGCTCCACGATGATGGCTGGTCCTTCGAATGTGTGCCCGGCACCGAGGTCGTCCCGGCGGACCACGATGGTGTCCTGCTCGACGTGGTCAAAGACCACCCGGCGTATTTCGTGCTTGAACTCCGGGCCCCGTGCGGTTACGTAACTGGGAGCTTCCAGCCGTCCCAGGTCGCCGACGGCCTGCGTGCGCAGCGTGACGATTTCGATCGGGGCGCCGAGGTTGGAGTGGCCGTAGCGCTCGTGGTACATCGCGGAGAAGCGGACAGCGAGGTTCGCGACGAAGTCCGGAGATTCGGGTTCGTCAGCGGACGTCAGGGGAACGTTCAGGGAGAACTCCTGCGATTGATAGCGGACGTCCACGGACGCCGTCGTGGCGCGGCTTTCCTCCGGGACCCCTTCCGAGACCAGCGACGACAGGCCTTCTACTTCCATCGAGCGCAGGATGCCGGCCATATCTGCCACATCGATGTCTTCGTCCAGGTAGAAGTACGGTTCGGAAAAGTCCTTGCGGATGTTGGTCTGCAGCATGCCCCAGGCCGAGAAAGCGCCGGGGAAGCGGGGAACGACCGTTTCCGGGATGCCAAGTTCCTTCGCGAGGAAGACGGCGTGCATGGGTCCGGCTCCGCCGAAGGCCACGAGGGCGAAGTCGCGGGGTTCGATGCCGCGGGAGATGGTGATGGTCCGGATGGCCTGGGCCATCTGCGAGTTGGCGACGTCGCAGATGCCTTCGGCCATGGCGATGGGGTCAAGGCCGAGCTGGTCACCGACTGTCTTCAGGGCTGTGATCGCGGCCTCGCGGTTCAAGGCCACCTGTCCGCCGGCGAACCAGTCGGGGTCGACTCGGCCGAGCACCAGGTTGGCGTCGGTAACGGTGGGTTCCGTCCCGCCGCGGCCGTAGCAGGCCGGTCCAGGGTTGGCTCCTGCGGAACGCGGTCCCACCCGGAGGCCGCCGGCTTCGAGCCAAGCGACGGAGCCGCCGCCAGCGCCGACGGTGTGGATGTTCACGACGCTCATGAGCATCGGCAGACCTTCAAGGTGGGCTTCCGTGGAGACATCCGGCTTGCCGTCGACCACCAAGGAAACGTCAAAGGATGTGCCGCCCATGTCCACACCGATGAGGTTGCGGTTTCCCGAGACACCTGCCAGTTCGACATCGCCCATGGCACCGCCGACGGGGCCGGAAAGCAGTGTCTGCAGCGGGCGCTTACGGGCGGACTCTGCGGTAAGAACGCCGCCGGAGGACTGCATAATGTGCAGCGGGGCTTCCACTCCCCGGTCAGCGAGTTTCTCTTCCAAGTCCAAGAGGTAGTTGCGTACGACCGGACCCGTGTAGGCCTCGACGACGGCGGAGGACGTGCGCTCGTATTCGCGCCATTCCTTCGCTGCTTCGTGCGAGAGGGAGACCGTGAACTCTTCGCCGAGTTCCTCGATCAAGATTTCGCGGGCCCGGAGCTCGTGCGAGGGGTTCTTGTAGCTGAACAAGAACGCAACGGCGACGGCGCCGTAGCCCTCCTCCACCGCCCGGCGCGCTGCTTGGCGGACTGCCAGTTCGTCCAAAGGCCGGAGTTCCTGGCCTTGACTGTCCAGCCTGCCACCGACGCCGATGACGTCCTTGCGATCGACCAGCGGGGCAGGCTTGCGGTATTGAGCATTGTAGAGCTCAAGACGCGGGCCGCGGGCGATGTGATAGGTATCTTCGATGCCGGCCGTTGCCAGCAGTAGCACGGGAACCCCCCGACGTTCCAGGAACGCATTCAGGCCCTGGGTGGTGCCGTGGACCAGGAAATCGATGTCCGATAGATCATTAACTATCGATTCGAGGCCTGCGATGACTCCGGCACTCAGGTTCCCCGGCGTGGTGGACGCTTTCGTAGCCGCGTAGGTTCCGGCGTCCTGATCGTACGCCACAATGTCGGTAAAGGTTCCGCCGATATCCATCGACACCCTGTAGTTCGGCACGTATATCTCCTCATGGTCTTGGGATGGAACTTTGTGTGTGGGACATCACGGTACATACGGGGCCGAGCAAGATGGTGGGCATACTGCATGATTGGGCTACGGCTGGACGGGCAGAGTGCATAACAGGGTTGTGCGGGCACCAGAGCTGACGAGGCCGGTGGCCTGAAGCGGCACGAGCCATTCCGGCCGGGGCAGGCGCAAGTGCTGGAACGAACGGTGACCGGCGCCCCAGAGGGTGCGCGTTTAGAGGGGCAGTGCTTTACGCCCAAACGCTCGAATCAAAAAAGTGCAAAGTGAACACTTTCTGAGCACTCCCCGCTTGTAGTGTGAGTGCAATCACTCGGCGGGAGGCCAGGAAGAGCTACCCCGAGTGGAGGCTTTGGTGAGCTGCTCCGAGGTGAATTCCCTAATATCCGGACTGTTCTCCGTGCCCAGAAACACTGCGTGTACTTCTTATCCTGTCCAAAATATCGGAGGTCAAGACATGTCCAGCATCGACCCACTCATTTCAGGGCAAGCGCCCGGGACGGCGAGCCCGCCTCGCTCCATGGCCGTCGGGCACGCGTTCCGCGACATGCCTTTCGGGTCCATCCACTTTAAAATCTGCGCCGTTCTATTCTTCGCTTTCGCAATCGAAGCCTGGGAAATGCTCATGCTCACCTACGTTGCTGGTGATCTGGCTACCAGCCTGCAGGTCGGCACGACGCAGGTAGGAATCGCCATCTCGGCGCTCTTCCTGGGCATGATCCCCGGGTCACTAGTTTGGGGGCCCATCTCTGACCGGATCGGTAGGAAGGCCACGTGTGCATGGAGCTTCGCCGGTTATGGCGTCTTCACGCTCCTGAGTTGCTTCGCACCGAACTTTGAGACCCTCTCGGTGGCTCGTTTCCTCTCCGGGCTGTTGTTCTCCGGCGTCTTCACTGTGACTTTCCCCTATTTTGAAGAACTGCTCCCGGTCAAGGCCCGCGGAAAGGCAACGGTCTATCTGGCCGCAGGGTGGCCGATTGGTATCCTGGCCGCCCTCGGCACCGCTGCTCTGATCGGAGGGCACGGCTGGCGCTGGGTCATTGCTGTTAGCGCACTTGCCAGCCTCTGGGGCATCGTTCTGTACAAGATCGTTCCGGAATCCCCGTACTGGCTCGCGAGGCGGGGGCGGAACGAAGAGGCGCACGATGTCCTCGACCATCTGGGAGCCCGCGGCATCTCCCGTGGCACCATTTTCACCGTCTCGGAGGGCAAGAAGCAGTCCATCTGGGGCCTTTTCAAGGGGAGGATGGGCCGGGTCACGGTCATTCAAGTCCTCATCAACTTCACCTTCTCTTGGGGCTACTGGGGACTTCAATCGTGGATGCCAACATTGCTTGAAGGGCGGGGACTGAGCGCCTCATCAAGCTTTGCCTTCATTGCCCTGAGCGCGGTCCTCATGATCCCCGGATACATGACGGCCTCCTACCTGACGGGACGCTTTGGCCGCAAATGGATATTCACGATCTACGTCCTCGCCGCGGCTGGCGGCGGCTTCTTCTTCGCGACAGCCTCAACCGAGACCGAAATGTATCTCGGCATGTTCTCCCTGGCCTTCTTCGCTCTGGGAGCCTGGGGTGTCTGGGACACGTGGATGGGCGAGCTCTATCCCTCAGCCCTTCGTGGCTCAGGCTACGGGTTCGGGATTTTCGGTCAGCGCGTCGCGAATACGGTCGCACCGAGTCTTGTCGGGTTCCTCCTAGCCTCCGCCACCGGAGCCACCTCGACAATTCTGTTCATCAACATGTTCTTGTTTGTCACAGTCATCCTTGGCCTGTTCTTGCCCGAAACCGAAGGAAGTGAATTGGAATGATCACCCCCACCGACAATCTCCACGATCTCTCGGAGAACGCCCGAATCCTGTGGATCAACCCGCTCTACACCGATGCGTACAACCGAGCGATGGCGGATTCCTTCCGCCAGATAGTCCGTCCCGGCACCGAAGTTGATGTCGTTTCCCTTGACGGAGAGGGCCCCTCACACGTCGAGTACAACGCTTTCGAGGCACTCATGCTTCCATCGCTGTTGCGAACGGTGCGGTGGGCGGAAGAAGAAGGCTATGACGCCGCCGTCATCGGCTGTTTTTACGACCCCGCGCTGCGGGCGGCACGCGAAATCACCGATCGCATGGTGGTTGTGGGCCCGGCGCACTCGGCGCTGAGCATCGCCGGAAGTCTGGGCGAGCGATTCTCCATCCTCGTCGGACGGAAAAAGTGGATTCCGGAGATGGCCGAGAACGTCCATCGTTGCGGCGCGTCAGACCGTCTTGCCTCATGGCGCGTGCTCGAGATGGGCGTCGATGACTTCCAGGAGGACCCGGCACTCACGGAACAGCGGATCATGACCGAAGCCCGCAAGGCCGTGGAGCAGGACGGCGCCGACGTCGTCATCCTCGGCTGCACGGCCGAATTCGGATTCTTCCGAACGGTTCAAGAGGAAATCGGCGTACCCGTGATCGACGCGACTGTGGCCCCGCTCAAGCACGCCGAGCAGCTCGTCGACTCGGTTCGTCGGTTCGGTTGGACGCACAGCAAGCGCCTGGGCTACGACGGGCCCACGGCCCAAGAACGCCAGCGGTTCTTCCCGGCCCTCGAGCCAAAGCACATGGTGTCAATGACCACGGTGTCCTCGTGAACAGGCCGGAATCCGCGGTTGTCTTCCGCAAATTAGGCGGCCCCGATGTGCTGGCCGTCGAAGCTGCTTCTCCACGTCCAGTCGCCGAAAACGATGTCCGGATCAACGTCGCAGCATTCGCACTCAACCGGGCAGATCTAATGTTCATCCACGGAGAGCACTACACCATCCCGGTGTTCCCCTCGCGCATTGGTTCCGAGGCAGTTGGCACCGTCACCGAGATCGGCGCGAACGTCACCGCCTTCAGCATCGGCGACCGCGTTACGAGCATTCCATTCTTCACCACAACCGACGGCGTGCAGGCAACAACAGCCGTCCTCCCGGCAGACTACCTAACCCTTGCTCCACCGGAACTTTCGGACGCCCAGGCCTGCTCTGTGTGGATGCAATATCTCACTTCTTACTTCGCTTTCGCAGAAGTAGCCAACCTCGGATCCGAAGACACAGTGCTCGTGACGGCCGCCGCCAGTTCAGCCGGGTTTGGGGCCATCGAGATCGCACGCGCACTTGGGGCGAAGGTGGTCGCGACGACACGGTCGGAGAAGAAGCGATCGCTCCTCCTCGAGGCCGGCGCAAACGAAGTGGCCCTCGTAGGAGTCGACGACCTGGGCGAAGTCATCGACCGCACCACCGATGGCAAAGGCGTGCGGGTCGCTTTCGATCCTGTCGGAGGAGAGTCCCTCGGCACCTACGTCGATCACCTCGCACCCAACGCCGTCATCTTCGGCTACGGAACGCTGAGCGATTTGCAGCCCGTCATCCCTATGGCCGCAATGTGCAGGACTCAATCGGTTTTCCACCCGTACTCAATGTTCAACCACGTCGGACGGGCCGATGAGCGGCGGCGAGGTGTCGACTTCATCCTCGAGCGGATTAGCTCCGGGGCCCTGCGGCCCAGAGTCGACCGGGTCTTTGCTTTCGACCAAGTGCTTGATGCCTACCGCTACATGGAGTCGAACGAACAGTCAGGGAAGATTGTCGTCGAAATAAGTTAGCCCGGACGCGCCTGGCTCCGTGTCCGTGTCCGTGGAACAGTCCGCGGGCACGGACCGGGGTCGAGCTCAGGCAGGGACCGCGCCGTCACGTACTGCTGACGGATGAAGACGCGCGCTGCAGCACTTTGGCGATGAGGTGGACGGACAGCAGCTCAGAGGGAATATCAAGCGGGACACCGAGTTCCCTCGCCCGGTTAAGCCGGGCCTGCAGGGTGTTCCGGTGCAGGTTGAGGGTTTTCGCAGCGAGGCTGACTGAGCCGCGGTGATCGAGGAAGACGGCCACTGCGGTAATGATTACGTCGCGGTCAGGGGAGGTCATCAGCCGCGGCAGTGATAGTTCTGCCACGAGCGCGACGGCGGCCATGTCGACGAAGGTCGTGGCCGCGACCACCCCGAGGCTGGCGAAGCCTAGAACCGTGCCGGGTCCCGTTGACCGGGCGGATTCAGCGGACAGCCGCGCCTCACGCACGATCAACGCCAGCGCTGGGACATCCTCCTGCCATCGGGACAGTCCCGCCACCAGGCCAAGCTCGGCAAGAGCCGGCCCCAGACGTGTCCTGATCCGGGTTTCGAGCTGGGTGGAGGCGTCCTCCTCCCCGGCCGGTACGAGCGTCAGCCAACCGCCTTGAACCTCCGCCAAGGGGCTGCGTACTGTGACCTTGCGCCAGAGCAGGCGCAACACGGCCGTCAGCTCAGGCCGATGGTCTTGCACCTGCCCGCTGCGGAACCACACGGCCACGTACGGCTCCCCTTCGCGCCAGCCCAACTGCTTCAGCAGATGTCGGTGCTTTTCCTCGAACTCCGCGCCTGACGCGGCAGGGTCCTGATCCAACCCGGCGATAGCCGCTGTGGGAACGGCCCGGGCAGTGCTGAGTAGGTCCTCCAACAGCCAGGCAGCCTTCACAGAGGGGGTGGCTACTTCAAGGATTGAGCGGACCAGCCGCAGGTTGTGGACGCCGGAAGTGGGCACGCGGGCCGTGAGGGTGAAGCGGACGGCACTATTGGCCTCGCCGACTTCCACGGTGATGACTTCGTCAGTCTCCCGTGGAGGCATTCCGGCGGAGGCCAGAACAACGCCGTCGTGTTCCAGCGAAACTCCGGATCCGTCCAGTTCCCTGGAAATGGTCTTGAGGACATCACCGAGTGTGGTGTCCTTTGCGACTGTCCGGGCAACCCTGGCCAGTTCCGCATCGACCACTGACAGGGCCGCTCCGATCTCGGCCGCCAGCGCCAAGGCGAGCGCTGCAGGTTCCCCGTCAGTGGCCAGCAGCGTGATGCCCAACCGCTCTGCCAGTCCGACCGCCGCGCTTGCATAGGCGCTGCCGGCCACGACGACGGCGCTGGCCCGCCGCTCCCAGGCGTGTCGCAGCGCCGCTGACACAAGCCAACCCCCTGATCCCATCTCTGAGGTGAGGACCACCACGGTATTGGGCCGCACCTGCCGGATTGCTTCAAGCTGGGAGACGAGAACAACACTTTCTATCAGCCCGCTGGATGGAGTGAGATATAGCGGAGTGGTGCCACGGAGGGAACCGTGCGCCAATAGCCCGGCGACATCGAGGCGGGTTTCATTTTTCGATCTACGCATGTCTCCGCCTTGGGTGCACGATCGGAATGCCGAAGGCCTTTGGCTCGGTGAGATCCAACCCCGCCTCCGTGTACCACTGCGCCGCTGCCGTGATCTTCATTATGTCGATGACGTCGCCCACCTGGACGTCGTCGATGTTGACCACCGTGCCGTGCTCGGAATTGAGTAGCGTCACCATGTCCGGGACGGCTGCTGTCACCGCACCATCCACGAGGACCAGCAGGATCTCATTCTGGATTTCAAGACGGACGATGCGTCCGGTGGTTTCGTCTTCGAGCGTTACGCTGGACGGCTGCGCCGGCAGGCCGAGGTCGGTGGGCCGGGAGAGGCTTTCGATGTGGCTCACGCGGGCCCGGGCGATGCGCGTCGCGCCGAGGAGATCGGCGAGCAACAACAGCTTTCTCTCAACCGATGTGCTCGCGTCGAGGATTTGCCCGATCCGGATCATCCGGCTGATGGAGCCATGGACGCCATGCTCCTTCAGCTGTTGCGCGGAACACGGATACATGGCTGTGGCTGCCCAGCCGCCGAGTTCGGTCACCAGTGCACGCACCAGCGTTTCGGCCCGCTGCGGGCTTTCGACCTCAACAACCGCCCGTTCCCCGGTTACCCCCATGAGCGCGATAGGGCCGATTGCCACGTTTCCAATGTTCAGAGTTGTCTGGCTGATCAAGGGGAAAACACGGCCCATGGGGTCGGAATCGATGACAGGCAGCGAGGACTGCAGCCCAACCATAAGGGGGACGATTCCGTTGATGTTGGCGGCGGCGAGCGAATAGATCGCCCGCACCGACCGGCCGAGACTCGCCTCGATGGCACGAATGCAGCCAAGGAACTCATCGCCCACGGGAGGCATGTCGGCGATGAAAAGGCCTTGCGTTACCATTCCGACCGCCACCACCAGATCGTCGGGAGCAAGCTCATCGACGGTGATGAGCTCCAACGACCGGTTCTCCATCGCTCGTTGAATCATCTCGGCGTAGATGTAGATGGCCGTCGGGTCGATGGTGCAGGTCAGGAAGTGGGCCCCGGTGCGGAGGTTACGGATGTCCTCGGTAGTGAGTATGGTGCTCATGGGTTGGTTCCCCGCACGGCAGCGGGCAGCACGTGTTCCTCGTCGGCGGACGTTTCTCCTGCCGCTTGGACCCGGATTCTAACGATTCCGGGATTACCGTAGGGCATGGCGTAGACGTTCGATTCAAGGATGCGGGTTTGCCCGGGGCTGGCGCCTAACTGGACCGCCGCTGAGTGGGCGTCCTCTTCGGCGAGGTTCTGTACGCGTTCCAGGTCAACCCGGCCGCTGACGGTCTCGAGTCTGTCGATCCACGCCGTCAGCGGCGCCGCTGCAGACCCTACCAGTGCGGCGTCCTGCACCGCTGGCAGAGTGGGCACCAGCCCGAAGGGCAGCGCACTCTCCGGCCGCTCGCGGAGGTCGGCAATCACGGACGGGATGTCGGGGCGAACCGGGTGGTGGACGGTGTACGGCTCGAGAATGGCGGCGTTGCTGGCGAGGCTTGCGTCGAATCCTTGGCGAATGAGGCTTCTGGAGACAGGCAGCCCTCCGCGGGTGTGGCCCACGGTGGCCCCAGCCTCCATGCAGAGAATGACTTCCCCGTTGGGGATTCCCGCCAGTGTGGCCGCGCCAAGGATTGCCATCGCGGGCTCGGCGTGCAACCCGTGCACAGGAGCCAACGCCAACCGTGATAGAGGCGCGCGGCCGCCGTCGTTCTTTGCAAACGACAAGTGGGTGGCCGGGAACTGCCGCCGGCCTACCTCCGTAAGCATTGCAGCCAGCTCTTCCCCCGTCTCCATCAGGGCGCTGTTTAGGATGGCCGTGTAGTCGCGGTCCCGGAAAACACTGGAATAGAAATCACTGGAAATACTGATCCGCATATCTCTATCGTTGCTTAGGATGGCATCGGCTATACGCGTTTCATGGTTCCTTGACGCGGTCGAACCGACGGAAGTGATCGCCACGTTCCGTGCGTCACCGGCAAGGATGCCGGGGAGATCGGCCAGGAACGCCTCCAGGTCCAACCGGGCCAGAGGCCGTCCCCGCAGGTCGTGACCCCCGCGGACATGCACGGTCCGGGTCACTGCAGGCTCAACAAGGGGTGGCGGCACGGTCATGTGGAAGGCGTCCGCGGGCGGACGGGGCGAAATGCGGATGGCGACAACGTCGGCCAGTTTCCGCTCCACCAAGACCCGTCCGACGTCGGCAGTGATCTCCGTGATGCCTGGCCCGAACTCCCGACGGAGCCCTGACATGGACAATTCCAAGGCTTCCGACAAACTGCCCGCGTGCACCTCCCGAATGGCTGAAACTACAGTCCGCCCGTTCAGCACAACGGTCCGGCAGCTGGTTCCCTGCAGCCGCAGTCCTACTCTCATTGTTCAGCTTCCTGCCTTCCCTGGACATCGCGGCCGTCATCCCGGAACCGTTAGTGGGTCTTGGTGACTTTGGCGAGACCGACTGGACTGTCTGGGTCGAGTCCGCGGCGTAGTGCCAGTTCCAGGGCCAGTCTCTGCAGCGGGAGAATGTCGACGAGCGGCGACAGTTCGGTCGACACCGTGGCGCTCGGCACCTGGACCTGGGCGGCCGCGATTGTCCGGCCGCCCAGCTCAGCGACGAGCCCGCCAAGCCGGGTGGCCGCTTCGGCGAAGGAGATGACGGAGTCGCGGCCTGCGTCGCCGCGCGTCAACGCGATGATGCCCGCACCAGGCACGACTTGCCCGAGCGGGCCGTGGGTCGCATCGGCGGCGCTCCAGCCCGAGGCTGCGATCGCATTCGTCTCCATGAGCTTGAGGGCACCCTCCTTCGCGGTGGCCATCCCGTAGCCTCGGCCGACGATGAGGATGCGTTCGCGGCCCTCGAACGCATCGACCAGCTCGTCGAGCGGCTGACCGAGGACTGCGATCGCCTCCTCCGCTGTCGCACGGACGCGAGTTCCGATGTCGTCCCAATCGAGGCCGGCGACGCGGAACACCACGAGTGCGATGGCCAAGAGCTCCGCGGTGTATGTCTTGGTCGCGGCAACCGAGAGTTCCGGCCCTGCCGCGAGCGGAATATGAACGCGCCCGAGTGCGGCGAGGGCGCTCCGGGAATCGTTGGTGATCGCGACGATGGGCACGCCCGCTTCGGCAATGGATTCGGCGGTCGCGAGGAGGTCCGGGGACTGGCCCGATTGGGATACGGCGATGGCGACAGTCGAGGGGTAGCGGAGGCTCGTGTCGAACGCGGTCACCGTTGCCGGGGTCGCCAGCATGGCCGGGATGTGAAGAAGGTTGTGGACGAGGTATTGGCCGTACATCGCGGCATGGTCGCTTGACCCTCGTGCCACGAAGACGAGCAATTCTGGTTGGGTTTCACGGATCAGGTCGGCGGCGGCGTCGATGGCGGCCCGCTGGTCATCAAGCAGGTCGATCCAGCGGCTGGGCTGTTCGGCGATTTCCGCCCGCATTAGTGCCCCGGGCCCGTCGATGATCGCCGCGCTCACGAGGCGAGCCCCGTGATCATCGAGATCAGCTCATTGTGGGACGTGTCGGCGACGCGCCGGGTTCCCACCTGTGTCCCACGTCGGAGGACGGTAACCCGGTCGGCGATGCGGAAGACCTGCTCCATGTTGTGGCTGACGACGAGTACGGCGGCGCCGCGCTCCTTGAGTTTGAGGATGGTCTCCTCGACCTTCGCGGTCTCGGCCACCCCCAAGGCCGCCGTCGGTTCATCCATGAGCACAAGGCTGCTGGCCCAATGGGTGGCGCGAGCGATGGCTATACCCTGTCGTTGGCCGCCCGAAAGGTCGCTGAGCGTCGATTTCGCAGAGGGGATGCGCACATCCAGCTCGTCGACGAGCGCCTGCGTGCGCGTTGCCATCCCCTTGCGATCGAGCGTGCCGAACGGCGGCTTGCGCAGTTCGCGGCCGAGGAACAGGTTCATGTACACCGGCTGGAGGTCGACGAGTGCGAGATCCTGGTAGACGACCTCGACGCCCTTCGTGCGCGCATCGGAGGCGTCGCGAAAGATGGTGCGTTCCCCGTTCAACCAGATCTCCCCGTCGGTGGGCTGGTAGAGGCCGGAGATGATCTTGACGAGCGTCGATTTGCCGGCGCCGTTGTCGCCGACAAGGGCGACGATCTCGCCTGGCTCGATCTCGAGGTCGAACCGCTTGATGGCGACGATGCCGCCGAAGTGCTTGCTGATGCCGTCGAGCCGTAGCGGCTTGACCGTTCCGTCGTTGGGTTTCGGCGTGGATGTGGGGTCTGCGATGATCATGCTGTCCTCCTGGGTGCAGCGAGTGTGTCGGAGATGGTGAGGGGTGCTGAGCCGTCGGAAGACCAGATACCGGCGACCGTCGGCGTTCCGGTGGATAGGCCCGCAATGCCGGCGGTGAGGGCGCGGGTGACGAACACTTGGGGGCGGAACCCGAACAGCACGGTGTCGCCTGGTTGTGCGCGGTGGTCGCCGAGAGGAACGGTGGCGTAATAGTCGATCGCGTCGGCTGCCGGCATGTCCACCCGCAGCTCAGGCGCGGTGACCGCGTTGGTATCCGGCGCCACAAGGAGCGCTGTGGTCGTCGAGCCGCCGAGCACCGGGTCGATGTAGAGGCCACCGCCGAAGACGTAGGCGTCGCCGTTCCAGAGGTGGGAGACCTCGGAGACATAGGCGATGGCGGGTTCCTCCACGAGATCCTGCACCGCGTGGGTCGGAGTGGTGCCCGTTAGGCCGTGGCCCGGTTCCACCTGGGTGGCTCCGGCTTCGGCGAGCGTTGCCAGGATGGAAACGGAGGTCGTTCCTGGTGCGTTCACCTGCACATCCCGGCGGCCCGCTCGTTCCAGTGCCCGCAACGCCGTGGTGAGCGTGGCGAGGTTCGGAGTGGAACGTGCGGCACCCGTTGTGGCGTCAAAGAGCGTTGCGGGGAAAGTGGTGATGCCGGCGAACCGAACGCCCCCAATGGCGTCGATCCGGTCGGCAGCGCCCACGACGTCTGTGGCGTCGAACCCGCCCTCGTGTCCGCGATAGAACCGATCGCCCGGGGCCTGGATACGCAACAGGACGTCTTGGACCCGGCCGTGCGCCAGGGCGGCCGCGCCGGCCTCAGCCGCCTTCGTTTCCGAGAAAACCGTCCAGTAGAGCGGTTCGAGTGCGGCCGCCTCGGCGGCGCGATGCTTGGGAATCTGGACGAGGTGCCCCAGATGACCGGTCCGGAGGCCGCCGGTCGCAGCGGCGATCGCGCACTCGAGGTCCACCCCGACCGCCTTGTCGATGCCGCCGGCGGCGATTGCCCGGGAGGCGTCCGGGTTGCGCCCGATCTGTTTCGTCATAGCGAACGGGGTCAGGGAGAGTCGGCTGGCTTCGGCCGAGATGGCTGCCGCGTTTCGGGTCACTGCGTCGAGGTCGATCACATAGGTGTTGGCCGGGATCTGACCGTTCTGGTGGAACCGGGCGGCCGCTTGCAGGAGCGCCGGGTTGCGGCGGCGAAGGAGGTCTAAGAACATCGGTGGGCCTAACTGTTCTTCTTGGCGCGGAGCGAGAGGGAGACGGCGGCGAGGATGATGATGCCGCGCACGATTAACTGCTGTGCCACGTTGAGGCCGCCCAGGAGCAGACCGTAGTTGATCATGCTCATGAACAGGCTGCCGACAAGTGCTCCGATGATGGAGCCCTTGCCTCCGGTGAGGGAGGTGCCACCGACAATGACCGCGGCGAGCACGCTCATCAGGTCGGAGCTGCCGAGCGTGTACGTCGCGCCGGCAAGACGACCCGCGTAGAGGATGCCGGCCAGGGCCGCCGCCATGCCGCTCACGATGAAGACAATCATTTTCACGCGATTCACTCGGATGCCGCTTACCGCAGCCGCCGACGATTTGTTGCCCACTGCGAGCACGTGTGCGCCGAACGAGCGCTGACGGAGCACGTGCCAGCCGATTGCGACGATCACGGCTGTCCACCAGATCAGAATGGGGATCCCGAGAAGCGTCCCGCCGCCGAACAGCCAACCGAAGGCGCTGTTCGTGACCGGAACCGATTGCAGGTTGGTCGCCTGCTGGGCAAGTCCGGCCACCAGGCCCATCGTGGCCAGAGTGACCAGGAAGGATGGCAGACGCACCATAGTGATAAAGATCCCGTTGATCGCGCCGACCCCAGCGCCGATGGCGAGTCCGGCCAACGCGGCCAACCACCATTGGTGGGTCGCCTGCAGCGTCACGGCCGACCCAAGGGACGCGAGTGCGACGGTGGAACCAATGGAGAGGTCGATTTCACCAACGCTCAAGACGAACACCGCCCCGACCGCCATCACTGTGATGGGGGCGGCCTGGGTGATGATGTTGACCAGGGTCGTGGTGTTGAGGAAGTTGCCGGCCTGGGTGATGGCGAAGTAGGCGAAGACGACTACGAAGCCGATGTAGACGACATACTGCCGCCAATCGATGTGCCGGAGGACGTCGCTGACCGTCCCTGTCTTGACGTGGGTCGTGATGGTCATGATGCTTCTCTTTCCTGTGGCTGGAGGGCCTTGTCGATGGCCAGGCGCACGGCGCCGGCGATGGGGGCGCGGGGGCCGAGCCGGCTGATGACGACCTTGAGGTCGCCCCGGCCGAGGCGCGTCATCCACGCACGGATGGGCGCAAGGAGTTCGACGCGGGTGCCGATTCCCCCGCCGAGGACGAAGAGTCCCGGGTTCACGACGGCGTCGACCGCGACGAGGGCATGGGCGATCCACTTCGCCTCCTCGTCGAGCGAGGCGGCCGCAAAGGGGTCCCCGCGCCCGGCCCGGTCGAAGACCTCGACGGCATCGGGAGTGGCTTCGGGGGCGGCTGAGTCGGAGGACGCCGAGTAGCGACGGCCGATGGCGTCGCCCGCGACCACCTCTTCGAGCGGACCGCGACGGTGGCTGGCGGGGTTGATCGGGTCGGCCCCGAACGGCAGGTATCCGATCTCCCCGGCACCGCCGCTCGCTCCGGCCCACAGCCGACGGTCGAGGATGAGACCGACGCCGATGCCGGTGCCGACCGATACGAACGCGAAGCTGTCGTACTCGAAGCCGACGCCGTCATGCAGTTCGCCGAGGGCGGCGATGTTGACATCGTTCTCCAGCACCACCGGATGCCCCAGCGCCTCCTCCAAGTCGGCTGCCAGGCTGAATCCGTCGAGCTCGCCGAGATTCGGCGCGCGCTCGAATCGGCCCGAGTCGCCGTCGGGAACGCCCGCTCCTCCGATCGCCGTGGCGACGACTGCCGATACATCGGACCCGATAGCCGAGGCCAGTGCGGCCACCAGTGCGGACAACTGTGGAACGAGATCGGGCCCAGCGTCTGGAGCGGTGGGTTCGGTCATCTGGAACAGCACCCGACCGTCGAGTCCGGCGATGCCGGCACGCACCTTGGTTCCGCCAAGGTCGACACCGACGACGAACCGCGAAACCGGAACGGAGGAGTGCTGGAGAACCTTCACCGCACCTCCAGCACGCTGGCGGGGTTGGCAGTGAGGAGCCGTTCGCAGTCCACGTCCGAGACCCCGCGTGCGCGGAGCTCGGGAACGAAGACGGCGCCGAGGTAGGAGTAGCCGTGGATCCCGTGGGTTTTCGGATTCATCCAGACTTCGGCTCCGGTGAGGTCTTGGGAGAGCAGGATGCGGTCGGTGTATCCGAGCGACACCAGCCACGCGACAAGGTCGGCGCGTCCGGCGTCGGACCGGTGGAAGGCGTGCTTGTCGAACTCGCCATCCGGGCGGGGGTCGGGGGCCGGACCAAGGAAGAAATCCCAGTTCTCCTTGCCGATCGTGTCGATGGCGATGCGGGGACCGGCATCCAGGACCCGGCGTGCGAATTCGGGGCTCAGCTGGGTGTCAAGGTGGCCGATGACCACTCGGTCCAGGTCAACGCCTTCGGAGTTAAGGATCTCGAGCTGCTCGAACGCCATCGTGCCGTGGGTGGTGTGGGTCATGACCGAGAGTCCGGTCTCGCGTTGAGCGCGGGCGACGGCGCGGAGGCACTTCTCCTCGTACGCGGTGATCTCGCCCAGGCTTGTCGCCTGTTCGCCGAAGATGCCTGCATGGATGCCCGAGTCGCCAATGCCGTGGACCACATCCCGGATCAGGCGCTCGGCGAGGACGCCGGCGTCGGCGTCGTGCACCCACTCGGGAGAGTAGGACTCGAGGTAGAACGCAGTTCCGGAGACGATGTGCATGCCCGTCTTGCGCGAGATCTCGGCGAGCAGTGCAGCGTTGTCTCCATTGTCGTCACGACCGACGACACCGTAAGGGCTGAGGTCGACGACGGTCCCGAATCCGAGCTCCCGGAGCGACCCGAGAGCCTCCACCGCCCTATCGACGGCGTCGTCCCGCAGCCCGCCAGTGAGCCAGGGTCCCGGAGTCAGCGAGAGGAGGTGTTCGTGTGGCATGACCCTGCCGAGGTCATCGGCCGGAACCGCACCGAGAACGGTTGTGACTTGCCCTGACATCGATGTCTCCTTCGTGGTGCTTGGTGTTTGGGGTGCGTGGCGAGCGGGGCGAGCGGTGGGCGAGACCGTCCGCCCCGTTCGGTCCGAGGTCAGCCGCCGGTGATGCTCGACGGCGGCTGGGTGCCATAGTCGGACAGCCATCCCTTGTCGAGGTCTGCCTTGGTGACCTTGGTCGGGTCCGAGGCGACCAGCGCCGGCGCGGTCTTGCCGAGGACGCCGTATGCTCCCGCCAAGGCGAGACCCTTGCCGATTCCGAGGGATCCGTTTCCGACCATTCCGGCCACGTTCGTTCCAGAGGCCATCGAGGCCGCGAGGGTGGTGTCCAGGTCGTTCGTGACCACCTGGATGTCGTTCCGCCCGGCCGCCTTGATCGCGGCCACGACGCCCTGCGCAGCCGTCGCCCAGGACACGTAGATGCCCTTGATGTTCGGGTTCTTCGCGATCATGGCGGCCGCGATCGTCTGGGTGGCCGTCTCATCGGCGAAGCCTTCGGAGTCAACGATCTTCATGTCGGGGTATTCGTAGGCCAGCCAATCCTTGAACGACTTGTCCCTCTGGTTCGTGAACCAGAAGTTGGCGTTGTACGAGATATAGCCCACCTCGCCGGTCTTGCCGAGGGCGTCTCCCAAGATCTCGGCGTTGGCTTGCCCTGCCTCGGTCAGGTTCTCCGTCACGATGGACACAAAGTCCTTGCCGGCCTGGTATCCGGCGGGGGGCGTCGTCATAATGACGAGCTTCGTTCCCGCGTCGACGGCGGGCTTGAACGCCTCGGCGGCGGAAGTGGGGTCGACCGCGATGGTAACGATGATGTTCGGGTGCAGCGCGAGGACTGTCTGAACGTTGTTGGCCTGGGTAGCGGCGTTGAAGTTGGCCTGCGTGCTCGCGACGACGTCGATCCCGAGGTTCTTGAACTCCTCACGCGCGCCCTTCTCGACGGCGGTCACGAAGTCCGAGGACGTGTGCCAGACGAAAGCGGCGGTGTACTTGCCGTCCTTCACCTTCGCCTGCTCGCTACTCGTCAGCGAAAGCTCCGAGAGCGCACCGGGCTTTTCGCCGTTCGGACCTGCGAACTCCAGGCTGGGCTTGGCTGCGGGCCCGGATGAAGCGGCCGTGCCGCCGCCTCCGCTGGAGCAGCCAGCGAGGGCGAGCGTGATCGCAAGTGCGCCGACGGCGGCACGAAGGCCGAACCGTCGGACCGTGGGTGCTGTGCTCATGGGGGTCTACCTTCCGTGACCGGGTGGGATGCCAGTTCCGGTGACAGGTAGCGGTTGGTCCGTGGCCTGTCATCTTCGACTGTGCGTAATCCATTTTGATTTCAGTGCGCAAGTAAAGTCAACCCCTCCGATTGTAACGAATAGGTCTCGGAGGGTTGCAGACGAAGATGCGGGGCATCCTCCGCCCTGCACTTTCGCCCCGTTCGCGACTCTTGCCGAGAGGTCTGAGCGGCGTCATCGCCCGACCGTTTGGGCCCCGTAAAATCAGGGCTGTGGGTGATTTTCAGTCACGCGGGACAAGGCCAACCGCGCAGCCGCCTCCGCTGGAGCATCCCGCCCGGCGCGTGTTATCGCAAATGAACCGGCCAGTAAATCAATCCCCGAGATGGCTGGATCGCCACGGCGATTTAGGCTAACTTTGAATTCACACTGATTGCAAAAGGAGACCCCGATGGTTCAAGACACTAGAGAGCTGAACCGCAAGGCGGTCTTGACGGCCCTAATGATGTCGCGACCTGCCAGCCGCAAATGGATTGCCGAAGCATCAGGCATCTCCGCGGCGACAGTCACCCGTGCTGTCGACCAGCTGATCGCTGAAGGAATCGTCACCGAGACTGCCGAGATCATCTCCGAATCTCGCGGACGTCGGGCCGTCGAGCTAGACGTGGTGTCCAATCGCAGTTTCGTCGTCGGCGTGGACCTCGGAGCGTCCAACGTCCGTCTCGTCGTCGCCGACCTGCTTGCTCGTCCGCTCCTTGCCCTCGAGATCGCGACGCCCACTGCGACGACTGCGCGCGAGCTTGCAAACTGGTTGGCCTCCACGGCGCGCACATCGGCCGGAGACGTCTGGGATCGGGTCGAACACCTCTGCGTTGGCCTGCCAGGGGCTGTGAGTCAGCAGAAGCGCACAATTTCCAACGCACCCAACTTGGCCCAGATCGAGGCGCCAACGTTCCTGGACGACGTCGAGAATGCCATGGGCAGGCCAGTCGGCTTCGACAACGACGCCAACTATGCGCTCCTCGGTGAACAGCATTTCGGCGCGGCACGTTCCGCGCCCAACGCTGCAATGGTCACGATCGGTTCCGGGCTCGGTGCCGGCCTGGCGATCGATGGCCGAATCCTTCAGGGCGACCACGGACTAATCGGTGAATTCGGGCAGCTGCCCGTCGGCCCCCTTGGGACTCGCCTTGAGCACATGGTCACCGGCGCCGGGATCATCCGCCGTGCCGCCGAGTCGGGCATCGATCTCGCCGCCCCTAGCCAGCTCTTCGCAAGCGATGCGGGCCCCGGGCTGAAGGCATTGCGCGCCCATTTCGATCAAGCTCTTCTGATCGTTCTCACTGCCACAACGGTTTCATGCGATCCGCAGACGATCGTCCTCGGCGGCGGCATCGCGAACTCCCTCGCGTCGACACTTGACCGCTACCAGGCGGCTCTGGAGCAGAATCTCCGCGCGTCTCCCCGGCTCGCTGCTGCCGAGTTGGGCGACTTCTCGGGTGCTGTCGGAGCCGTGGTCGCCGCACTGCACAGGGTGTACGCGGATCTCGGCATAGAAGAGGAAGCCTTCGTCAGCCTTCCCGGCGGCGACGCGCTTACTCACGAGCGGGTACAAGCCGCGAGAGGTTGACGAGGCCTATCGGGGTGCCTCGAGAAGGCCGGGCGGCCACAACGCCTGTTTCGGCACTGGCAGGTGTGGCTGGTGCCGGCATGCGCTTACGGCCAACGAGGCGTGGATTGTAAAAAAGAAATTCTCGGCTCCAGATGCCGAGGCTGGGAAAGCTCACAAAACCGTTTGAAGGGTTGCACGAGGGTAAAGATGAGAAGACGAATGCTTGGCCGTGCGGGCCTGTCGGCGTCATCAGTGGGCATCGACATCAGCACGATGGATGTGTGCACTAGACAGCCCGATTGCGGGCCCGGTTTCGAAACCGCCTTGGAGACCATCCGGAGGGTGTTGGAAGGACCTTTCAACTTCATCGATGCGAGTGGTGAATCCTGGCAAGGAGCCGAGGGAGAACGGTGTATTGGGCGGGCCATCTCTGAAGCAGGCGGCTTGCCCGATGGATTTGTCCTGACCCGTAGCGTGGGACCCGCCTTAGCGCTCGACTTCTCGGGGGACGGCATTGTGCGCGCCGTGGAAGAGAGCCTTCAGCGCCTTGGCCTCGATCTTCTCCCGCTCGTCTTGCTGCGTAATCCCGAAGAGTTCAGCTTTGAATCAGGAACGGCGCGTAGCGGCCCTCTTGCAACGCTCGTTGGGTTGCGGGATCAGGGCTTGATCAATCATCTTGGCATTGCGGGCGGTCCGATAGATCTCCAACTGAAGTACCTGCAAACTGATGCGTTCGACGCGGTGATCAGCCACGTTCCGTATAGCCTGCTGGACCGGGCGGCCGAGCCGCTGATCCAGAATGCCACCTCCCGGGAGGTGGCGTTCGTAAATGCCGCGCCATTCACCGGCAGATTACTTCCGGATGGGGCGGGAAGGTCTACCCAGGGCGTGGACTGGGAGAGGAGCCCGGCACGTCTGGAACGCAGCGATAAGATGCGGTTGATCTGTGCGGCGTATGGCATCCCCTTGGCGGCAGCTGCCCTGCAGTTCTCGACGCTTGATCCACGGATTACTTCAACGATCGTCGGCGCCAGCACCCCGTCGCAAGCCGATTTTGTCACGGACCTTGCGCAGTGGAGGATCCCCTCTGGCGTCTGGGACGACTTGCTTGATCTAGTGGAGGAATCTGAACTGGCTATAAGTTGCCGTGATCATGTCGTTCCGGCCACGGATCCACTGCCTTACAGGGATCAGCGTGTGACCTTCCCCGCCCCAGTCCCTCTCTGAGTCTCGGCAACTGCCTCCTCTTGGGCTTGCCGAACGATGTCGGAACCGAGCATCTGGTGCTGTCCATTCCCTTGCCGCTTGGGAAGTGCCTTGTGCCTGCATCAGAGGATGTCAGTGACGTCTCGGAAAGGGTCCAGTTTCGGGTCTTTGGGATCGAGTTCCGTGACGAGCAGATCGATCCTGGTCATTGGAAGGGCACGAGCGACGGACCGCGTACCGAGCTTCGATGAGTCCGTGGCAATGACGACAAACTGGGACGCGTCCGCCATCGCCTTCTTCACCTCAACCTGAGCCATTGTGGGTTCGCTGGTGCCGATGACCGGGTCGATGCAAGTCGTCGAGAGAAAACATGTATTCAGCAGGAAACTGGACAACGAAGCCACAGCCAACGGCCCGACGAGGCTGGCGTTTTGCTCCTCGGATTCCCCTCCGGTGAGGTACGCGCGTATCCCTGGCCGATGTTGAAGGGCCGTGAAGGTGGCCAGTCCGTTCGTGATGACCGAGAGTTGCTCGACGTCCTTTAGCGCGCTTGCGAGCTGAAAGACCGTCGTTGATGCATCGAAACCGATGGCCTGGTTTGACTTGATCAGGGGCACTAACTTCTCGGCGATACGTCGTTTTGCAGCAAAATGCCGACCTTGGCGCTGATGAAAATCCTCGGTGCCGACGTAGACCGCACCGCCCCGGACACGCCGAGCGATCCCTTCCTGTTCCAGGAAATCGAGATCGCGGCGAACGGTCATGGGGTGCACTTCGAGTTTTTCAGAGGCTGCGACCAAGTCAACCGTGCCTTCCTCGCGAAGAATCACCCTGAGCATTTCTCGGCGTTCTTCAGTGGCTGCAGAGCCGCTTAGCGTCATGTCTTCCCCTCGCTTGTTATGAGCGTAATCCTAGCCGACATTTGTTAGTTCATGTTTAAATGCCTTGCGTTGGATGAAATTCGTTGATAAATTTCACAACATGTACCACTCGGTGCATCGCCGTCTTTCAGTGTCGAGAGTGAGGATCCATGCCTGCGTTTATAGCGGTTGACCTTGGAGCCACGAGTGGACGGGTCTGTTACGGAATCATCGAAGACACACAGATCGAGCTGAAAGAAGTAACACGATTTAGCAACGCCCCGCTCCTGATCGCGGGCGTTTTGGAGTGGGACACCACCCGGTTGTTTCAACAGACGCTCGTCGGTCTTCGCACAGCTGTTACGTCGCTGCGCGAACGGGGCCATTCGGCCAGTGGCGCAGGCATCGACAGCTGGGGTGTCGACTACGGCATCGTCCGCCCTGGCGGACAGGACCTTCCTCCTGCGCGCCACTACAGGTCAGCTCCGTCCGAGACCGTTGAACGGCTCCGTCGGCGGATTCCGGCCCGGGTCGGTTACAGCATCACAGGGGTCAACCCCCTCCCCATCAATACCCTTTACCAATTGTCGGACGCTGCCGAGCGCGGTGAACTGGCGGGCGGGGAGAAAGCCCTGCTGATCCCGGATCTGTGGGTGCACGGTCTCACAGGCACTTTCGGCGCGGAGCGTTCAATAGCGTCGACCACCGAACTCGTGGACGTAACTACCGGTGGATGGTCTCCGCAACTGGCCTCACGGGCCGGCATCCCGCTCTCGGCCCTGCCACAGTTGTGCGATACCGGGACCGTGGCCGGGGAAATTCTTCCTGCCGTCCGCGGCGCCATCTCAGCGGCCGAGCCGCTGACGGTGTATCGCGTCGCCGAACATGACACCGCTTCGGCCGTGCTGGCGTTACCCGCCGAAGAACCGTACGCCTTCATCTCGTGCGGCTCGTGGTCGCTCGTGGGACTCGAACTGGACCGGCCGATACTGACCGAGGAGGCACGATCAGCAGATTTCACGAATGAGCAAGGCGCCTACGGCGCAACACTTTTCATGAGGAATCTGGCAGGTCTGTGGCTGCTCGAGGAATGTGTCCGACAATGGAACCGAGACGATCGTAGCCGCTCCACAATTCCGGATCTCCTCCGGGCAGCCCAGGATGTGCCGGCTCATCAATTTGTCATCGACGTCGGCGACCCTGTGTTCCTGGAGCCTGGCGACCTTCCCGCACGAATTGCAGGCTATTGCCAACAAAGCGGTCAGCAGATTCCCGAAAGTCATGCCGAAATGACCAGATGCATCGTAGACAGTCTGGCGCTGGCATACCGCGCAGCGATCACCGCGGCCCGGGAGATCAGCGGGGAACCCGTCGAGGTGATCCACATGATCGGCGGAGGTTCCAGAAACTCGCTGTTGTGCCAGCTGACCGCCGACGCGAGCCAGCGCGCAGTTCTGGCCGGTCCCGCCGAAGCCACGTCGATGGGCAATCTCTTGGTCCAGGCCATCTCGACGGGTGCCGTCGAAAATGTCGCCCACGCCCGCAAGATCGTTCGGGCCAGCACCGAACCGTTGCGGTACAACCCGGCCTCCGACAGGTCCTCATTGCTTGCCTGGCAGACAGCCGCGCAAAAACTGCACTACCTCCAAGCCGCGCGAAAGGAAAAGTCGTGAGCCATAAAATAGCCGACGACATTGTCAGACTCTGCCGAACCCTAGGAGAACCCGGGCGGGACCTGGTGATCCTTGCTGAAGGAAACGTCTCCGGTCGAGCCACCCCGGAGACAATGTTTGTCAAAGCGTCAGGGGCAAACATGGCGACCGCCACCCGACAAGACTTGGTTGAGGTCCGGCTGGCCCCGCTTCTGGCCCTCCTGAATGATGACACGGCCGATGATGAAACGGTTGCGCGCGTACTGATGGAAAGCCTCGTCGACTCCGAAGACAAGAGGCCCTCCGTTGAGGCTTTGCTGCACGCTGTCTGCCAGGAATACGGGGAGACGCCGGTTGTCGCGCACACCCATCCCGTCAGCGTCAATGCGTTGCTCTGTTCGGACCAAGCCACGGAGCTCGTCTCAGGAACCCTCTTTCCAGACCAGGTGGTGGTTCTGGGCAAGCGCCAGCTGCTCATTCCCTACACCGACCCGGGGCTCCAACTGGCCCGCAGCGCACGCCGCGAACTTCAGCGCCATATCGCCGCTTTCGGCGGGCCGCCGAAGGCTCTTTACCTTGTCAATCATGGAATGTTTGCCTTGGGTCAATCTGCCACGGAGGCTCTGCAGATCACAGAAATGGCTGTGAAATGCGCCCGTATCATCGGCGGCGCCCTTTCCATCGGAAACACTACACACCTGTCCGAACCAGACGCAGAGCGCATCGACTCGCGTCCGGACGAACACCTCCGCCGCAAGGAGCTTCTCAGTCCCGGCGGCCCACACCAGTGAACTCAGAGCCGGCCCGGCTCATTCTGAACCACAGCTGACCCAACTGACGGCCAATAAAAAGCCGAAACCAGCCTTACTACATCGATCGGGAGATCCCATGTCTGAATCTGATAAGCACGAGAAAATTTTGACACGCCTGGCTCAGCAGCATATTGAGACCCAGAGTTGGGGGTACGTGAGCACCGGAACACGGTTCAAGGTGTTCAACACCCCGGGGACACCGCGCGACGTCTGGGAAAAGATCGATGACGCCGCGCTCGTGCACAGACTCACCGGAGTTGCTCCTTCGGTTGCCCTACACATTCCCTGGGACCAGGTCGACGACTATGGCCGACTCTCTGACTACGCCAAAAAGGAAGGTCTGGTGATCGGTTCAATCAGTCCGAACCTGTTCCAGGACGATGACTACAAGTTCGGCTCGCTGACGAACCTCGACCCCAAGATCCGGCGCAAGGCGATCGAGCACTCGATCGAAGTCGTTGACGTCATGCGTTCGGTTGGTTCCACCCAGATGTCCATGTGGCTGGCCGACGGCACCAACTACCCCGGCCAGGCCGATTTCCGTCGGCGGCGCCACTTCCTTCGTGAAGGCCTGCAGGAGATCTACGCTGCGCTCGACGAGGACATGACCATGGTGCTCGAATACAAACTCTTCGAGCCGGCTTTCTACCACACGGACATTGCCGACTGGGGGCAGTCGCTCTCCTTCTGCCAGAAGTTGGGCGATCGTGCGAAGGTGCTGGTCGACCTGGGCCACCATGCCCTCGGTGTCAATATTGAGCACATAGTCGCAACCCTGCTTGACGAGAACCGCCTGGGCGGCTTTGACCTTAACGGTAAGAAATACGCCGATGATGACCTGTTTGTCGGCGCCATTAACCCCTATGAACTCTTCCTTATTGCGGTCGAGCTCGTTGGCGGAGAGGACGATGCAGACCCGCGCGTCGCTGAAACGGCGCGCAACGTCCTCTACAAGATTGATCAGTGCGCGATGATCGAGGACAAAATTCCCGCCATGCTACGCAGTGTCACGGCGATGCAGGCCGCCTTCGCGAAAGCCCTGCTCGTGGACCGCGCGGCTCTCTCCGCCGCCCAGGAAGCCGGGGATGTCGTGACGGCCAATGAAGTCCTGACCGATGCATACGAAACGGACGTTCGTCCGCTGCTGCGGAGGCTGAGGGAGCGTCAGGGAGTGGTGGCAGATCCGCTTGGTGCCTACCGTGATTCCGAGGACCGTAAGCAGCGCATCAGTGAGCGTGTCGGCACTCCGGCGGGCTGGTGAATCCGGATGTCCACTGCAACAAAGGCTGACGGACACACGCGCTGGTACGTTCCCGATGCGTACATTCCTTCTGAAAGCTCCTGCGGGCAAACGAGCCACGAATCGATCTGCCTGCTAAACGTAGGCAGCTCCGCTGCTGAAGTGACCTTCGCAGCCTACTTCGCCGACGACGAACCGCGTCTTTCGGATCCGGTTCTCCTGCCCGCCGAGCGGGCGTACCACCTCAGGACCGACGATCCGGACAAGCTGGGTGGCCTACGCATCCCCGCAGGAGTCCCCTATGCCCTTATGGTGACAAGCGACATCCCCGTGCTCGCTCAGTACAGCCGCCTGGATACCACGCAGGGCGCCTACACATTGATGACCGCCACCCCCACGGGAAGGGATTGATCCGCTTGTCGAGTCACTCTTCCACGTCAACCGTCGGCGATGTTGTGCTTGAGCTGTCCGAAGTCTCGAAGTCGTTCGGGGCGGTACGGGCGCTTCGAAACGGCGAGCTGACGCTCAGGGCCGGCTCCATTCATGCCTTGATGGGTGAGAACGGAGCCGGCAAGTCAACAATCGTCAAGATCATTGCAGGTCTGTACCACCGGGATGCCGGTTCGTTCACCCTCGACGGAACCGAGGTGGATTTTCGATCCACTGCCGAATCCAAGAATGCCGGCATCGCCGTCATCTACCAGGAGCCGACCCTCTTTCCTGATCTTTCCGTCACGGAGAATATCTTCATGGGCCGTCAGCCCATGAAGTCCTGGGGACGGATCGACCGGGCGGCGATGAGAAAGCACGCGCAGGAGCTATTCAGCCGCCTAGATGTGCATATTGATCCTGACCGGCCCGCTCAGGGGCTGTCCATCGCAGATCAACAAATCATCGAAGTTGCCAAGGCGATGTCGCTGGATGCGAAAGTCCTGGTCATGGATGAGCCGACGGCGGCGCTAAGCCTCGCCGAGGTCGACCGGCTGTTTGCCATCGCCAGGGCGCTCCGCGACGAGGGGCGTGCGTTGCTGTTCATCTCGCACCGCTTCGAGGAAGTTTATGCGCTCTGCGACACGGTGACCGTGATGCGCGATGGTGAGTACATCTCCACCGATCCGATCGATGAGACGGACGTCCCTTCGCTCGTGCGAAAGATGGTCGGACGGGATGTGGCTTCACTCTTTCCAAAGGAAGAAGCGACCATCGGTGACGTCGCCTTAGAGGTCCGCAACCTGAACTCCACTGGAACGTTCCATGACATCAGCTTCACCGTCCGCGCCGGAGAGATTGTTGGCCTCGCTGGCCTCGTCGGCGCCGGGCGCAGTGAGGTCGCCCGAGCCATCTTCGGCGTCGACAACTACGATTCGGGCCATGTATCGGTGTACGGCGAAAGTGTTCCGAGAAAGAACACCGCAGCAGCCATGAAGCTCGGTGTTGCCCTCGTACCAGAGGACCGCCGGCAGCAGGGCCTCATCCTGGACTTCGGTGTAGCACGAAATCTGACGCTGTCCATCTGCCGAGGTCTCGCTCGTTTCGGTCTCCTCTCCTCCAAGGCGGAGAACCTGGCGGCCGACGGATGGGCCCGGCGCCTGCAGGTCAAGTCCCATTCCCTGGCGACGGCAGCAGGAACGCTCTCGGGCGGCAACCAGCAAAAGATTGTCCTAGCCAAGTGGCTCGCGGCTCAGCCTCGGATACTTATCGTCGACGAGCCCACCCGCGGCATCGATGTGGGAACCAAAGCGGAGGTCCACCGCATGCTCTCACAACTTGCGGGCCAGGGGCTCGCAATCCTCATGATTTCCTCAGAACTACCGGAGGTACTCGGCATGGCCGATCGTGTTCTCGTCATGCGTGAAGGAAGAATCACGTCAGAGATCCCCCGCGCAGAGGCGACGGCGGAAACCGTGATGTTCGCGGCAACGCACGACAGGCAACAGGTCCTGGCCGCCACGAACGTGATGGAGCCGACGCAGTGACGGCCCTCATCTCCCCCGCACGCAAGAACCCCGCAGCGCAGGCTATCGAAACACTACTGAAGTCCCGAGAAACGGGCATCGTTCTCGCCCTCCTGTTAGTCCTTGTGGCGACAACGGTTCGAAGCCCCGCGTTTCTCGTCAGCACCGACGGGTTCCGGGACCTCCTCCTCACTCCGGCAATCTTTGTGCTCCTGGCCATCGGACAGGCGATGGTCATCATTACCCGCAACATTGACCTTTCAGTCGGTTCCGTCGTCGGGCTCACCGCCTATCTGACGGGACGCCTCTTCATTGATTTCCCTGGGATGCCGATTCCGGTCGTCATTATTGCCGGAATCGCCCTCGGTGCTCTCCTCGGACTGATCAACGGTGCACTGATCGCCTACGCAAAGGTGCCCGCGCTCGTGGTCACCTTGGGCACGCTCTACATTTACCGGGGTGTTGACGTCTGGTGGGTCGGGCGCAAGCCGATCAACGCGTCCGACATGCCACGCGACTTCCTTGGCTTCGGTGTCAGCTCGTTCCTGAACATTCCCACACTGGCCATCATCGCGGCGCTGGTGCTCGTCGCCGTCGGATGGTGCATGAAGACCACGCGTGGGGGCCGCGAGCTTTACGCCATCGGCTCGGATCCCTCAGCAGCGACACTGTATGGTCTGCGCATCACGAAACGGGTAATACACGCCTTCGTTGCATGTGGGGCGCTGACCGGCCTCGCCGGCGTCCTGTTCGCCGCACGTTATGGGACGGTCGATTCGCAGGCTGGAACCGGCTTTGAACTCATCTCTGTCGCGGCCGCCGTCGTCGGCGGAATCGCTATCTTCGGCGGAAGCGGAAGCGTGCTTGGAGCCGCGATCGGTGCCGTGCTCCTTTTGACCATCAACCGGGCCCTGCCGCTTCTGGGAGTGCAGGATTTTTGGCAGCAGGCGGTCGTTGGAGCCCTCATCCTCGGCGCCATCGCGCTGGATCGAGTTCTCTCCCTTCGCCAATTCCACAAACTCATCGAGATCAGGGACAACGCAAATGACTGACTCATCCACGTCCTTGCAGGCCGCCCCGTACCGGAGCCAAAGCTATCCGTACTACAGTTCTCCGGCGTGGAAACGGTTCTTCCTCACCCGCGAATTCGCCGTCGTCATCGCCTTGATCATCGTGGCTGCCGTCGCGTCGATGTCGATCCGCAAGTTCTCCAGTCCCCTCACCTTGGGATACTTGCTGCTGGATGTCACCCCGATCCTCCTCATTGCCCTGCCGATGGCCTTGATTCTGATCTCAGCGGAAATCGACCTTTCGGTGGCAAGCATTGTCGGACTGAGCAACGTCACGCTCGGGGCCTTGTTCGACGCCGGTTGGCCCATTGAACTCGCAGCGCTGGCAGCGCTCGTGCTCGGCATTGTCTGCGGAGCCATCAACGGTTTTCTCGTCACCGTCGTCGGGCTACCTTCCCTCGCCGTGACAATCGGGACGCTGGCGCTTTTTCGTGGAATCGCTGTCGGCATTCTGGGAACGAGATCCGTTGTGAACTTTCCCGAATACTGGACCACACTAACGACGTCCGTATTCGGCAAAAGCGGTATCCCCTACGTCATGGTTCTGGTCGTCGTTCTGGCCCTGGCCTTCGTCCTCCTGCTTCATTTCACGCCCTTCGGACGCGGGATATTCGCCATCGGGCGAAACCGGGAAGTCGCAGCCTTCTCCGGTGTGAAGGTTCAGCGGACAAAGTTCATCCTCTTTGTCCTGTCGGGGCTCGTCGCGGCACTTGCAGGCATCTACTTCACATTCCGCTACGGGAGCGCGCGCGGTGACAACGCACAGGGACTGGAGCTGACCGTCATCGCCGCGGTACTTCTCGGCGGCGTCTCCATCTTCGGCGGGAAGGGCGCCCTTCACGGAGTGCTCGCGGGGGTCCTGTTGATCGGCACGCTTCAAAGTGCCCTGCGTTTCGTCAACGTAACCTCCGACGTCATCAACATTATCGTCGGCGCACTGCTGGTCGCGTCGATCGTGTCACCAAGCTTGCTTACCTGGCTCAAAGGGAAAATTACCCGGGCCGCCAAGGAGGGGACATCGAAAACCCCAGCCCGTCATGCGTAGGCGAACGTCCGATCCAGTCTTATCTCACTTTTGTCCGTCATTGAAAGGAAATAAAGAAATGTCGCTATTCACATCCCGAGGGACACGTGGCTCTCGTCTGGCCGCACTAGCAGCGGTCGCCGCCACCGTGGCCCTCGTCACCTCCGGCTGCGGCGCAGGAGAGACGTCCGGACCGTCAGGCTCTTCCCAGGAGAGCACCGCCAAGGACCTGAGCATTGGCTTCCTGCCCAAGGCGCTGGGCAATCCCTACTTCCAGGATGCAGCCAAAGGCAGCGAGGAAGCGTCAAAGGAGCTCAAGGGGACGTTTGCTGAGGTCGGTCCC
Organism: Arthrobacter sp. NPDC058127; assembly: GCF_042884555.1. Classification (NCBI taxonomy): domain Bacteria; kingdom Bacillati; phylum Actinomycetota; class Actinomycetes; order Micrococcales; family Micrococcaceae; genus Arthrobacter; species Arthrobacter sp. NPDC058127. The sequence continues at coordinate 39,671 of NZ_JBHVTT010000007.1, read as the reverse complement.
GCTGTTTCGGCAGCAGATGCCCAGGTCAGCTTCATCAACACCCTCAGCCAACAGGGGGCTTCCGGAATCGTACTCTCAGCCAGTGACCCCACTGCTCCCGGCTCGGCCCTGACTGCGGCACGGAAGGCCGGAACAAAAGTAGTGACCTTCGACTCCGACGTTGAGCCTAAGTTCAGGGACTTGTTCATAGCCCCGGCGACTGATGAGAGCATCGCGAAGATTCAGGTGGACTTGCTCGTAAAGCAGATCGGCGAGAGCGGAGAGGTCGCGATCCTCGGTGCATCCGCAAACGCTAAGAACCAGAACGCTTGGATTTCCGGAATGAAGACCGAGCTGGCCAAAAACCACCCGAACCTGAAGCTGGTGGACACCGTCTACGGCAATGATGACGACCAGGAGTCGTTCAACAAGACCGCCGCCTTGCTGCAGTCCCATCCTCAGCTCAAAGGCATCATCGCCTGCACGAATGTGGGCCTCGCGGCCGCGGCACGCTATATCTCCGACTCGTCATTCAAGGGCAAGGTCGCTTTGACTGGCTTGGGCACACCGAATGCGACGCGGGATTACATCAAAAACGGCACCGTCTCAGCCTTTGCACTGTACAGCCCGAAGGACATGGGCTACCTGGCCACCTACGCGATCGACGCGCTCGGTAAGGGGACGATCAGCGGCAAGGAAGGCGAAACGTTCACGGCCGGGCGGTTGGGGAAATACACGGTTGGGAAAGACGGCGTCGTTAACGTGGGTGACCCGATCGTCTTCGACAAGAGCAACATCGGCAATTACGACTTCTAAGTCAACACCACCTCGGCGTGGGGTGCCGCTGGCGGGGAAATTGACCCTTCCAGCGGCAAACCCCTCCGTCCGATGAGCGGGACTGCGAGTTGTCCCGCCAGCAGAGTAACGCTGACCAAACAGCCGCTGAGCACCTCAGCACCCAGTCCGATCGGAAGCATGAGTCACATGGAAAACCACGCTGTTGAAGAACTGATCGGCCGTTCCAACCGCCTGGGCGCGGACAAAAGGAACACCAACTTCGCCGGTGGGAACACCTCGGCGAAGGGCACGGAAAAGGACCCCGTCACCGGGGAGGACGTCGAGCTGTTGTGGGTCAAGGGTTCCGGCGGGGACCTGGGAACCCTGAAGGCCGAAAACCTGGCGGTGCTGCGGCTGGACCGGCTGCAGGCACTCAAGGCCGTCTACCCCGGCGTCGAGCGCGAAGACGACATGGTGGCCGCCTTCGATTACTGCCTGCACGGCAAAGGCGGCGCCGCGCCCTCGATCGATACCGCCATGCACGGACTCGTGGACGCCGCGCACGTGGACCACCTGCACCCGGACTCCGGCATCGCGATCGCGACCGCGGTGGACGGCGAAGCCCTGACCTCCAAGGTCTTCGGCGAGAAGGTCGTGTGGGTTCCCTGGCGCCGCCCCGGCTTCCAGCTCGGACTGGACATCGCCGCGATCAAGGAAGCCAACCCACAGGCCATCGGCACGATCCTGGGCGGCCACGGCATCACCGCCTGGGGAGCCACGAGCGCAGAAGCCGAAACCAACTCCCTCTGGATCATCGAACAGGCCGAACGCTACATCGCCCGGAACGGCAAAGCCGAGCCCTTCGGTACCAGACTCCCCGGCTACGGTGCACTCCCGGAACCCGAGCGACGCGCCAAGGCGGCCGCCCTGGCTCCCGTGATCCGCGGCCTCGCCTCGGCCGACAAACCCCAAGTAGGCCACTTCAGCGACGACCCGCGTGTCCTGGAATTCCTCGAAGGCACCGAGCACCCGCGCCTCGGCGCGCTGGGCACCTCCTGCCCGGACCACTTCCTGCGCACCAAGGTCAAGCCCCTCGTCCTGGACCTGCCCGCCGACGCCGGCATCCAGGAGAGCACCGCGCGCCTGAAGGAACTCCACGCCGCATACCGGGAGGACTACCAGGCCTACTACGACCGCCACGCCCAGGAAGACAGCCCCGCCCTGCGCGGCGCGGACCCGGCCATCGTCCTGGTCCCCGGCGTCGGAATGTTCTCCTACGGCAAGGACAAGCAGACCGCCCGGGTCGCCGGCGAGTTCTACCTCAACGCGATCAACGTGATGCGCGGCGCCGAAGCCATCTCCTCCTACGCCCCGATCGAGGAAGCCGAGAAGTTCCGGATCGAATACTGGGCCCTCGAGGAAGCCAAACTCGCCCGGATGCCCAAACCCAAGTCCCACGCCACGCGCATCGCTTTGGTGACCGGCGCGGCGTCGGGCATCGGCAAGGCGATCGCGACCCGCCTCGCCGCGGAAGGCGCCTGCGTGGTCATCGCGGACCTCAACCTGGACAACGCCCAGGCCGTCGCGGCCGAACTCGGCGGCGACGACGTCGCCATCGGCGTGCAGGCAGACGTCACCGACGAAACCCAGGTGCAGGGAGCCATCGACGCGGCCGTCCTGGCCTTCGGCGGCCTGGACCTGGTGGTGAACAACGCGGGCCTGTCCATCTCCAAACCCCTCCTGGAAACCACCGGGAAGGACTGGGACCTGCAACACAACGTCATGGCCAAAGGCTCGTTCCTGGTCTCCAAAGCCGCGGCGAAGGCCATGATCGACCAAGGCCTCGGCGGGGACATCGTCTACATCTCCTCCAAGAACTCGGTATTCGCCGGCCCGAACAACATCGCCTACTCCGCCACCAAGGCAGACCAGGCCCACCAGGTACGCCTGCTGGCCGCCGAACTGGGCGAGCACGGCATCCGCGTCAACGGCATCAACCCCGACGGCGTCGTCCGCGGCTCCGGCATCTTCGCCGGCGGCTGGGGCGCCAAGCGCGCCGCCGTCTACGGCGTCGACGAGCAGGAACTGGGCAAGTACTACGCCCAACGCACCCTGCTCAAACGCGAAGTCCTCCCCGAACACGTCGCCAACGCCGCCGCCGTGCTCACCAGCAACGAACTCTCACACACCACCGGCCTGCACATCCCGGTCGACGCGGGCGTCGCCGCAGCCTTCCTGCGATGAAGGACTCACTAACTCCCGGACTATTGGTCGCGGTGAACGACGCACACGGGCGCGTTCCCGACCAAACATTCGGTTCGATCAATCAAGAACTGGCCCCCACGAACACCAAGGAGAAGCATGTCCACTGAAGTAGTCGTCGTCGGGTCGGCAAATCTGGACTACATCATCCAGCTGGATGCGCCTCCAGAACCAGGGCAGACGGTTCTTGCACACCATTTCCACACCCAATCAGGCGGCAAGGGCGCCAATCAGGCTGTGGCCGCGGCACGCTTGGGGAGTTCCGTCAGGTTCATCGCCGCCATCGGAGACGATGCCGAGGGAGCGGCCATGCTCAGCAGCCTCAAGGCTGAAGGGATAGATACCAGCCAGGTCCAGATCTTGCCGGGCGGACGAACTGGCGCCGCGTTTGTCTCGGTCTTCCCCAACGGGGAGAATTCCATCTCGGTGGTTGCCGGAGCGAATCTTGGCCTATCCGAAGTCCACGTACGAGAATCCCTGAACCACGTTCGCCGCGGGGCAATCGTTGTGGTGCAGGCGGAGGTGCCGGTGGCTACTATCCAGGAGACCTTGGATGCCTCACAGCGGGCCGGTTTGCGGTGTGTGCTGAATCTTGCCCCATACGTGCGTATTGACGAACGTCTCCTTCGCCATGCCGATCCCCTTGTGGTGAATGAGTCCGAGGCCAGTGCGCTCCTATCCAGGCCCGTCTTCGATGAAGCAAGCTCACGCGAGGCAGCTCGTCAGCTCGGCGAGACCGCTTCCTCAGTGGTCATCACAATGGGCGCGGCAGGTGCGTACTGGCTCGACAAGGAGGATGAGGGCCACGTATCGGCTCCCGCGATTGGCCCCGTGATCGATTCCACCGGTGCGGGCGATGCCTTCGTGGGCGCACTCGCTGCGTGCTTGGCCGTCGGCCGCCCGTTGTCGGAGTCGGTCCAGTTGGGCGTTGCCGCGGGATCGTTCTCGGTCATGAGACTCGGCGCCCAGTCTTCCTACCCGACAGCCCAAGGCCTGGGAACCCACGTGTGATAAACATTCTCCGCAAGAGCGGGATGCCTATCGGCGGCGCTCGAAACTGAGCCATTGTGACGGAGGCGCAATTCAGCGCCCTGCAACGGTTCATGAAGCTGTCCGTGCACGAGGAGGGGAGTCTTTTCCCGGAACATGCTCGAGGCCCTCATCAAGGGAGAACGCAACCCCGATGTGCTGGCCGGGATGGCCCGGGGCGTGTTGCGGTCGAATATCCCGGCCTCGTTGACGCGCTCACCGGGCGGTTCAAACCCCACCACGCGTTCATGGCCCGGCTGCACGTGGACCAGATCGACTCCCACACCCGGGTCATCGAAGCGCTCACTGCACGGATCGAGGAGGCGATGGTACCGTTTCGCGACGCCAGGGAAGCCCTGAGCAAATACCTCAAGGCGGCCCTGGGCATCGCGGCCATGTCGGCCGCACGGTCCAGGAACACCTACCTCGCCGCGAGAGACCACCGCTTGGCCGCCCGCCGCGGACCCAAGATAGCCTTCGTCGCCGTCGAGCATTCCATCCTGACCGCGGCCGACGCGAGGCCCTGTGGACAGCTGAGATCCATACTCGGGGAAGTAAAGTCGACGCAGATTGGTGTTCTTGTTCAGCGAGCTGATCGGCCAGTCGTTACTGGAGGGCACTTGCTCGTCCGCCCCGTCTGGTCCAGGCCGCTCTCCCCCGACCACACCCTGAAACGGTCCCGCTGGTGCCGAAGACACGAGCAACTCGCCCACACAGCCACTACCGGGCACCGCGGACACATCCAATAGGCGCGACTTAGTACAACTTTTCGGGCACCGCGAGTGATTCTCTGGGCGGACAGGATCACCCGGAATGGCTTGCAACTTTTCCCGATGTCTTCGAGGTCGAGGCTGGCTGGGTTCACCTGCCAGCCCGATGAAGCCGGCGGAGGATCGGAACAGGTCGCTCCATTTGCAGTAGGCCGGACTGCTGCGTTTCGGCTCCCAGGCGGGGAGAATTCGATGCATATTGTCCGGAAGAAATCAGAGCACTGTCTTTGACAGGCCGTGACCGTGTTTAAGGCAACTGTGCCGGCGCCGCTTTACCGTGACAAAGAGTCAACGTTCCATTCGGTGCTGCCGGGCTCACGGTGCGTTCGGCACACATATTTGATGTGCGTTGCAGTTCCCAGTGAATTTTCCACATCGGCTGTCACATTGACCGTCCAGACCGGGTCACCTCCCGATCTAGTGGCATCGCTGAAGGCAATCGAACCGGAATCATGCAGGGCCATTCTGATCGTTTCGTAGCAGGCCTTCTCAGCGGCTGCACCTGTATTGCCCTGGAAAAAGGTCGCGATCCACGAAACCAAGAGAGTCAGCGCAAAGATCATACGTCGTCCGGGGAGCCGCGGACCGGGTCGGCCTTCAGCGGCCGCCGTTCGAGTGCGCCCCGCAAGGGATGCTGGTCCCTGACCTGGTTTCATGTCCTGCTCTTTTCACCAATATGCGGCCGGCACCTGCTCGTGCGGGCACGGGATTACCGTAGAAAACGATCTTGAGTAGGCGAAACTACCTCAGGGAGTTTGCCCGAAAGCCATGTGCCACTCCGCCCGGGGTTCGGGCGGAGTGGCACATGTTCCGTACGCGGAATCTACGAAGAGGCGCCCTGGGTTTCCAGTTCCTTCGTAACGCCGTTTCCAAGGGGTGCAGTGAGGCGATCTGCGAAGAAGTGGCTGACCCGGGGACCGTCCACTTCGAGTGCCACGTCCATGTTCGGTGGCAGCTTCTTGGGGTTGGTGCGCAAGAGATCCTGCTGTCCGTTCGCGTTCGCAACGTACATGTCACGTTCGATCGGCGTCAGGTTGTACTCCGTGGCGATGTGCAGCGGGAACAGCTTCAGCAAGGTCTGATCGAAGGCATGCATGACCACGAGCGGATCATGCAGCCACAGGGCCGTGTGTTCGGTTGCAATTCCCACGGCGGTGTAGATCAGCTTTTCCTGCGGGGGCCACAGGTCGAGAATCCGGGTGGCCATTTCCGTAATCGGAGTGTCGGCTTTCCTGATGCGGTCTTCGTCCTCTTTCAACAGTGGCGTGTAGAGCGTCACATCACACGGAACGTATGTGATCGGCATGCCGGAGTTCAGAACGATTTCAGCAGCGATGGCATCGTTGTTGAAGTTGTACTCCTCGCGAGGCGAGCGACGGACGCCCTTCTCATCCACAATCGGGATAACAACGCCCGCCATGATGATGAGTTCCTTGATGTTCTCCACGACCCGCGGTTCGCGAAGGATGGCGTGGGCGACGTTTGACACCGTACCCAGGGTGACGACCTTGATTTCACCCGGGTTGTTCATGATCGTTTCGATGATGAAATCAACCGCGTGTTGGTCTTCGTACTGGGGCTCTTCGCCCTCTTCGAGGATGCCCTCGCCCTCGAAACCGAACATCAGTGCATGGCCGCGCATCGGCATACCGATGCCCTTGAACACAGGGATGTCGCTGCGGCCGGCCGCTTCCAGGACCTTGACTGCGATCTGAGCCCGCAGGTGCGTGTCTCCGTAGCAGGTGGTGACGCCTTCGACGATCAGCTCCGGCGACTGAGCCGCGAACATCACCGCAAAGGCGTCGTCGTAGTAGGTTCCGATATCCGTATCGAGAATGATGCGGGTCTTTTCCACTTTCTTACTCCAATCTTCGTTGGCTGGATAAACAGCTATGTCTAACATCTTGTGACATTTATCATTATGTCACACGTACTTGGGAGCCCGTCAAGGGTTTATAGCCCCATTTTTTCGATGCACCCAGGAAGTTTCCGAGCCTTGATGATTCTGGTAACAGAAAATAACAAATGCGATGGTTGTGTTGGGCTCGGTAACGAAAACTTGCCGGCCTCAGCCCGCCCTAGCGGCCGAAGCGCTGAACCCTGGGACTTTGCGGGTACGGCCAGGTGGCTCCCATGATCATGTAGTCAGTCGTCGTGTAACGGCCGGCTACCGTGTCCGCCAATGATTTCGGCCCGTCGAACCCGATGACTCGCCACCCGACAAAATCTTTGTTCCCTCCATACACGGGATCGGCATAGAAGCCCTGACGCGTATGCGCGACGAGCATGTCGAAGAATCCGAGGCCGGCGTCGCTGACCGGTTGGTTGGTCGGGGGCGGGCCGCCCTCCCCTGAGTTGAAAATTTCGTCATCGTGCAACTGAACGTGCCGCGGCTTTGGCCGCCCGGAGGTTTCAACGAGCAGCGCGTCCTGCTCGTCATCCGACAGCTCGTGGAAGTCCTTGGCGTATTTGTCCAGACTGAGCGCCTTCAGGGCCGCTAGTCCTTCGCGGTAGACGGACTGCCTGTGCCTGATTCGCGCTTGCCAGGCTTCGGCTTCCTTCCCGCGTATTTCCAGGAATCCGTCACCAGTGGCGCTGGCATACACGAAGTCACCGGACAGAAATCGGTCCAGAAATCGTACGACGTCGGCTTCCGCCGCCCCGGGATCGTAATCCGTGGGGATGATTCTGGCCGTCGCGGCCCGGACGAGGGTCCACTCATCGTCCGTAAAAAACAGGGGCCCGTCTACGTCTCGAGCCGAAATTGGCACTGTGGGCCAGTGGGCCTGGGATTGGCTGACCATGGGAGAAACCCTCCTTGTTGTCTGTTGAATCAGGGAAAGTGGCGTCAGTCCGCTGTGCGGCCTTTGCCACGGACATGGATGATGCGTTCAGTGCACCGCCAGGCGTTGGCCATGATGGTAAGCGTCGGATTAACGCCGGTCGAGGTTGGGAAGAAGCTGCCGTCGAAGATGTAAAGGTTCGGCACGTCATGGGTCTGGCACCATTTGTCGACGACGGACTTTGACGGGTCGTTGCCCATCCTTGCCGTACCCATCTCGTGGCAGCAGTTTCCTGTGATCTTTTCGAGGTTAACGGGGATGATCTTGCTGGCGCCCGCCACCTCAAGAATTTCCATGTTCTTGGCAACCTGCCACTTGGCCTGGGCGAAGTCGTTGGCATGAGGGGTGTGGGTAATCCGGGCGACTGGCAGCCCCCAGGCATCGACGACGTTTGGGTCAAGGTCTACCCTGTTGGATTCGACGGGTAGATCCTGGACCATGACACCGAGCTTCATGCTGTGGTTGAACAGATCGCGATCAGTGTCCTTAGAGGCCTGTCCCCAAGTGGGTCGCCCGGGGAAGGTCCAGTTGACGGGATGGCCAAGCATAGAGGCGAAGATGAGCGTTCCCAGCATGTGACCGCGGTCATAGTCAGTCTGGTAGTAATCGAACGACATGGTGTTCATGTAGTGGCCGGCCCAGGGATACAGGGGATCAACCACCTCCTTGTCGAACAGTCCGATCGCGAAGAGGTACTCGTGGAAAGTGGCGTTTGCTCCAAGCAGACCACTGCTGTTGGCGAGCCCGTTGGCATGAGTCGCTGACTTCGATAGTTGAAGCAGGCGCGTGGTTTCAATTGCCCCGGCGCAGCAGATCACGATGTCGGCAAGCTGCTCAACCTCATTGCCATCGGCGTCGGTGTAAATGACGCCCTTGGCTGTTCCGTCCGGGTGAAGGACGATCTCCCGGACATAGCAGTCCGGCCTGAGATCAAGCAACCCCGTGGCAAGTGCGTCCGGAATGAACGTATTCGCCGTTGAAGATTTGGCCCCTACGGGGTCGCCATACTGCTGCCAGAAGCCCGAATTCACGTGCGGGTTGCGGCCTCGATACGGCTCGGTGACCATTGCCTGCGGAATCGGGAACGTGCTCTGGCCCATCTTTTTCATGGCCTGCGCAAAAACACGCCCATAGTGCGTCAGCTCGACCGGCTTCGTGGGGTATCCCTTAGAACGAGGTCCTTCCCATCGGTTGGCGCCGGCAAGTCCCGAAGTGCCGAGCTCCCATTCAACGCGCGTGTAGTACGGCTCGAGGTCACCGTATTCGATCGGCCAGTCGACCAGACTCGCGCCGGGAATATCACCGTGCAGCGAACGGAGGCGGAAGTCGTCCTCCGTCATCCGGGGAACGATGCCGCCCCAATGAATCGTTCCGCCCCCGACGCCTTGGGGGGTCGGGGAGAACTGGACTTCTTCCTCCGGGCTTTCCTCGTCCGGCCGGTACGTGCGTGGCTTCAGCTGAGGATCCGGCCAGACGTAGTTCCGGTTCAGGTATTTGAGTTCATCACCGGAGAATTGTTCATTTCGCAAGAATGGGCCCCGGTCAAGTGCGACCACACGGATCCCGGCCTCTGTAAACACCTTGGCGGCCGTGCCGCCGGAGGCGCCTGCACCGATGATCAATACTTCGACCGGCTCAGGTTTCTTCCTGGGAATCATGACTACCTAACCTTTCTTGCCACCTCTGAAGCGGTGACCTTTTTGGAATGAACGGGTGCCGAACTGAACGCGTCAGTGCGGTAACCCGAAGAGGAGGATTGCGCCCAGTGCCAGGCCGCAAATCAGCGGCACAGACCGTTTCAGCGCTTGGACTGAGGTTGCCGAACCGCGCCTGTTGAGTGCGACGACCGCGATCAGGATGAGTCCCTGAACCATGGCCTGGATGTAGGGATTGACGTTGAGTAGATCCAGGATGTTGGTGATGAACTGGATGATCAGGACGCCGACTGCAACGCCCCGGATGGTTCCGACTCCGCCTGTGAGCGGGGCGCCGCCGACGACGACGGCCGCGATGGCTGCAAGTTCATAGCCGTGGCCGTAAGCCGGGTCCGCGGTCTGCAGTCGTGACATCAGGACAAGGGCTCCCATGCCGGCACAGAGGCCTGAAATCATGTAAACCGTCATGCGGTGCCGAACGACCGGGATGCCGGCGAAATGGGCCGCTTCCTCGTTGCCGCCCAGGACGTAGATTTGACGCCCGAAAACAGTCTTTGACAGCACAATCTGAGCGATCGCAACGGTCAGGACGAAAACGATCACCGGAACAGGTATGCCGAATACCTCAGTGCTGAGCCATTTCAGCGCGTTGTCGCCCCGCAGCCGGATCGGGTTCGAACCCGAGAGGAAAAACGCGGCGCCAGTGGCGATCGTCATGGTTCCCAGGGTGATGATGAAGGGCTGTAACCGACCGAAGGCGATTCCTAGCCCATTAATTGTGCCCACGAACAGCCCTGTAAACAATGCGCCCAGGATGACTCCGACCGGGCCGTAAGGCGCCATCTTCGCACCGACAATGGCCGCCAGGGCTAAGGTGGCTCCGATCGAAAGGTCAATGCCGGCACCCCCAGCGATTATCACGAATCCCTGCCCCACTGCCAGTAGACCGATTATCGAGGCGAGACCCAGGACGTTTCGGATGTTGTCGATGGTCATAAAGAACGGTGAAAGGGCCGATCCCAGGATCAAGACGACAACGAGTGCCGGGAGCGCTCCGGCTTTGCGTAGGGCCGCCGGAGTCCATTCCCGACGTAAGTTCTGCTTTTGGGGAGTCGGCGTTGCGACTTCAGTGCTCATGTGCGTTTCCTTCTCAGAGAATCAGAATGGTTCCGGGATCTCACTTAGACCATCGCGGAGGAGAGGATGCGTTCTTCTGTGGCCCCCATGGCCGGGATGTCATCCACAAGACGGCCGTCCCGCATGACAAGGATCCGGTCCGCAATCGCCAGCAGCTCAGACAGCTCCGAGGAGATAACGAGTACCCCGGCTCCACCCTTTGCGAGTCCGTTGATGAGTCGGTAAATCTGGAACTTGGCGTTCACGTCGACCCCCCGTGTGGGTTCGTCGAAGATGTAGACCGGAAAGTCGTTGAGAAAGCACCTGGCGATGACCACTTTTTGCTGGTTTCCCCCACTCAATGTCCCTACAGGCACGCCGGCTCCGGCCGCCTTCACGCTGAGCTTGCCGATCAGGTCCCGCGCCAGCTGCGCAGACCGCGTCCTGCTGAGCCACCCGCCTTTGGAGATGACCTCCGGTTGCGACAGCGTGAAGTTCTCTTCGATGGTCATGTCCAGTACCAGCCCCTGGCTTTTCCTTTCTTCAGGAACCATCACGATGCCCGCGCGGAAGGCTTCCCGGGGATTACGTATCCGATGCGGCACCCCATTCACCTCGACGGTGCCGGAATCGTAGTTGTCAACGCCGAAGATCGCCCGTGCAACTTCGCTGCGGCCCGCACCCAGCAGCCCTCCCATGCCCACGATTTCACCGGGGTTCAACTCAAAGCTGATGTCCTCGAATTTGCCGGGACTCGACAGGTTCTTCACCGAAAGTCTCGGGGGCAACTTGATCTGCCCGGATTTGACCTCGAAATCAATGCCTGCCCGGTTTTGAATCTCGTGCGTGAACCGTTCAACCGGGCGTCCTACCATGGCCTTGACAATGTCGTCGTGGCTCATCTCGCTCATCGGCTTGGTGACGATCTTGACTCCGTCCCGAAGCACCGTGACAGTGTCGGCAATCCGGGACAGATCCTGGAGACGGTGGCTGACCAGGATGAAGGCTGTGCCGGCGTCCTTGGCCTTTTCCACAACCTCGAAAAGGTGGGCGACTTCCGGCTCCGTCAGAGCGGCGGTTGGCTCGTCCAGGATGATGATCCTGGCTTTGCCAACAAAACTCCTGCCGATCATGACTAGTTGCTGGATGCCGGGGGAATGCTCGCTCAGCTCTGAGAACGGATCGATGGAGAGGCCGAGGGAATCCAGCACAGGCTGCGCCTTGGCCCTCAGAGCGTTGCGTGAGACCATCCCGGAGCGCGCCGGGAAGGCAGCAACGCATAGGTTCTCCGCTACAGACATGTGGGGGACAAGGGAGAGCTCCTGCGGGACGGCGCTGACTCCGAGCAGCCGGGCGTCTTGGGGGGAGGTGAGATGCACCCTCTTGTTATCGATGTATACCTCCCCCGCGTCCGGCTGCTCGAGACCGCAGATGACCTTCGACAGAGTTGACTTACCGGCCCCGTTTTCACCGCTTATCGCATGGACGGTTCCAGGAAAGATGTCCAGGTCCACGGAGGTGAGGGCTTGCACCCCCGGGTAGGTCTTCGATATTCCGCGCAAGGCCACGACTGTCCCGTCGAAGGTGCCGTTGCGTGCCTCGGAATCGGGATGCTTTCCGAGCGGAGCTGATCCGTGAATTGGAAGCCATGATTTCTTCATGAGAGTTGTCTTTCCTGCATCGGCGGTTGCTGGACGGCGAAAGGTCGGTCAGACCGCGCTTAGCCCGCGGATCCCCAGGTGGTCTTGTCGTACGCTGGGGCGTTGTCTTTGGTCAGGAGAAGCGGCTGCTCAAGCATGATGCGCTTGGGGTAATCCTTTTTCTCAATGGCCTGAATGGCTACTCGAAGGGCCAGATCCGCGTGCAGGGGCGTCGCGGGAACAGCGGCCGAGACTTCTCCGCGCTGGATGGCCGCAGTGGTGGACTTGTCGTCCCCCCACGTATAGAGAGGAATGTCTGTCCGGCCCGTCTGTTGCATCGCGGCGTAAACACCCAGCGCCATTTCGCTGTATTGGGTGTACCAGGCGTCGATCTTCTTCCCCTGAGGTGACTGGAGGAAGCTGAGTGCAGCCTGATAGGCCTTCGTGCGATCGAAGTCGCCGGGAGAAGTTTCATTCACCGTGATGTCCGGATACTTGGACTTCAGGGTGGCTATGAAACCTTCGTGGCGCAGAATCTGGGGCGAGGACCCCATCGTTCCTTGCGTCTCCACCACGGTGCCTTTACCCTTCAGCGACTCGCCGATGGTATTGGCAATCTGGATAGCACCTTGCTTGTAGTCAAGGTAGACCCAAGAATCAGGGCAGTCGGTGTCGACCGTCCGTTCCATGCCGATGACGAAAATGCCGGCTTTGCAGACTGCATCGATGGCGGGAGTCAACGGACCCACCGACTGGGGAAATACCAGGATGCCGCTGACCTTCTGGCTCACGCAGGACTGAAGGTCAGCGACTTGTTCGCTCGGATCATTCGTTTCTGTGTACTTGATCTGGACATTGGGATGCTTGGCGGCCTCGATCATGAGGCTTTCCTTTTGTGCAGTAGACCAGGGGTTGTTGGCCAGCCCTTGAGAGAAGCAGAAGGTGTAAGTTTTGGCCGGGTCTCCAATGGGTCCGTCGGCGACGGGCAACGCTCCTGCATAGGGGAGGGTCAGCGTCTGCTTGGTCACGGGTCCTGGGACAGGGTTCCCCGGAGCCTGTTTGAGTACTGTCGCATTGTCGGGCGCATAAAGGGCGACGTTCTCGGGAAGGTAATAATTTTCTTTCGAGCCTCCGGCGTTTCCTGGGGCTCCGGCGCACGCGGAGAGTGCAAGCACACCTGCACTCAGGACGGCCGCTGCTCGAACGGAGGTCCACTTGCGGTTCGACTGCTTGGCAGTCAATGAACGCTGAATCATTTTTGTATCCTCATCTTTGAGTGTTACATGATGTGGTTAGTAACACTATCGCCACATTGTTAAAAGCGGAAGCCTTCGGATCAAATCTGTTATTTGATGTTGCAAACTACAGGAGCCAACGCAAAGTGGTTATGGCGCACTCAGTCCATAAGGTCGGGGTCGTAGGGGTTCCGGATCCCCACCTCAAGTGCGGCGATCTCCGCAAGATCGGTTTCCTCGAGCTGGAAGTCGAAGACTTGCGTGTTCTCGATCATTCGGTCGGGACTCACGGTCTTCGGGATGACCACATTTCCTTGGTCGAGGTGCCATCTGATAATCACTTGGGCCGCGGTCTTCCCGTATTTCGCGCCGATCTTCCGGAGGACGGGACTGTCAGTCAGCTTGCGGTTAGCAAACGGGTTCCCGGCCAAGGGGGACCAGGCCATCGTCGCAATGGAATGCGAGGTGTTGAATGCCTTCAACTCCGCTTGGTGCAGGCCGGGATGGAGCTCGATTTGGTTGACGGCGGGAACCACGTTTGATTCAGCCATCAGGCGGTCAAGGTGGTGGATCTGAAAATTTGCGACGCCGATGGATTTTGCCAGGCCTTCCTCTTGCAGACGCTCAAGTGCCCGCCAGCTCTCGACGTATTTGCCAATCTTCGTCATCGGCCAATGGATCAGGAAGAGATCGACATAGTCGAGGCCGAGCCGCTTAAGGCTGCCTTCGAATCCGCGGCGCGCCGCGTCATAGCCGTGGCTTTCATTGCCCAACTTGGTGGTGACGTATATTTCGCCCCGAGGGACACCGGAGCGGCGGATTCCTTCGCCCACGCCGGTTTCATTTTGGTACTGCTCGGCCGTATCCAATGACCTGTATCCAAGCTTGAGTGCCGCAGCCACGGTGTCGGCGGCAGAGGCGTCGTTTGGGCCGAAGATGCCCAGGCCGATCTGGGGAATTGCAGATCCGTCGTTGAGGGCAAAGTCGGGAATTGGCTGAATTGACATAAAGTGCTCCTTGGGGCTGGACATCTACATTGGGACGTTGAGGCAGGGGTTCTGCGAGGAAAGGTGTGCTCGAGCTACGCGAAATCGAAGCTTCAGGGCGCCAGGCAAGCTGCAGCAGCCTTGATGGCAGCTTCGGCGATCTCACGGTCCTGGTTCATGGAGCTCTTTCCGGAGATTCCAACGGCACCGATCAGTTCGCCGTCGTGCAGGACAGGTAGTCCTCCGCCGATAATGGTTGCCCCTTCGATCGTGGCCACGCCATGCAGCAGGGCTTCCTCCTGACGGACAACTTCCCAGAACTCGTGCGTGGCCATGCCGTTACCGGCGACAGAGTACGCCTTGTCAACTGCGATTTTCGCCGTCTGAAAGGGCGCACTGTCCATTCGTTCGAAACACACAAGGTGTCCGGCGCTGTCGACCACTGCGATGCTGACGCACACACCCATCTCCGTGGACTTTCCGACTGCGGCGTCGACGGCAACGCGCGCCAGCACCCGAGTAATATTCCGTGACCTGACGAGTTTATTCACGCACATCCTCCTTGTGTTCCACTCAAAATGAATGTTAGATAGAGTGAATATTTACAATATCGATAGCGTAGAGGCCTTCCGGCGCTGTTGTCTATAGTCAGCAATTTTCCAAACCTCCGCCGTTCCGAAGTCGGGGCGCAACTTCAGGCAGCTTCGGGATGTTGTTCGCCGAGGAGGGAGGGAGGCGCTACCTGAGAAGGCCCGCTGGTCTGCCGGGTTACGTTCGCTTCGCTCGGCAGTGAGTCAGGCCCCCGGGCCAATATCGGCCGGATTTCCTGGGGACCCGCCCATGACGCAGTTGCTTTTCGGGCATAAAAGGGTTCAGCGCCGTCGTCAACGTGTTCTCGTAGATCGAAAGAAGATCCATGCTAAGAAACATCAACCCGCTGCTCAGCGGAGAGCTCTTGAAGATGCTCGATGAAATGGGGCACGGCGATCGGCTTGCCCTGGTCGACAGAAACTATCCTGCCTATTCGAGCGGCTGCCCCGTGATACAAATTCGAGGAACTCGTCTGCTGCAGGCAGCACAGGCGATCCTCAGTGTTCTTCCGTTGGACAGCTTTGTCGAGCATCCGCTTGAGCGCATGCATCCGGACGGAGACCCGGCGACGGTGACTGAAATCCAGACCCGATTTCTTCGCATGGCTTCCGAGTCCACCGGCCTAGAACTGGTCTACGGGGCCGTGGAGCGACACGACTTTTACAGGCGGGTACGGGATTCGTTCGTCGTGGTGCAGACCGCGGAAGATCAGCCCTATGCGTGCTTCATGCTCCAGAAAGGCGTCGTTTGAAGAAGCCGCCTGAACCCTCCAATTTCGGTTGACGATAACAAGATTCGCTCAGGCACTGGTGGATGGCGGCCATCGACGGACAAAGCCAGCCGAGCCGTGGTGAAGAAGATCGGGTAGGTCACTGCTCCGTAGAAGTCAAAGCCATAATCGAGCCATTCCGGCTCGGGACGGTAGGGCGTGAAGGAACTGCCGTCGAAGGCTCCAGTCCAGTAGGCGTACGTCGCGGGCAGTCCGCGACCCTTGCCGTTCGCACTTGTACCGAGGACCCAGTGCGAGGTACCGTCGTCGGCTGTAATACGAGAGATGTCGGGGCACTCGAGCACCCCCAAGTAGTTACGCTGGAACTCGCCGACGCGCTGCCAGGACCGCAGGTCCGGTGAGGCGTAGAAACCGAGCTTTTGCCCTTCGGCGTTGACCATGAACCACCGGTCACAGTCAGCGTCCCAGATCACTTTGGGATCGCGGAAATCATTCACTCCCGGGTTGGGCAGCACAGGGGCCGGGCCGCCGGCCTGAAACGACCGCCCGCGGTCTGTGGAATACCAAAGGTACTGGGCCTGGCGGCCTTCCGGCGCTTGGGTGACAAGGGCTATTACCGCCCCCGCTCCGTATCCCGCAGTGTTTCGCTCGTCAACCACGAGGCACCCTGACCAGCAGTCGCCGTTGCTGTGGCAGTTCCGGCCTAAACCCGCTCCGGGAAAGACTCAACCTTCGCAGGGTCGCGCTCCACGACGTCGCCAAGAGTATCGTCGATCAGTTCAAGCGTTTCGCGCCCTAGAACCAGCTCGGCAGCTTTGACTGTGTCGTCGAGCTGTTCGGGGCGGCTGGCGCCGACAATCGCTGCGGAAACGTTCGGGTTGGCCAACACCCAGGCCACGGCCAGGGTGGCTAACGGCACGCCTAGATCTTGGGCTATCGGCTTGAGCTTCTCCACGCGTTCCAGCACCTCCGGCTGCATGAACTTGTGCTCGGTCTTCAGTCCGCCGTCATCGTCGCTGAAACGGCTGCCGGCTGGAACCGTGGAAGCGCCGTATTTGCCGCTCAACACCCCTTGGCCCAGCGGTGACCAGCACACCTGGGTGATCCCGAGCTCTTCGCAGACCGGCACTACCTCAGGCTCGATCACGCGCCACAGCATGTTGTACTGCGGTTGGTTCGACACGAGCCCGATGCCCAGTTGGGCCGCCAGCGCTGCGCCGGCCCGGATCTCTTCAACGGTCCATTCGGACACGCCGATGTAGTGGGCTTTACCGGCGCGGACGATGTCCGCGAAGGCCCCCATGGTTTCTTCCAGCGGGGTTTCGTAGTCATAGCGGTGAGCCTGGTAAACGTCCACGTAGTCCGTCTGCAGACGCCTCAGCGAACCGTTGATGGATTCCATTACGTGCTTGCGGGACAGGCCGCGGTCGTTCTTGCCCGGTCCCGTGGGGAAGAACGCCTTGGTCATGAGCTCCACGCCTTCGCGCCGGACTCCCTTCAGGGCTTCGCCGAGCATGGATTCGGCCTTGGTGCCTGCATAGGCGTCCGCGGTGTCGAAAGTGGTGATGCCCAGATCCAGCGCCTTGCGGACGCATTCGGTGGCGAGGTCCTGGTCCACGGTTTCGCCATGCGTAGCCCAGTTGCCCAGTGCTATGGCGCTGACGTACATGCCGCTTGTGCCGAGTTTGCGGTATTGCATGAAGTTTCCTTTCAGGGGGTGCCGGAGCGTCCGGCGGAATGAGGAGAATCCGGGATCCTGGCAGTTGAGCGCAGGGCACGGGGAGGTGCGGTGGTCTCCCGCACAACCAGGCGTGCCGGAAACACGAGGGTGGCAGGGGGCCGTCCATTCAGGATGTCCAGGAGGATCCGGGCGGCGTCCTGTCCTTGTTCGGCTACTTCGTGGTCCATGGTTGTCAGGTCCACGACGTCACAGAGCTCATGATTGTCGAACCCCAGCACGGAGAAATCCCGTGGAACGTCCAAGCCGGCCTTGCGGAGGACCTTGAGAACACCGAAGGCCATCTCATCGGAGGCGACAAAAGCCGCTGTCGGGACCTGTTCCGCGACAAGCAGCCGCGACATGGCAGCGGCACCCCCCGCGACGCTGTTCTCATCCAACTGTTCAAGCTTGCTGTCCCGGGGCAGTCCGACTTCGGAGAGGGCCTCCCGATAGCCCATCAGCCGTTGCAAGGGAGGTACACCGCCGAGGTTGCTGCCTTCCTCATCACGGATGCCGATGAACGCGATCCGTTCGTGGCCGAGATTGAGCAGATGCCTCACGGCAGCCCGCCCGGCGCCGACGTTGTCCACGGATACCGAACCGATGCCCTGCGCTTCCGCACCCAGCAGCGCCACTGCCTGACCCTGCGAAGTGAGCGATTCCAACTCGTCCTTCGTGGGCTGCAGCGCCATGATGATGACACCGTCAGTCCGACCATGCAGATGCGCGCCACCAAAGAACCGCTCCCGCTGCCCAGGTGTGGCCAGTTCGAAAAGGAGCACATCGAATCCGCCTTCCCTGAGCGTATGTGTGGCTTCACCGATGACCTTTCCGAAGAACCACTTCGCCAGGATGGGTACCACGATGCCTACTGTCATGGTCCGGCCCGTCGCCAGCCGCGAAGCAGCCGGAGACGCCGAATAGCCTAGTTCGTCGGCAGCCTCTTGCACGCGCTTGCGAGTCGCGGCGGACACGCCAGGGACGGAGCGCAGGGCACGAGAGACCGTCGATACAGAAACTCCAGCCATTTCCGCGACCGATTCCACGCTTACTGTCATGCGTCCATACTAGGGCGATTTCAACAATTAACGCAAGCGCTTGCAAAGCGCGTCATATCCATCGAGTCCTGCATGCCTGACGACGAGGGCCGGTCCGCGATGCCCGGTTCAGCTGCCGTTCTGGTGGTTCAGGATGTGGACGGGCGGACTTTCAACGTCACCATTATCGAAACCGGCACCGACTCCTACCGCCTCGCCCACACTATGGCTAAACAACCGTCTTAACGCTACTGACTCAACGCTGCTGAGATTTGGTACCAAGCAAGGTTCACTCCGGCCGGGCGGCGGTGAAAGGCCGACTTCCCTTATCTCCAAGGCATCTCTATACGGGTGGTACGCGGGAGGTTCCTTTCGACCTATGCGACATTAGCGGACAGCCCAGCCCCGTGTTATAAAACGACCGTCTTCTTTAGTCCTCCTCAGTGAGGCGAAAGTAGCTTCCGCTGGAATGTGGGAGCTATGTGCACAAGAAGACGGACCGATATCCCGTGAGCACTCCGTCCACACGGACAAACAGGGCTTCATAACCAGGTCATCATTGCCAATTGGGACGACGCCGAAGCAGTCAACCCGGAAGCACGCGGGTTTGAGGCGCTGTACTCCTCCAACACCTTCCCAGAGGGGGCCGCGTGGGTGGCCACCGGAGGATACAGCGGTGAAATCCAGGAACGCGGGTACTGGGGTTGGTCCAGAGGATCCCCAAGACGGATCTGGTTTACCTTGTCGGCCAACTTCTGTACGACCTCGTCGTAGATCGTTTCCTGCACAAGGACACGTGAGTCCGGTGACTCCGGAGCCCCGTGACCGTGCAGCGGGGCCCGTCTTCTGGACCGGGCCGCTGCTTTGTAGCGGAACCGATGATTTTTCGCCGTCCGATTGGCCGTTCCTGTTGGCCATGCCGCGGGTCGCTTAAAACTGGCACGGCCAAAGCCCGTTCGGAATCGGCAGCCACAAGCGCTCCCTGCGGCTACTGACCACCATCCGAACCAGCGTCACCGGCCGCCTCAATATTGGACATCGAGCCGGTGGACTGCGTATGCCTCGTCGTCCCGTGGAGCGGCCTCAGATCGGGGTCTTGGAGCCTTCCAGCAGGAAGAGGATCCTTTCCACTCTTCCTAAGTTCGCGGGGCGGGCGTGGTTTGGCGGGGACGGTTACCCGGACTAGATGGTGGCATAGGGTCGTAGAGGCTCGGCCAGCCTTGTAAGAAGCTCTTTGGAGGTCGGCGGGTTGGCGCCCGGGCGGCTGACTGTGATTGCTGCGGCCATTGACGCTGTTTGTCCGACGTTTTGGAGTGCGGCCGGCCCGAATGCTTCGTCGCCCCGGGTCAGTAGTCCGAAGATGAGTGCGGCCATGTAGGCGTCGCCTGCCCCGATGGTGTCGGCGACCTCGGTTTTCACGGATGGGATGCTGAACCGGGCGCCGGGTGTGGCGAGCAGGGCACCGTCGGCGCCCTTGGTGATGACGGCCAGGCGCGCGCCATGTTGCAGCAGATGGGAGAGGACGTCGTCCGGGGAGGATGCGGGGTACAGCCAGTGTGCATCTTCGTCGCTGAGTTTGACGACGTCCGTGAGCGGGAGCAGGTCCTCGAAGACTGACTGTGCCTCGGAGTGGCTGCCGAGGAGATCCGGTCGGATGTTGGGGTCGTAGGTGACCAGGCATGAGTGGTGGCATTGCTCGAGGAGGGTGCGGACGGTGCCGGCTCCCGGCGCCAGGAACGTGGCGATCGAGCCCGTGTGGAGAACCTTCGGGATCATGGCCGGCGCCACAGGTGCCAACCGCCAGGCGATGTCGAACTCGTAGCTGGCTGAGCCATCCGCGGCCAAGGTGGCAGTGGCGGTGGCGGTCCGTTCAAGGGAAGTGGATCCGGGAAGAAGCCGGACGCCTGCGCTGTGGAGGTGGTTGGTGATGGCGGTGCCGTGTTCGTCGTCGCCGATCGCCGTGAGCAGCCCGGTCGGGATGCCGAGCCGGCCAAGGCCGTAGGCGACATTTGCCGGGGACCCGCCTGGATAGCTGATGGATCCTTCGGGGCCGTTGACGATGTCGATCAGGGCTTCGCCGATGACGATGACGTCCATCTGGTCGTGGGCGGGGGCGGCCGGTTGGAGCTTGTGCATCGTGGTTCTTTCTTCGGATTGCCGTTGGTGGGGAGCCCCGGGATGGATCCGTCCGCGGACCTGTTGGCAGGTCCGCGGACGGAGAAGGGGCTCCGAGGGAGCGGGAAGCGCCGATCGGCCCTGTCAGGCCTTGGCGGCGCCTGTCATGATCGCGACGGCGTCGGTCATGCTGTGGGACTGCGGGGTGATGGTGGCCGCGCACTTGCCCAGGCGCTGGATGTGGATCCGGTCTGCCACATCGAACACGTGTGGCATATTGTGGCTGATCAGGATGACCGGCAGGCCGCGGTCGCGCAGGTCGCGTACCAGCTGGAGGACTTGGTTCGATTCGCGCACGCCCAGGGCCGCGGTGGGCTCGTCAAGAACCACCACCTTTGACCCAAAGGCCGCTGCGCGGGCAACGGCGACGGCCTGGCGCTGGCCACCGGAAAGGTTCTCGACCGGCACTGTGACGTCTTGCAGGGTGGAGATGCCCAGGCGGGTCAGCTCTTCCTTGGCCTTCCTGCGCATGCCTTTGGTGTCGAGCATCCGGAACACGCTTCCCAGTAGGCCGGGGAGGCGCTCTTCACGGCCGAGGAACAGGTTCGAGGCGACATCGAGGGCCGGTGAAACTGCGAGGTTCTGGTACACGGTTTCGATGCCGTGGACCCGGGCGTCCTGCGGCCGTTTGAAGTGCACCTGCTGGCCCGAGACGTAGAGTTCCCCGGTGTCGGGGATTTCGGCGCCCGTCAGGCATTTGATGAGCGTGGACTTGCCGGCGCCGTTGTCGCCGATAACGGCCAGCACTTCGCCCGGGTACAGGTCCAGGCTGACACCGTCCAGGCCGACGACGCGGCCGAAGGTCTTGACGAGGTTCCTGGCTTTGAGGATGGGTTCGCGGGTGTTGGTGTGCGGGGCTGCAAATTCTGTCATGGTCATGACTTGACCTTTCGGATCCACTGGTCGATAGACACGGCAACGATGATCAGGATGCCTACGGCGAGGGTCTGGTAGAGGACGTCCAGGCCTGCGAGTGAGAGGCCGTTGCGGAAGATGCCGACGATCAATGCGCCAAGCAGTGAACCCCAGATGGAGCCGCGTCCGCCGAAGAGGCTGGTTCCGCCGATCACGACGGCGGTGATGGAGTCAAGGTTCAGATCGACCCCGGCGTTCGGGCTGGCGGCGTTGGTGCGGCCGATCTGGATCCAGGCGCCCACGGCGAGAACTGCGCCCGCGGCAAGGTAGACGCTCATGAGGACGCGGCTGACAGGGATGCCGGCAAGGCGTGCCGCTTCCTTGTCATCGCCGACGGCGTAGACGTGCCGCCCCCAGGCTGTCTTGCCCAGGATGAAGGCGACGACGACGTAGAGCAGGATCATCATCACGACTCCGGTGGAGATGCGGACGGGTCCGATCGGGAAGGTGCTTCCCAGCCAGGTGAGCACCGGCGGCATTGCGGATCCGCGCACCGTGCTGCCGCCGGAGTAAAGGAGCGTCAGGGCGACGAAAATGTTCAGCGTTCCGAGGGTGACGATGAACGGCGGGAGCCGGAACCTGGTCACCAGGAAGCCGTTGAGAGCCCCGGCAGCCAGACCGACGGCGAGACCTGCAATGAGGGCGAGCGGCCCGGGGATGCCGTTGCTGACAGCAAGCTGGGCGATCACCATCGAGGACAGGATCATGACCGCCCCGACCGAGAGGTCAATGCCGGCGGTCAGGATGATCAGGGTCTGGGCGATCGCGAGGGTGCCCACCACAGCGACCTGCTGCGTGATGAGAGACAGGTTCTCCACCCGCAGGAAGCGCTCATTGAGGATCCCGAAGACTACCACCGCGATCAGCAGGACAATGGCGGGGCTGAGGGCCGGGTAGCGGTGGAGAATGTTGCGGATTCTGCTGAGAGGGGTCTGGCGGTCGAGGAATTCCTCGGCCAGGTCAGCATGCCCTGCGCTCGGCGGGCCGGCGGTCTGTTGCTGGGTCACTTGATAGCTCCTGAACTTCAATGTTCTATAACTGTTGTCGTGCTGGGTGTGCTGCGGGGAGACGCTTCTGGCACGGCTCCCCGCAGAGGGGAGGCTTTACTTGCCCCAGCAGATCTGGGACGCAGCCGTGGTATCGATGCTCTGCAGTCCCGAAACTGCCTTGTCCGTGACGAGTGCGGAACCGGTGTTGAAGAAGTCCAGGCCCGCGGAGACCGTGGGCTTCTTGCCTGAGGTGGCCAAGTCCTGGATGGCCTGAACGCCCAGCTGGGCCATCTTCACGGGGTACTGCTGCGCGGTGGCGCCGATGATGCCGGCCTTGACGTTGTTCACGCCGGTGCAGCCGCCGTCGATGGAGACGACCAGCACGCCCTTTTCCTTGCCTGCGGCCTTCAGCGCCTCATAGGCTCCGGCTGCGGCCGGCTCATTGATCGTGTAGACGACGTTGATGTTCGGGTTCTTCGACAACAGGGTTTCCATCGCCGTGCGGCCGCCGTCTTCGGCGCCCTGGGATGCCTGGTTGCCGACGATCTCGTAGTCCCCGCCCTTGCCGCCGGTGTACTTGCCGGTCTTGGCCTCATCGCCGTTCTTGGTCTTGTCCGCGGTGTCGATGCCCAGGCCGGTCAGGAACCCCTGGTCGCGGTTGTAGTCGACCGAGACGACCTTGTCGCTGAACAGGTCGACCAGAGCGATGGTGGCCTTCTTGCCATCGAGCTGCGCCGCGGTCCACTGACCGATCTGCTTGCCCGCGGCGAAGTTGTCAGTCGCGAAGGTGATGTCTACGGCACTGGCCGGGTCCGGCGGGGTGTCCAGGGCGATCACATACAACCCCGCGTCGCGGGCCTTCTTGATCGCATCGACGACGGCCGGACCGTTCGGGGTAATCAGGATGCCCTTGTCGCCCTTGGAGATGGCGTTTTCGATGGCCTGGATCTGGGTGTCCTCGTCGCCGTCGGACTTGCCGGCCGCAAGCTTCAGGTCAATGTTTCCGCCCTCGGCGGCTTTCTTCGCACCGTCTTCCATGGCGACGAAGTACGGGTTGGAGGTGGTCTTGACGATCAGCGAGACGCCGATCTTTCCTGCGGCGCCTCCGCTGGACGACGAGCTGGAGGAACTGCCTCCGCAGGCGGTCAAGCTAAGTGCGCCGAGGGTCAGGACTGCGCCGGCGGCAAGAAGGCGGGTCGCGGCCGACCTCGGGGCTTTGGAACTCAACATTGAAACTCCTGTGTTTGTGGCGCCCTTCCGGCGCTAGACAACGATGTCATGTATCATGTAACCAAGCTCACACTGTGGAGTCAAGTGTTAATCGATGATGAGGAGCAGTTCGTTGACAACGGTGTCTAATCGTTACCAATCCGATTCCGGTCGGAGGCCTCCGACGATGAAAAACGTCGCGGATCTCGCAGGAGTGGGGATCAAGACGGTCTCGAGAGTCGTGAACAACGAACCCGGGGTTTCGGAGGAGACCCGTCAGCGGGTGCTCAGGGCCACGGAACAGCTGCAGTATCACCTCGATATGACCGCGGGCAGCCTGAAACGGTCCGGTCGCAAGACCCAGTCCATCGGGTTGTTGCTGCCCAGTGTGTCCAACCCCTTCAGCGGAGAGATCCACCGGGCGCTGGAAGACGCACTGGCTGAACGGGGAATCGCCGTTTTCGCCTCAAGCTTGGATGACGATCCGGAGCGGGAGAAAAAGCTGATTTCCGCTTTCCTGGGCCGCCGGGTGGACGGACTTGTCCTGACCCCGATCGCCAGAAGCCAGGCCTACGTCATCCCGGAGCACTCACGGTCCCTGCCCATGGTGTTCATCGACCGCGAGCCGGTGGGCATCGACGCTGACGCGGTAGTCACGGACAACGAGGTGGGCGCCGCGAAGGCGGCCGCGCACCTCATCCGGCACGGCCACACCAGACTGGCCTACCTCGGCGACCGGACGGACATCCAGACGGCAACGAGACGCCGCACGGGGTTCCTGGAGGAAATCGGCAGGTCCGGGATTGCGACCTCGACCATCCCGGTGCGCAACGGACTTCACGACGAGGAGACCGCCCTTCGGGCGGCGATCGAGTTGCTCACCTCGGAGAATCCTCCCACGGCGATCTTCTCCAGCCAGAACCTGGTCACCTTCGGTGCCATGCGCGCGCTGAAGTCCCTCGGGTTGCACCACAGCGTTGCACTGATCGGATTTGACGACTTCGCCCTGGCCGACATGATGGAGCCCGGGATCACCGTCGTTGCCCAGCACCCCGAGCGCATCGGCAAGACCGCGGCGGAGCGGATCCTTGCCAGAATCGATGGTTACGACGGCGCCCCGAAAACCTACATCGTCCCGTCGGAACTGATCCCCAGAGGCTCCGGTGAGATCCGGCCGCTGAACTAACAACCAACTCTGCAAGACAGCCGAACCCACCAAGCAAAGGACCGGACATGACCAAAACACTGTACGCGGAATTCACCGTCAGGGAAGGCAGCGAAGCCAGGGTGGCCGAAATGATGGCAGAGCTCACCGGCCACGTCCGCCGGGAACCAGGGAACGTCATGTTCCTGCCCTACACCCGCGAAACCAACCCGCGGGAATACTTCGTGTTCGAGGTCTACCGCGACGAAGCGGCATTCGAGGAACACATCGGGGCGGAATACGGCCGGAAATTCAACGCTGAACTTGCCGGGCACATCGAAGGCGACGGCTCGGTCCTGACCTGGCTCCATCCAATGGCTTAGGGCCTGGCCAAGGCCGAAAAGCGCGCACAGGCCGGAACGAACAGAGCCTGGCTCCTCAGGATGACGGTCAGCTGGCTGCTCTCCTGGCCCAGCATGCTTGCCCCGGTACGTGCATGATTCAAGGTCGGATGGGTACGGCGCCCGCAACGGTGAAAGTTGCGGGCACCGCGGTCTGATCAATGCGATGGGGCGTCCGGTTATTGCCAGGCCGACTTCATCTGCTTGACGTCCAGAGAAGTGAGAACAGCATTTCCTCCGTTGGCGAAAGCTTCGATGCCTTGGCTGGACGGGTCCGGGAAGATCTGGTCTGTCAGGACGATTTTCCCGTCGTCCGCGAAGACTTCGACCGAGGACCAGTCAACCAGGATCCGGAGTTTGACCGTTCCTCCGCTTGTCGTCAGCGGCGCGGTCTGGACTCCGGGGAAGCTGGGGTTGAATCCCACGGCGCCGGACTTGGTCCGATCGATGTAGACCTGTCCGGATTTGTTGTCATAGCCGATGAGTGTTTCCTGGCCGGACCCGGTGCGGACTTTCAGTCCGTAGGAGCTTGCAGTACCGGCAGTGAAGGACGCCGTAATGTCGAGCGCCTTCCCTGTGGCCGGCAGGACGGTGCTTCCGGCAGGGACGGACATGTTCTCCTTGTGGACGGACGGCCCAGTAGTGAGCTGGTTGAGTTGGTTGACCGGTGTCTGCACCAGGCGGGGTGCGCCGTCGACGGTTTGGAGGGACAGCTCCCGCGGGACGGTCATGGCGCTGCGCCACGATGAGGTGGGAATGGATTGGCCGTAGTCCCAGTTGTTCATCCAGCCGATCATGATCCGCTTGCCGCCAGGGGCGTCATTGAAGGTGACACCCGCGTAGTTGTCCTTGCCGTAGTCGACCCAGTGAGCGCGTTGGACTGCGGATTGTGCCACCGTGTCTGAGAGGGTGAAGTCGTCGGCCAGGATGTGTCCCCAGCCGCCGGTGTTGTGGTCGACGACCTGGATCTGCGCCTGCTTGCCGATGAGGTCGCTCAGGTCCCACGACGTCCAGTCCAGGTTCTCGCTGTCTGCGCCCGTGGCGGAGCGCACCACCTTGCCGTCGACGACGAGATTGACGGAGGTCTGCGTGTCCCAGGGCTTGGCCGGGGCGCTGGCGAAGACTATGTCGCCCACCATGAGATGGCCCCAGCCGGTGGATCCGTCGTTCTGGTCCACGACCTGGATCTGGGCCTGCTGGCCCTGGTACTTGCTCATGTCCCAATTCGTCCACGTCAGGTCAGCGCTGTTGGGGCCCGTGGTGGTGGCGACGACCTTGCCGCCGACGATCAGGTTGACCGCGGTCGGGTTCGACTGGCCCCAGGGGTGGTTGCCGCCAGCGACCTGCAGGTCGATATACGGGCTGTTGACCGTGAACGTCGGGGAGATGATGGTGCCGGTGCCGATCTCGCCTTGGGGCGCGTAGGTGTCCAGCACCTTCGGGCCGAGCTGGTTGGGCAGGCTCTCGGTCGAGGGCCCGGAGCTGGCGAAGGAACCGGTGGCGGTCCAGCCGGCCCCGTAGGTGGCCCCGGAGAAGTCGTTGAACACGGTCCCGGCCGGCAGGGTGCCGAACGGGACGGTGTCGGCGGCGTAAGGGTGGTTGCCGCCGCCGACGAGGAAGTTCAGGTGGGATTTGTTGACGGTGAAGGTCTGGGAACTGAGTGTTCCGGTGGGGCCGTCACCGCCGTTGAAGCCGTTGACGAAGCCGGTTCCTTCAAAGCCTGTAACGCTGGACTGGCCCGGCAGGCTTCCTGTGGCCGGGACAGTGCCGAAGGCTGTCCCGGTGGTTTGCCAGCCATCGTAAGTACCGTTATCGAAGTTTCCCAAAGATGTCCCGGCCGGGGGGACATAGGGTTTGTCATCCGAGGTGAACTTGGTGCCGTCGAAACTTCCCGTGAAATATTGGACGCCCGAACCTCCGGCGATCCCGCCCGGGTTGAGGTTGACCGTCAGTACCCACTTCTGTTTGCCGGGGTTGGCGGGATCCGGCAGGGGGAACAGGTCAGGACATTCCCAGGCGCCGCCTGTGGCGCCTGCAGGCCCGAAATCGCTCAGATGCTTCCAGGTTTTCAGGTCTGGAGAACTGTAAAAAGTCACCTTGTGCTGGTCGGACAACACGGCTGACATCAGCCACTCGTGTCCGGCCTCGTACCAGAAAACTTTCGGGTCCCTGAAATTGTTTGACCCGATGTCCAGCACCGGGTTCCCGGAATTGTATTTGGTGAACGTCCGGCCTTTGTCCGTGCTGTAGGCGAGTGCTTGGGACTGCTTCCCGGTAGCCTTGTCGGCGGCAGTATAGATTGCCACCATGGCGGGGTTGCCCGGCTGGCCAAAGCCCGTCGTGTTGTCTTTATCGATGACAGCACTGCCCGAGAAGATCATGTTTTTGTCGTCCTGCGGAATGGCGAGCGGGAGCTGCGTCCAGTGCACCAAGTCCGTGCTGACGGCGTGGCCCCAGGACATGTTGCCCCAGGTGTCCCCCGAGGGGTTGTACTGGAAGAACATGTGGTATTCGCCTTGGTAGTAGACCAGGCCGTTCGGGTCGTTCATCCAGTTCGTCGCCGGGCTGAAGTGGAACTGGGGTCGGTATGTCTCGGAGTAGGGCGCGGAAGTTCCGACCGCGCCGGAAGCCGTAGCGGCCGCCCCGGAGGTGTCCGCGGCCAGGGCCGGGGCGGACAGCGGAAGGGCGCTGCCAGCGGTCATAGCGGCGGCGAGGATCAGGGCGTTGAGACGTTTTTTTGATTTTGGTCCGGGTGTCAGACCGGGACCGGAATGTGTGCGGCGCACGTATTCACCTTTCGTGTCGACAGTGACAGGCAGGTAATGCCGGTTGTCGCTCGGCTAGTTGTGTGGGGGCATTGATCGACTCAAATGCTGCACTTGCGTCAGATCCACCGAACGAAGACAACGTTGTCAAAAAGGGAACCTACGGCTTGTCCATCGGACAAGTCAACAGTCAAATCCTCCGACGCCCGGCCTGGCTCAAGTGATCGTGAACCAACTGCCCGCATGCCGGTGGAAGCCGTTGACAGCTACGAGGTAACGCGTGTAACCTCAATCACACCGCTGAAGGTAACTCGCGTTACTTGCCAACGATTGCGATACGACCTCAGACCGAACCCTTGGTGCTGCGCGCAGGATCAACGAAGACACGGAGCATTCAATGGCGAAAACCACCACCCCCCAGAAAGCCGCGGCTGTGCGGCAGCGGGGTGTCACCATGAGTGATGTCGCCCAGCACGCCGGTGTCTCCCGGACGGCGGTCTCGTTCGTGCTGAACAACCGCGAAAACGCCAGCATTTCTGAGGAAACGCGCATCCGCATCAACGACGCCGTCCAGGCATTGGGTTACCGCCCGAATGCCGGAGCGCGCGCACTGGCTTCCCAACGCAGTGATTGGTACGGACTCGTCACCGAGATCGTGACGGCCCCGTTTGCGGTGGACATCATCAAGGGCGCCCAGGATCAAGCCTGGCTTGACCACCGGTTCCTGCTCATCGCGCCTTCCGACCAGGCCGATGCCGTAGGACCCAACCAAGGCCTGGAAGATGCAGCAACGGAAAAGCTGCTGGAACAACGAGTGGAAGGACTTTTGTACGCGGCAACATACCACCGCGGGGTACATGTTCCGGAAAGCGCCCACGAGGTTCCCACTGTCCTGATCAATTGTTTCGACGCGGACGGGAAGCTGCCCTCGATCGTCCCGGACGAGCGCGGGGGCGGCAGGGTTGCCGTCGATCGTTTGCTCCGGGCCGGCCACAGCAGGATCGGAGTCATCAACCTGGACCCGCACATTCCCGCGGCCGTCGGGCGTTTGGAGGGTGCCCGCGAAGCACTCGCCGGCGCCGGGCTCGAACTGGATCCGGAGCTGGTGGTGTCCGGGCATGCGACGGCGGATGGAGGCTACGAGGCGGCGTGCCAAATCCTGGATCGTTACCCCCAGCAGGACAGGCCGACCGCACTGTTCTGCCTCAATGACCGCATGGCGATGGGCGCTTATGACGCCATCAAGGAACGGGGACTGACCATCCCCGGGGACATCGCCGTGATCGGCTTCGACAACCAGGAACTGATTGCGGCCTACCTCAGGCCAAAACTGACCACGGTTGCGTTGCCCTTCGAAAAAATGGGCGCACTGGGAGTCCAGACGCTCGCAGCTCTCACAGCAGGACAGCCGATCACTGCCGACCAGCAATTGGTCGACTGTCCGCTGCTAGAACGCTCTTCGGTCTGACCGCGAAATCAAGTTTCGAAGAGCAAACCCTTACCCACCCCTTCACCTTGCTGATGAAGATAGGAAAGAGATACCCATCATGACACAACCCCGACTCTTGAGGTCTGCCCGCATTGCAGCGGCCGGACTGGCTGTGGGTGCAATGCTGCTGACCGGCTGCGCTGCCACCGTCAACAAGTCCGCCGGCACCGACGCCGGAGCCAACGCGAGCGCCTTCCTGACCATCCCGCGTGAGGACATGAGCACCTTCGACCGTAACTTCAACCCCTTCGCCCCCACTGTGAACCCCATGGTCCAGCAGGCCATCTACGAACCCCTACTGGTCTTCAACCCGGCCAAAGGCAACACCGCCCCCTGGCTGGGCGCCTCCTGGGACGCTGCCAAGGACGGCAAGTCCGTCACCTTCACCCTGCGTGACGGCGTGAAGTGGTCCGACGGGCAGCCTTTCGTCGCCGATGACGTGGCCTACACCTTCCAGCTGCAGAAGAAGCTCAAGGGCGGCTTCGAGTACCTGGATTCCGTCACTCCGGCGGGCACCGACAAGGTGACATTCACCTTCAACAAGCCCTGGTCCCCCGCGCTCTATGAGATCGGGCAGCTCCCCATCCTCCCCAAGCACATCTGGTCATCCATCGCCGATCCGGCGAAGGACACCAACGCCAACCCCGTGGGAACCGGCCCTTACACCCAGGTGGACAGCTTCCAGTCCCAGTCCTTCGTGCTGAAGAAGAACCCGAACTACTGGCAGCCTGACAAGCAGAAGATCGCCGGCATCAAGATGCTGGCGATGTCCGGAAACGATGCCGCCAACCTGGCCAGCGTCAACGGCGATGTGGACTGGTCCACCCAGTTCATCCCGAACATCGAGAAGACCTTCATCGCCAAGGACAAGGACCACCGCCACTTCTGGTTCCCGCCGACCGGCGCCATGATCAACTGGCAGTTGAACACCAGCAAGGCGCCGTTCAATGACGCGACGGTGCGCAAGGCCCTGAGCATGGCGGTTGACCGTGACCAGGTCACCAAGATCGGCATGAGCGGGTACGCCACTCCGGCCGACTGCACAGGCCTCTCCGGCAACTACGCGAGCTGGAAGAACGCCGATGTGGCGAACAACTGCACTTGGACCAAGCTGAATGTCGACGAAGCGAACAAGATGCTCGACGGCGCCGGTTACGCCAAGGGCGCGGACGGCAAGCGCACCCTCAAGGACGGCAAGCCTTTCGAGTTCAAGATCTCCGTGGGCGCCAGCTCCTCCGACTGGCTCTCCGTGGCCAACGTGATCTCCCAGAACCTCCAGGCCATCGGCGTGACCGCCAAGGTGGACTCCCCTGACTGGGCCTCCGTCGTCTCCGGCTACGAGCAGGGAACGTTCGACACCGGCATCGTCTGGAGCGCGAACGACCCCAGCCCGTTCAAGTACTTCAGCTCCACCATGGGCACATCCACCGTCAAGCCGGTGGGCGCCAAGGCCACCGAGAACTACCACCGTTTCGGCGATCCAAAGGCCGATGATCTCCTGCAGCAGTTCGCTGCTGCTGGCGACGAAGCCGCACAGAAGCAGATCGCGAACCAGCTTCAGGCGGAATACAACGCGGTGGCCCCGACGGTTCCGCTGTTCTCTGGCCCCGAATGGGGCGACTACACGGACGTTCACTTCACGGGATGGCCCACTCAGGACAACCCCTACGCAACGCTCTCTGACCGCTCCCCCACCACGGTCCTTGTCCTGACCACTCTGGAACCGCGCAAGTAGCCGGCGCCACTTCTCGGCCGGTGGCTGCAGTTGCCATATTCCGGTTCCCACCGGCCGAGAACCTTTTCATCTTTCCCGCCCGGGACCACTGTCGTCCCGGACCCCGCCTTTCCCGAACGGAGCAATCGTGCGCTTCATCCTGCGCCGCCTGGGTTTTTACCTGATCGCCTTCTGGGCCTCCATCACCCTGAACTTCCTGCTCCCGCGTTTCATGCCGGGAGACCCCGTCTCACGCATGTTCGCCCGTACCCAGGGCAAGATGCAGCCCGAACAGATCGAAGCCCTGCGCAAGATGCTCGGCGTGGATACGCGGCCGCTCTGGGAACAGTACGTCGACTACATGCACAACATCCTGACCGGCCAGATGGGTGTCTCCATCTCGCGTTTCCCCACCCCGGTCACCGAAGTCATCGCCAGCCAGATCGGCTGGACCCTTTTGCTGGGCGGAACCGCCCTGGTGTTCGCCGCCATCATCGGCAATCTCCTCGGCATCCTGGCCGCCTGGCGACGCGGCGGCGCGATCGACTCCGCCCTGCCGCCGCTCCTGATCTTCATTGGATCCTTCCCGTACTTCTGGCTGGCCATGGGAGCCCTGTACCTGTTCGGCGTGGTGTTGGGCTGGTTCCCGATCCGCCACGCTTTCACGGATGGACTGGAGCCCGCGTTCACCTGGGAGTTCATCGGCGACGTCGGTGCTCACCTTTTGCTCCCGGCGTTGACGATCGTCCTGGTGTCCATCGGTGGCTGGATGCTGGGCATGCGGAACACCATGATCGCCACGAACTCGGAGGACTACATCACCATGGCCCAGGCCAAGGGTCTCCGGCCGGGCCGCATCATGCTCCGCTACGCGGCAAGGAACGCCATGCTCCCTTCGGTCACGAGCTTCGGCATGAGCCTGGGCTTCGTGGTGGGTGGTGCAATGCTCACCGAGGTGGTGTTCGCGTATCCCGGCGTCGGCTACCAACTCCTCAACGCCGTCCAAGGCCTCGACTACCCGCTTATGCAGGGCCTGTTCCTGACCATCACCGCCGCCGTGCTGCTGGCGAACTTCCTGGTGGACATCCTCTACGTCCGCCTCGACCCGCGTGTGCGCAGCAACTGAGGGACCCATCATGACAACCACAATTCTCAAGCAGCCCACTGAGCCCACAGCTGCCCGCAAGCCCAACCGCAGTTTCGTCCACGGACTTATCACCAACAAGAAGGCCCTGGTGGGCATGATCGTGATGCTCGTGTTCATCGCGCTTGCGTTACTGGCCCCCGTTCTGTTCCCCGGAGAGCCGTCGCGGATCACCGCGATGGCCTCGCTGGAACCGTCTCCCGAGCACTGGCTCGGCACCACAGCCAAAGGTCAGGACGTGCTTGCCCTGACTGTCCATGGTTCCCGCAGTTCCCTGTTCGTCGGGCTGACTGTGGGCTTCGCATCCACCTTCATCGGCATTTTGGTGGGCCTGGCATCGGCGTACTTTGGCAAGTTCATTGACGAAGCACTGTCCCTGGTGACCAACGTCTTCCTGCTCCTGCCCGGACTCCCGCTCCTTGTCATCCTGGCAGCTTTCCTGCCGCCGGGTTTGGGAACCGTGATCCTGGTGCTCGTGGTCACCGGCTGGGCTGGGTCGGCACGTGTATTGCGATCCCAGGCGTTGTCCATCCGTTCAAAAGATTTTGTGGCCGCGGCCGTGGTGTCCGGCGAACGGGCCGGCCGGATCATGTTCCGCGAAATCCTGCCCAACATGGCATCGAACGTGATGAGCACGCTACTTGCCTGCGTGATTTACGGCATCGGCGCCCAGGCAGGCCTGGAGTTCCTTGGCCTGGGTGACGTGAGCACCGTTTCCTGGGGCAACAACCTCTTCTGGGCCGGCAACGAGGGCGCCCTACTGACCGGCAGCTGGTGGGTCTTTGTTCCCTCGGGTGTCTGCATCGCGCTGGTCGCGTTCGCACTGGCGCTCATCAACTACGCCGTGGACGAGGTCACTAATCCGCGGCTGCGGAAGATCAAAACCCCAAAGAATACCGAAAGGAGCGCCGCCAAGTGACAGTCTCCCAAGTTTCCTTCGGCTCCCACGAGCCCGTTCTCGACGTCAAGAACCTCAGCGTCAAGTACATCGGCGACACCCGCTCCACCACCGCCGTCGACCGTGTTTCCTTCAGCATCGGCACCGGTGAGGTCTTCGGGCTGGCGGGCGAGTCCGGCTGCGGCAAGTCGACCATCGCCAACTCGATCATGCGGCTGCTCAAGGACCCCGCAAAAATCGCCGCCGGCAGCGTCTCCTTCGGCGGCAAGGACGTCCTGGCCATGAGCCCTGAGGAACTGCGGCGTTTCCGCTGGCAGGATGTGGCTATGGTCTTCCAATCGGCCATGAACTCGCTGAATCCGGTGCTCACCATCGGCGAGCAGATCGTGGACATCTTCACCACACACGCCGGCTACTCCCGCAAGGAATCCCTCCGACGCGCGGGCCAGCTGCTGGAACTTGTCAGGATCGACCCCGCTCGCCTCAAGTCCTACCCGCACCAGCTTTCGGGCGGCATGCGCCAGCGTGCGGTGATCGCGATGGCCGTGGCGCTCAAGCCGTCCCTCTTGATCCTCGACGAACCCACCACCGCCCTGGACGTGGTGGTGCAGCAGGAAATCATGGCCCAAATCAAGGAACTCCAACGCGAACTGGGATTCTCCGTCCTCTTCATCACCCACGACATGTCCCTCATGGTGGAACTGTCGCACCGCATGGCCGTGATGTACGGAGGCCGGATCGTGGAGACCGCGAAAGCCCAGGACGTCTACGCCAACCCTCGCCACCCCTACACGCAGGCGCTGATGGGTGCGTTCCCGCCGCTGACCGGTCCGCGGGTTCCGCTGACCGGACTGCCCGACGGCGTGAAGTTCCGGAACATCCCCGACCTCACCGAAGCAGCACCCGGCCATTTCGTGGCTCCGTTTGGTGCCGACGCTTCAGCGGCTGATGACACCGCCATCATGGAAGGAGCCGCACGATGAGCCACGCTGTGCTGTCATCCCAGCGCCCCTCCGCCGACACAGAAGCTACGGCCCTCGAGGTCCGCGGACTAGGAAAGTCTTTCCCAATAGGTGGTTTGTTCTCCCGGGAGTCCGTCCGGGCCCTGCACGGCGTAGACCTGACCATTGGCCGCGGAGAAATCGTGGCCCTCGTGGGAGAGTCTGGGTCGGGTAAGAGCACCCTGGCCCGCTGCGTTGCCCGGCTGGAACGTCCGAGCTCCGGCGAGATCCTGCTTGGCGGCGTCGACGTCCTCAAGCGTGACCGCTTCCAGGCATCGCGCGCCTTCCGCTCCCAACTGCAGATGGTCTTCCAGGATCCCTTCGGCTCGCTGAATCCTGCCCACAGAGTGGAGCATTTCCTGCGGAGGTCGCTAGTGATCCACCGGAAGGGCGGCAGCTCCGAGACAGAGACACAGCAGCGACTCGAGGAGCTTATGACCACCGTGGGCCTGCAGGCCGACATGTTGAACTCCTACCCGCACGAGCTCTCCGGCGGGCAGCGCCAGCGAGTCGCGATCGCCCGGGCCCTTGCCGTGGAACCACGGGTCATCCTCGCCGACGAACCCACCTCCATGCTGGATGTTTCGGTCCGGATCGGCGTGCTGAACCTGATGCGCAAACTCCGCGATGAGCAGGGAATCTCCATGCTCTACATCACACACGACCTCGCTTCGGCCCGATACCTCGCGGACCGGACGGCGGTCATGTTCGCCGGTGAGCTCGTTGAAGAGGGCGAGTCCTTGGACCTCCTGGCCAGCCCGGCCCACCCGTATACGCAACTGCTGGTCTCAGCCGTCCCGGATCCCGCCAGGGCGGGCTCCTACGATCCCGTCCGCCGGGCCGAGCTGCGGCAGGCTGTGATGGCTTCGACCAGCTGCGCTTTCGACAGCGACCCAAACCAGGCCTGCTCGGCCGAGGAACCCGTTCGCCACAGTGTGGGCGACCCCGAAAACCGCCACTGGGTGCGCTGCCACCTCTACCGCCCGCAGGCTGGAGCCGGCGGTCACGCGCTGGCAACTGAAGCTACCGACAACAAGGCTTCCGCATGACAGAATCGACGCACCCGCTCGGCACCGTCCCCCAGGACGAACTGATTGCCCGCGCCGATGCGGACCCCCTTCGGCCGCGCTTCCATTTCGTGTCCCCGGCCGGTTGGCTGAACGACCCCAACGGCGTGAGCCAATGGAACGGCACCTATCACCTCTTCTACCAGTACAACCCCGAAGGCGCCTTCCACCACCGCATCCAGTGGGGCCATGCGACCAGCACCGACCTCGTCCACTGGACGGACCAGCCGGTGGCGCTGGAACCTTCGGCAGGTCCGGACGCCGACGGCTGCTGGTCGGGGGTGTTGGTGAACGACGGCGGAACACCCACCTTGGTGTACTCGGGACGGCTGGGCGAGCACGAGTTGCCCTGCGTTGCCGTCGGATCCGCAGACCTCCTGAGCTGGAGCAAAATTCCTCAGAACCCGGTCATCGCAGCCCCGCCGGCCGGGGTGGAGATCACGGCGTATCGCGATCACTGCGTCTGGCGCGAGGGCAAAAAGTGGCGGCAACTGGTAGGTTCGGGCATTCGTGGGCGCGGCGGCACGGCGTTCCTGTACGAGTCGGAGGATCTGCGCTCCTGGGAATACGTGGGGCCGCTGTTCATCGGTGACGCCTCCCAGGGCGATCCTGCCGATACCGACTGGACCGGGACCATGTGGGAATGCGTGGACCTGTTTCGGGCAAGCGGGGCCTCGTTGGGTACGGTTCCTACTTCTGGCGACGCGCCCGACGTGCTGGTCTTTTCCGCATGGGACAACGGCGACACCCGCCACCCGCTGTACTGGACCGGCCGCTATTCGGAAAACTCCTTCGAGCCCACCGGGCTGCATCGGCTCGACTACGGTGGACGGTTCTTCTATGCGCCGCAGTCATTCCAGGATCAGTCCGGCCGACGCATCATGTTTGGTTGGCTTCAGGAGGGCCGCAGCGACGCCGCGATGATCGAGGCCGGGTGGTCGGGCGTCATGAGTTTGCCGCGCGTCACAACCGTGGCCGACGACGGAACCCTGGTGTTCGCGCCCGTGCCTGAAATCGAAAAGTTGCGCCGGGACCATGTGGGCCTGCCCGGACAGGAGCTGGTGGGTACCGGGGCACCTGTGGCTACCGGCGTGTCCGGCAACCAACTGGACCTCGAACTGGATGTGCAGCTCGAGCCTGGTGCTGTGCTGCGACTGGGCTTGCTGGGATCGGCTGACGGTGGCGTCTCCGGTAAATCCAAGGAGGAAACAGTGATCGAGCTGTGCCGGACCACTGAAGGCGACGGCCAAGGCACACTCCGCCTCGACCGGACTCAGAGCAGCCTCGATCCAACCGTTGATGTCGACGACAAGTCCGGACCGCTCCCGATGCCCGACGGCCGGGTGCACCTGCGCGTCCTGGTGGACCGATCCGCCGTCGAAATTTTCGCCAACGGTAAGCCGCTCACCGCCCGCGTTTACCCGACCCTGGCCGGCGAGCACGTGAGCCTGGCCGCCGAGGGTACCGTGAGTCTGCTCTCCTTCGATGCCTGGACCATGGCTGAGATCTTTGGAGGAGCTCGGAACCTCTTCCCCTAACTCAGGATCCGAGCTCTCCCGCCTTTGGAGTCATTTCCCCATCGCTCTACCACCTAAGACATCCAGCTCATGGCCGGTGCATCCCGCCGCGAAGCGGACGTACGACCTATACAAGAGCAACTGATAACACCAGCATCCGTCCAGCCGCCGAACAGCGCCCCGCGCCGTTCGCCGGCTGGATGGCCGCACCCAGCCTTCCTCAGGAAGACGAAATGAAATGAGACTTTGATTCATGACCGCGGTAACCGCGCCCACACGTGAGGCTTTCCGGCCGGCGATGCATTACGCCAGCAAGGACACCTGGCTCAATGACCCCAACGGCCTCATCTACTACGAGGGTAATTACCACCTCTACTACCAGAACAACCCCTTTGGGAATGTCTGGGGAAACATGTCGTGGGGGCACGCCACCTCCACGAACCTCATCACGTGGACAGAGCAACCCGTCGCTATTGCCTGCGACGAATACGAGGACATCTTCTCCGGCAGCGTCGTTTACGACCAGCACAACACCAGCGGACTCGGCGACGGAACTGCTGCACCCCTGGTCGCCATCTACACAAGTGCCTACAAGGAGAACTCACAGCACGCTGGGATCCAGGCCCAGTCACTCGCATGGAGCACGGACGGCGGCTACA
Organism: Arthrobacter sp. NPDC058127; assembly: GCF_042884555.1. Lineage (NCBI taxonomy): Bacteria > Bacillati > Actinomycetota > Actinomycetes > Micrococcales > Micrococcaceae > Arthrobacter > Arthrobacter sp. NPDC058127. The sequence goes on along the minus strand of NZ_JBHVTT010000007.1, from coordinate 2,214 downwards.
CCTGGTCCAAGTACCACGGAAACCCGGTCCTGAACCGCAATTCCGCGAACTTCCGCGACCCGAAGGTGTTCCCCTACAACGGCCCGGCCGGCGCCTATTGGGTAATGGTCGCTGTCGAGGCACTGGATTTCACGGTCGTGATGTACCGTTCCGATGACCTGAAGAGCTGGGACTACCTCAGCAGTTTCGGGCCCGCCAACGCTACTGGCGGAGTCTGGGAATGTCCTGACCTGTTTCCTCTGCCACTTGACGGGAACGAGGACCTGATCAGATGGGTGCTGACGGTTAACCTCAATCCCGGCGGGCCGAACGGAGGATCTGCGGGACAGTACTTCGTGGGAGACTTCGACGGCGTGACGTTCAGGTCCGAAACCACGGTCACTGAAGGCGACCAGGATCCGGCGCACATGGCCGAGTATCTTTGGCTCGACTGGGGCCGGGACTACTACGCTGCCGTTTCCTTCAGCAACGTTCCGGACGGTCGCCGGCTCATGATGGCCTGGATGAACAACTGGCAGTACGGCAACGACATTCCAACCTCCCCGTGGCGAAGCCCCATGTCGCTTGTACGCGAGGTCTCGCTGGTCACCTCTGAAGGGGCACCGCACCTCACCCAGCAGGCACTGATTGACCCCGCAGCGCTTACCCGCACAGTTGCCTACACGGAGCTCGACGTCGATGGCATCCGTTCCGTGGCAGGCGGGGGCGCCGTGCAACTCATCGAGGTAACGTTTGTGCCCGGTTCCGCAGATGAATTTGGCCTCGTGATCCGCGGCAACGGCAACGAAGGTATAAGGATCGGCATCTGTCCGGGTGACGGCAGACTGCTCGTGGATCGAACGGTCTCGGGCAACACGGCGTTCCACAGCGCCTTTGCATCGATCGACACCGCGCCCCTGCGTGCCGTGGATGGAGCGTATAACCTGCGCATTTTCGTTGATCACTGCTCTGTGGAGATCTTCGCCCAAGACGGAGAAGTCACCCTCACCGAACTGGTCTTCCCAGACCCCTCCAGCACCGGCGTGTCGCTGTACACCACCGGAGGAACCGCAAAGATCGCTTCGCTCAGGCTCACCACCCTCGCCTGACCATGGCTACCCAACCGCCGGATGGTTTCAGACCCACCCAATCAACGCAACGGGTGGACGACTGCGACCCAGCTTGCCTGCCAGGGGACGCGCCTGAAATAGAGAGTCCCCTGGCGCGCGTGGGTTCGGCTCAAGGCCGAGGGCGGGTTGCCGCAGCGTCCATGGGTAGCCAGGCACCAAAATCAGCGAGCTCTGCAAAGAACTCGGCATCACACGCCAGACCTTGTATCGGCATGTCTCACCCACGAGGAAGACGCGCCCGGACGGTCTGAAAGTCATCTCCAGGAGCTAGGTGCTGCCGCACCGGGCAGCTTGGGTTATGCCGCACGAGATACTGCTGCTGCATCGTGCCAAGCTGAACTGATGAATCTTCATATCCGGTAAGACCCTGTGTGCCCTTCGTTACGGCGGCCCGATGTGCGACGGAATACGGTGGTGTCTTCGTCCTTCTCGATCATCGTGCGCCCTTTGCCGTTATTCTGGATGATCCAGAAGACCTTTCGGTCCATGGAGAGCATGTCGATCCGTCCCGAGGAAAGTGATCCATCGTGGCGGCGGATTGCGACTTCGTCTGCGCGGGTGAGTTTGTTCCAGTCCGGTATGCGCTCCATTTCTGTCGTCGGAGCGCCGCTCGGTGCCTGTGTGAGTTCGTCCGGAGTGGTCTGTTGCAAGGGGGGTGTCATGGGTTCCCTGGTTTGTTTTTGGTTCCGTTTGATCCGGTCCGGGTGGGGACGTGGCGGGGAGCAGCGTGTCTGCTTCCCGCCACGTTGGCACCGGACCCGGTTCCTGCGCCCGACTGTCGGGTTACCTGTTGCGATGGATATGCAGGGCCGGGTGTCCGATGCAGCCTTGTGTGGACCCGGCGGAGGTCGCCGGGTGGGCGGGTCAGGTTATTGCCGAGGGCTGGAGCCTGACTCGTGAAGGGCACCGTCAGTGTGCCAGTGCCGGTTCAGTGAGCTGGAGCTTTTCGGCTTCGGTGGGCACGTAGCCCGTCTTGAGCTCGGATTGGAGTTTCTCGGTGTCGAGCGCACGCTGCCACTTGGCGATGGCGACGCAGGAGACGATGTTACAGACGGTGCTGGTGAGGGCGCGGGCTTCGCTCATGAAGCGGTCGATGCCGACGATG
>NZ_JBHVTT010000006.1:0-220226 GCF_042884555.1 Arthrobacter sp. NPDC058127 | reverse complement strand
GTACGTGCATCGGAGATTGCATTTGTCCGTCAGGGACAAGCGCATGTCGGTGGCCCGGCGTCCGTAACGGTCGAACAGGCCCGCCGGAGTTCCGGACGGCCGTCTCAGCATCGGCGACCCTGCGTGATCGCTTCCGCTCCGCGGCTGGGGCATGTTCAGCTAAACACCCATGTTTCCAGGCCACGATGGAGCATCGATAACGTTGCTTGGCTTCGTTCGGCCCGCCGGATCGCTATAGGCATACGAACCCGGCCGGCTGGCGGCGCCACTTTCGTCTTGGCAGTTGCACTTGGCGTCGATTTGCAGCCGGACCGTGACGGATTCGGAGGCTTCGAAGTTGAGGACTATCGGATCGCTGCCAGCACCTGAGATGCGAAGTACGTTTTCCTGCGACTGAGAATCATTCATTTGGTTTCTTTCTTTTGGGGGCTGCAGGCAGGGGCACGGAGCTGACCAGGCCGAACCGTGCGTGCGGTCCGGCCAGGTCAGCCGGTCGGAGAACTCACGCCGTCGGCCGAGTTCCGGGGCATTAGTTCAGTCCTCGAGAATCATCGCAGTGAAGGTCTGGCCGTATTTTCGAATGCCAGATCCTCCAGGAACGGCATTCCGTCCAGGTCGATCCGCGGGTTGTTGTCCTGGGTAGCGACCAGCTCGCGGGCCTCGGCCTCAGTATCAACGCTCGGCATGGAGCCGGGCAGCGGCCGCCGGGCGGATTCGCGCAGGAAGTAGATGCCGATCGCACCGATGATGGAAGTGCCCATGAGGTAGTATGCCGGGGCCATGTCATTGTGCGTGGCCTCGATCAGGCCTTGGACGATGAATGGCGTTGTGCCGCCGAAAAGCGCCATGGAGAAGTTGTAGGCAATGCCCATGCTGCTATAGCGGCCCGACGTCGGGAACTGCGCGGGAAGCGCCGAGGCGAGGTTTGCGACATAGAACGTCACGGGGAAGGCGACAAGGGCAAGGCCAGCGAGCGTGGACCAGACATTGCCGACGCCGATCAGCAGGAATGCCGGGATAGCGAACACGATGGTGCTTCCGGCACCGACCCAGAGGACGGGGCGGCGGCCGATGCGGTCGGACAGTTTCCCGGTCAGCGGAATGCAGGCTGCCATTATCACCATCACGGGAATGGTTAGCAGCGTGCCGTGGATGGGGTCGTAGCCTTTGGATTCGGTCAGGTACGTCGGCATGTAGGACGTCAAGACATAACCTACGGTGTTGGCAGCGGCGGCAAGGATCATGGCGAGGATAATTTGGCGCCAGTAAGCTTTGATGATTGGCAGGGGTCCCTTGGCCACGGCTTTGTCGGCTGCGGCAGCATCTGCAGAAAGTGCTTGCTGGGCGTCGAGGGTTGCCTGGAACTGGGGGGATTCCTCGATCTTGTTCCGGAAATAGACGGCGATCGCACCGAGCGGCCCGGCGATCAGGAAGGGCAGCCTCCAGCCCCATTCCTCCATGGCTGCCTGGCCCAGAGACAGTTGCAGCACGGACACGATCGCGGCTCCCAATGCGAAGCCGAGATACGAGCCCATGTCCAGGAAGCTCGCGAAGAAGCCGCGCCGCTTATCGGGTGCGTATTCGCAGACGAAGGTAGTGGCGCCTGCGTACTCGCCGCCGGTGGAAAAGCCCTGGACGAGTTTCAGGATCACCAACAGGGCGGCGGCCCATACGCCGATCTGAGCGTAGCCGGGAAGGAGTCCGACGGCGAAGGTACTTGCCGCCATCAGCAGGAGCGTCGCCGCCAGCACCTTCTGGCGGCCAATCTTGTCGCCGAGCCAACCGAAGATGACACCGCCCAGCGGGCGGGCGATGAATGTTGCGGCGAAGGTGCCGAGCAGGAATAAGGTTTGGACGGACCTGTCAGCTTCCGGGAGGAAGACGGGGCCCATGGTGGTTATCAGGTAGCCGAACACGCCGACGTCGTACCATTCCATGGTGTTGCCGACGATCGTACCGCCGAGTGCCTTCTTGAGCATCGGCTGGTTGACGACGTTGACGTCGGACACCTCTAGCCGCCTGTGTCTGAGGAGCTTCGGTTTCTGGGTCATAACGGTTCCTTTTGCTCAATATTGCAATTGGCTCATATGTGGCCGTCGGCCGGCACCTTGTGACAGGTTCGGTTCGTCGGTGGATAGGCGTAGTGCTTCCCTCGCAGGCCTTGGGCATGAAGCACGTCTCCTTCATTTGGGAAGGGACTCGCAAATACCGGTAGCGCCAATTCCTAATTGTTCCGCATGGAACAACAGAATTCGCCATAAGCAACAGAGTGCGTTAGATCACAGTGATTGTCAAGGGATGTTGCGCAAATGTGTTGCTTATCGTGATTCTTGTTGCGTATAGTCCTTCGGCTGCGGCCGATGGTCCTTGGGAACAACGAACCTACTTGAGCCAGGCGGCGACCTTGTCCGAGTTCGCGTCGATCCACTTCTGGGCGGCGGCATCCGGGCTCATGTTGTCCTTGGCGATGTACCCGGCAACCGTGTTCTGGTCCTGGTTCGTCCACGTGAATTTCTTGACGAGAGAATACGCGGGGCTACTGGAGTTGGCGAACTTGGTCGATACGATCTTGTTGAGGTCGTACTTGGGGTAGTCGCAGGCGACCTTGGCCGCGTCGGCGTCGCAGCCGGGCGTGTGGGCAGGGAGGTTGACTTTGACGAGCGGGACCTCCGCCATGAACCACTGGGGCTCGTAGAAGTAGCCGATCAGCGGGGTCTTGTTCTGCTCGGCTTGCCGGAAGGCCTGGATGAGCGCTGGTTCGCTGCCCGCGTACACGACCTTGAAGTTGAAGCCAAGGTTCTTCACGAGGGCTGCGTCGTTGGTGACAAAGGAGGGGTCGCCGTCGAGGAGTTGGCCTTGGCCTCCGGACTCGGAGGTCTTGAACAAGTCAGCGTACTTGTTGAGGTTCTTGGAGTCCGTGATGTCCGGGTACAGCTTGGCCATCCATGGCGGCACGTACCAGCCGATCACGCCGGTGTTGCCGGTCGGCCCGGCGTCGACCGCAGTCTTTTGCTGCTTGATGTACTTGTCCGCGAGCTCGGGGTGGCCCCAGTTCTCAAGGACGGTGTCTACCTCGCCGCTGCCGAAGCCCTGCCATGACACCTCTTCCTTGAGGGTCTTGTAATTTACGGTGCAGCCTAGCTTTTCCTTGGCCACGGTCCCTACGACGTAGGCGTCCGCCTCGTAGCCGACCCAAGGGTTTACGGCGACGTTGAACGTGCCGCATGCACTCTTTCCGCTTGGCGGGGTTGCGCTAGGGATATCGCCGGAGCATGCCGTGAGCGCGAGGACCGCGGTGAGGACAATTGCGGCAGACGCTCTCTTCCTAATCTTTAGGCCAGGGTCCGTCAGTGATTTCTTCACGGCTTTTCCTCTATCGGGTGCTGCCGAAGCGGGCAGTGGCGTGTTGGGTGATGCGGTCGAGCATGACTCCGAGCGCGGTGATGGCGATGCCGGCGGCAAGACCCTTTCCGAAGAGCTGGCTCTGGGAGAAACCGGCGACTACGAGATAGCCGAGTCCTCCGCCGCCGACGAGTCCGCCGACGACGACCATGGACAGGACGTAGAGCAAGCCCTGGTTGGCGGCGAGGACTACTGCCGCGCGGGCCATGGGGAGCTGGACCTTCGCGATCATCTGCCACGACGTTGTTCCGAGCGATTCCGCGGCCTCCACGGCAACTGGCGATACACCTCGGATCCCGTCCGCAACTAGCTTCGTCGCGATGGGCACGCCGTAAGCGAACGCGGCGACGATCGCCGTGAATCGTGTGGGACCGAAGAGGGCGAGGGCCGGCACTAGGTATACGAAGGACGGGATGGTCTGGAAGGCGTCGAGCACGGGTCGGATGACCGAGTCGGCGGGCTTGCTCCGACCCATCCAGACGCCCAGGCAGACGGCGACGAGGACCACAACGAACGAGGCTACGAGCGTGGTCGCGAGCGTCTTCATGCTCTCATTCCACAGCCCGGTTCCGAGGATCACGGCTTCGCACACGATCGTGACTGTGGCGGCCCGCCGGCCGGCGAGCACGAACGCGATTCCGAGCAGCACGAGCGCCATGGCCCACCACGGGGACTGTGCGAGCACCGACTGGAATGGGTCGACGAGAAGCGCGGTGACGGTGTTCTTGAGCCATTCCGTGAAGCCTGAGAACGTGCCGACCGTCCAGTCAGTGGCGGTAGAGACGGCCTTCGCTAGTGGGGCGCCGAGGTCGGGCCAAGCCGGGAACTTCGAGAGCGCAAGATAGATGTGCGAGAGATATATGGCCACAGCGGCGACGACGGCGCCTGCGATGATAACGGTCCGACGCATCTGCTGGCCCCCGAATGTGCCGGCCTGAGCCATTCCGGACCCGCGCAGTATGCGGGCTTCGATGCCTGAGCGTTCGGAGGCGCTCGTCGTGGTGCGGTCGAGCATGATCGCCATGAGCACGATGGCAAGGCCGGAGACAAACGCCGAGCCGACGTCGAGCGACTGGAGCGCCTGGAGCACCGGCGTGCCCAGGCCAGGGCCGTTGATGAGCGCGGCTATGGTGGCCATCGAGAGCGCCGCCATCGTGCACTGGTTGATGCCGACCACGATAGTGCGCCGGGCCATGGGAAGTTGCACCTTCACGAGGGCCTGCCAGGGCGTGCTGCCCATGGACGTGACGGCCTCGAGGGTGGCCGGTGAGACCCCTCGGATGCCGTGCTCGGTGATGCGCACGAGCGGCGGGAGCGAGTAGATGATGGTCGTGACAATCGCGGCGGCGGGACCGATGCCGAAGACCAATGCGAGCGGGGCCAGGTAGGCGAACGACGGCAGGGTCTGCATGAGGTCAAGCAAAGGTGAGACCGCGGCCGAGACTCGGCGGCTTCGGGCCATGACAATGCCTAGCGGGAGGCCCGCGACTGTACAGATGCCGACTGCAAAGAACGTGACGATGAGCGTGTCGATGCTTTGTGCCCAGTAGCCGAAGAACCCGAAGAGCAGCACGCACACGCCGACGAGGAGCATCGAGCGCACGCCGGCGAACGCCAGGGCCAGCCAGGCGAGGAGTGCGACGACGCCGAGCCAGCCGATCTCCGGCACCGGGCGTCCGTCCGAGGCCTGGCTGAAGATACCTTGGAGAGAGGTGACAAGCCCGTTGACTCCGTCCGTGATCGGCTGGACGATGTGCTGGAAGACGAAGGAGTTGGTGCGGGCGCTGTCAAAGGCGTCGCGGACGCTGTTCAGCCAGAGTTGGAAGTCCGTCTTGTCTGCGCCGCCCAACTCGAGGGTGTCCAGGCCCTTGAGCGTGGCCCAGAGCACGAGCCAGGCGACGCAAATCCCCACGAGCGAGACCGGGCGCCAATGACGTCGGCAGAATCCCAGGACAGCAGGGCCTCCGGACGAGGTGGCAGGGGTTCGTCCTCCGGGTGAGTCGGGACGCACGCCCCCAGACCGTCGTCGACGGTTGGCCCGCTCTGTGGCGACGCTCACCCGGCGCCGCCTTGGTGGGAAGCCGGGGACGGCTCCTCGGCGACGACGACGCGGAGGATATCCTCGTCGTCGACGATGCCGAGGAACTCCTCGCCGTCGAAAACCCTTACAGGCAGCTCCGAGTGGAGGACCTGCCGGGCGGCTTCGCGCACGATGCGGTCGGCCTGCATCACGGGCCCGTCGAGGGCCTCGCCCTCGCGCGGGGGCCGAACCACATAGCGCAGCGTGAGCACGTGTGAGCGGGGGACATCCGAGACGAAGTCGCGCACGTAGTCGTCAGCGGGGTTGGCGACGATGTCGGCGGGGGTTCCGATCTGGACGACCTCTCCGTCGCGCATGATGAGGATGCGGTCACCGAGCTTGAGGGCCTCCTGGAGGTCGTGGGTGATGAAGCCCATCGTCTTCCCCACCTCCTCGTGCAGGCGGCGGACCTCGTTCTGCATGTCGCGGCGGATGAGCGGGTCAAGGGCGGAAAACGGCTCGTCGAAGAGCAGGACCCGCGGGTCCACGGCGAGTGCCCGGGCAAGGCCGACGCGCTGCTGCATGCCGCCAGAGAGCTGGTCGGGGAACGAATTCTCGTACCCGGTCAGGCCGACGAGGTCGACCATGTCCTGGGCCCGGGCGCGGCGCTGGGACTTGCCCTCCCCGCGGACTTCGAGGCCGTAGGCGACGTTGTCGATCACCTTGCGGTGCGGGAGCAGGCCGAACTGCTGGAATACCATCGCCATGTGGGTCCGGCGCATCGCCCGGAGGCGGGCCTTGCTCGCGTGGATAACGTCCTCGCCGCCGATCGTGACGCTTCCTGCCGTCGGCTCGATCAGTCGGGTGAGCAGGCGTACGAGCGTCGATTTGCCGGAGCCGGAGAGTCCCATGACCACGAAGACCTCCCCAGGGGCCACCTCGAACGAGACGTTTTTGACGGCTGCGACGCAGCCGGTCTTGATTTGGAGCTCCTTGCGCGAGAGGTGCTCGTCCGGGGTGCCGATGATCCCATCGGACTTCTGACCGAAGATCTTCCATAGTCCATCGACCTTGAGCGCGGACTCAGTCGCGTTGGAGCTGGGGGTCTCTTCTGTCGCGGTGTGCGTGCTCATGCTGTTCTGCTCTTTCCGCTATCACTACCCCTCTATTGATGATGCATCTGCAGTGCTTGGCTGTCACGCGTGGCTGCTAGGCGTGACAGTCCACGGTGATACCGGGAGGGAGGCTGGGGTCTCGTCGGATTCCTGGAGGTAGATATCCCCGCCAGCCATTTACCGATGACCCCGTGCCCCAGTGCCCGGGGTCATCGGTGCGTGTAGCCCATTTGCACGCTGATCCGGATTCCGGCCTGACGAAGGGCGTCAATAAGTCCGGGGATCTTCTGCGGGTCAAACCGGAACGCGGGTCCGGAGATGCTGACGGCTCCGATGACGGTTCCCAAGTGGTTGTAGATCGGAACCGCAATCGCATTCAGGCCGATCTCCAGTTCCTCGCGTGTCTCCGCATATCCATCGTGGGCCACATCGATCAGCTGCTTCTCGAGGTCTTCCCGATTGGTGATAGTGCGGGGAGTCCTGGCATAAAACCCCGCTTCCGTCAGGATGCGGTCCCGTTCGTCGGCGGACAGTGCAGCCAACAAAACCTTCCCGCTTGAGGTGGCGTGGAGCGGCGTCAAGCCGCCCACCCAGTCATAAGTGGCCAACGACGACGGTCCCATGGCCTGATCCACGTTAACGGCATAGTTCGATCTCAGGACAGCGAGGTTCACGGTCTCCTTGAACTCGTCCGCAAGACTCTCCAACACGGGCCGGGCCTCGCGGACCAGGCTGAGCCGGCCGGGAATCGAACTGGCGAGCCGCAGGATGCCGAAGCCCAACTGGTACTTTCCCCGGTCGCTGTTCTGATGGACCATCTCCCTGCTCACCAACGAGCCCAGCAGTCGAGAGACCGAGGATTTGTGGATGCCGATTTCCTCGGCGATTTCGCTCACGCCGGCGTGTCCGTCACGGGAAAGGATTTCGAGGATCTGGAGGGCACGGTCAACGGACTGCACACCACCGGGCTGCCCGTTTCCGCCTTTTTCGGAGTCAAAGTCAATTGTGGCCATGAGCCATACCTACGTCTTTCTGCGGCGAAACAAGAGGCTGAAACCTCCCTCTTGTTTCTCTAAATCCTAGACCGGAACCGTAGGGGCATTGAACAGGTGGCTTCCCGCCGAGCCGGCGGTCAGGGACGGGGTCCATGGGAGTGGCAGGGCGGGAACCGGGTCCCCTGGCTGGGCGCCGTGAGGAGGCACAGCCAGGACACCATCGGCCCAGGCGAGTCCCCTCATCATTCCCGGGCCAGTGTGATGGGCAGGGGATGCCAGCCCGTTGTCAAAGCGGAAGGGCATAAGGCGGGTGCGGCCCGGATCGGCGCCAATCGCGGTACCGGACGCTACCAGGCTGAGGTTCGAAAGCGGACGGTGTCCTAATGCCGCGATCAGGGGCGCACCAATGGTAATCAGTGCCATCATGGCGGCCAGCGGGTTTCCAGGCAGTCCGACGACGAAGCGCCCGTCCGGCAGTTCGGCCAGTACCGCGGGATGTCCGGGACGCATGGCGACGCCGTCCAGCAGCAGCCTCCCGCCTAGCGCGGCTATGGCGTTGCGGAAGTGGTCCGTTCCGGAACGGCCGGTTCCGCCTGTGGTGATCACGACGTCGGGCCGCTCCGCCGGGCGGGTGCCCGTATCGCTGAGGGCGGCGAGCCACTCCTGATATGAGTCCCCGATTCTTCGCTGTCCCACCGGGTCGCCTCCCAGCATTGCAAGGACCGTGCCCAACTGCGGGCCGAATGCGTCCCTGACCTGTCCCGGCGCGGGCGTCCCGGAGGTGACCACTTCCGAGCCCGTCAAAAGGATCGCGACTCGTGGCTTGCCAAAGACGTGTAGCTCGTCGTGGCCGGCGATCGCGGCAAGGGCGATATGGGCGGGATTGAGTACGGTGCCTGCGGGGATCAGCACTTCGCCTGCAGCGGCTTCCTCGCCTGCTTGGCGGATATGCTGACCGCTTCGCGGTTCGCCGGGCCTTGCTTCGGAGCCGAGGGTCAGCGTGGGCACACCCGCTATGTCATCGCTTGTCTGGCCACTTTCGCGGCGTAATACGGCGTCGGTACCGACAGGCACCAGTCCGCCGGTGGCTATAGGGCTGGCATGGTGCGGTGCCAGGGGTTGACCCGGTTTCACCAAGGTCCAGGGTCCGCTGCCACTGACGGCCCAGCCGTCCATGGCCGAGGATGCGTAGTGCGGTAGGTCTTGACTCGTTGTGACGGCTCGCGCAAGCGTGCGTCCGATGGTTTCCGCCAGGGGCACGGGCATCGCCGGGATGGGGGAGGCGCAATCGAATGCCAGTCGGCGGGCCTCTGACCAGCTCGTCGCGGACTTTCGAGCAGCCAGTGGACCCGAAGGCCGACGCGGTTGACCGCCTCGATCGGCTAAATCGTGAGCAGGCAAGCCGTGCCCCTATCTGAAGGCTTTCCGAATGGGATGCTGTTCCCCGGGAACGGCGATAAGGCACCTTCTTGGGCCTTAACGCCGTTCCTTCGGGGAGCGGGCCAGATTAGGTCCGGCCCCTAAATCGTGGCGGCTAGGCCTTGACGTAACCGTTGGGGTTCAGCACGTACTTCGTGGCGGCTCCCGCATCGAACTCGGCATACCCGCGGGGAGCGTCCTCCAACGCGATGGCCTTGGCGTTGACGGCTTTGGCGATCTGGACTTTGTCGTGCAGGATAGCCATCATCAGTTGCCGGTTGTACTTCATCACGGGGCACTGGCCTGTGGTGAAGGACAGGGATTTGGCCCATCCGGTGCCTAGGGAGAGCGAGAGGGAACCGTGCTGGGCAGCGTCGTCGATTCCACCTGGATCGCCGGTGACGTACAGGCCAGGGATGCCCAGGGCGCCTCCGGCGGCCGTGATGTCCATGAGGGAATTCAGCACCGTGGCCGGCGCTTCGTGCGAGGCGTCCTTGCCGTGTCCGCGGGCTTCGAATCCGACGGCGTCCACGCCGCAGTCCACTTCGGGCACGCCGAGGATCTGCTCGATTTGGTCCTTGGGGTCGCCCTTGGAGACATTGACGGTTTCGCAACCGAATGACCTGGCCTGGACGAGGCGGTTTTCGTTGATGTCACCGACAATGACCACTGCTGCGCCGAGCAGTTGCGCGCCGGCGGCGGCCGCCAGGCCGACCGGACCCGCGCCAGCAATATAGACGGTAGAGCCGACACCGACCCCGGCCGTGACTGCTCCGTGGAAGCCGGTGGGGAAAATGTCCGAGAGCATGGTCAAGTCCATGATCTTCTCCAAGGCCTGGTCCCGGTCCGGGAACTTCAGCAAGTTCCAGTCCGCATAAGGCACCAGAACATAATCGGCCTGCCCTCCGACCCATCCGCCCATGTCGACGTAGCCGTAGGCGCTGCCTGGCCGGTCCGGGTTGACGTTCAGGCAGATGCCGGTCTTGCGCTCCTTGCAGTTCCGGCAGCGGCCACAGGAGATGTTGAAAGGCACCGATACGATGTCGCCCACCTTGATGAATTCCACATCCGGGCCAACTTCCACCACTTCGCCGGTGATCTCATGACCGAGGACCAGGTCCCGCGGTGCAGTGGTGCGGCCGCGCACCATGTGCTGGTCGGAGCCGCAGATGTTTGTGGTCACTGTGCGCAGGATCGCTCCGTGGGGCACCTTCCGGCCGACATTGGCGGGGTTGACGCCGGGGCCGTCCTTGAGCTCGAACGTCGGGTAGTCGGTGTCAATGATCTCGACTACGCCAGGTTCCTTGTATGCGACTGCTCTGTTTCCTGACATGGACACTCCTAAGGGCCATTTCATGGTGTTTTGATTCAGTGGTTGGACGTTCGCTGAAACCGTTGCCAACGGTTGCCCGTTGCCCGTAAGCGGTGCTCCGGCGCTCACCTCCCCAGGCATTCAGGCCACCGAAGCACCGCTTACGGGAAACGCGATTCCCCAAGACCGGTTCAGGGGATGAGAGAGGCAACCACGCTGATATGTCGATCCTAGATTAAAGATATATCAGAAATATGTTACGTGAGCCGAACGGGTCATGTCCAGAGGTTTTTCAGCGGCCGAGTATCAGGCTCAGTGCTTCTGCGCGGGCGGCCGGCAGCCGGAGCTCGCCCCGCACCGCGGAGGTGATGGTCTTTGACCCCGGTTTTCTGACGCCCCGCATGGACATGCACAGGTGTTCACACTCGACGACGACGATCGCACCGAGGGGCCGAAGCGAAGTGACCAGGGCATCAACCACCTGCGTCGTGAGCCGCTCCTGAACTTGGGGCCTTCGAGCGAAGGTGTCCACCAGCCGGGCGAGTTTGCTCAGCCCCGTGACGAATCCATCCGGGGAGGGGATGTATCCGACGTGGGCTACGCCGTGGAACGGGACCAGGTGATGCTCGCAGGTCGAGTAAAAGGGTATGTCCTTGACGATGACGAGTTCTTCATGGCCAAGGTCAAACGTCTTGTCCAGCACGGCGAGGGGGTCTTCGTGGAGGCCGCCGTACATTTCCGCCGCAGCGCGGGCGACGCGCGCGGGGGTCTCAACCAGGCCGGGCCTGTCCGGGTCTTCGCCAACGGCCAGGAGGAATTCCCGGACGGCCCGTTCCACCCGCGGACGGTCAACCCCCGGGGAGGACACCGCAACCGCGGTCCGGCTATCACTCATGGCTGCCTGCGCTTGCCGGCTCGAGGCGGACAATGACTGACTTTGACGTCGGGGTTCCGCTGACGTCGGCTACCGAGTCCAGCGGCACGAGGACGTTGGTCTCCGGGTAGTAGGCTGCGGCGCAGCCCTTTGGCGTCGAATAGGAAACGATGCGGAAATTCTCGGCCCGTCGCTCGGTGCCCCGGAATTCGGATACCAGGTGAACCATGTCGCCGTTCTCGAAACCCAGTTCGGCCACATCGGACTCGTTCACGAGGACCACTCGGCGACCGCCGTGAATGCCACGGTAGCGGTCGTCCTTGCCGTAGATGGTGGTGTTGTACTGGTCGTGGGAGCGCAGCGTCTGGAGGATGAGGCGGCCCTCCGGGACGCGGAGGTACTCCAAGTCGTTCGCCGTAAAGTGGGCCTTGCCGGAAGCGGTGTCGAACTCCCTCGCATCCCGGGGCCGGTGGGGGAGGACGAAGCCTCCCGGGTTCTGGATCTTCTCCTCAAAATTCTCGAAACCGTCGAGTACCGCTTCGATGTGTTTCCTGATCAGCGAATAGTCGTCCCTGAGCGCGAGCCAAGCGGCCTTGGGCGTGTTGGGCAGGGGATGGCCTTCGCGGTCCGTGAAGAGCCGGTGGGCCAGGTTGCAGACGATCGCCACTTCTGACATCAAGTGCTCGCTCGCGGGCTTGAGCCGTCCACGGGACGCGTGGACGGCACTCATGGAATCCTCCACGGTTACTCTTTGGTCACCTGTCCTCTGCGTGTCCCTCTCGGTGCGTCCGAGCGTGGGAAGGATCAGGGCGCGCCGCCCCGTCGCCAAGTGGGAATGGTTCAATTTTGTGGAGATCTGGACCGTAAGACGGGTGTTGGCCAGGGATTGCTCCGTGGTTTCAGAGTCCGGGGCCGCCCGCACAAAATTGCCGCCCATCCCGACGAAAACCCGGACCTTGCCGTCCCGCATCGCCCGGATGGCCGCGACGGTGTCGTAGCCATGGGCCCGGGGGGAAAGGAACTGGAACTCGTGGTCCAGCCTGTCGTGGAATTTCTCCGGCATTTGCTCGAAGATGCCCATGGTGCGGTCACCCTGGACATTGGAATGTCCGCGGACGGGGCAGACTCCGGCCCCGGGCTTGCCGATGTTGCCCTGGAGAAGGAGGACATTGACGACGTCGCGGAGCGTGGGCACGGAATGCTTGTGCTGTGTCAGGCCCATGGCCCAGCAGACAATGGTCGCCTTAGAAGCCAGCAGGCGCTCACCGCTAGCCTTGATCTGGTCCATCGTCAGCCCGGTCGCTTCGAGGATGTCCTCCCACGCAACATCTTCCAGTTGCTTCAGGTAGGCATTGAGGCCGACGGTGTGATTGTTGATGAAGTCATGGTCGAGTACGGTTTGTAGGCCCGGGCTGGTCCTTCCAGCACCTTCGGCCTCCAGCAGGTATTTGCCCAGTCCCTGGAAAAGCGCCTGATCGCCGCCGGCCCTGATCTGCAGGAAGTCGTCGGTCAGTTCGGTGCCAACCAGCATGCCAACGGGGTTCTGCGGGTTTTCGAATCTGAGCAGCCCGGCTTCAGGAAGTGGATTCACGGACACGATAACCGCACCGTTCTTCTTGGCCTTCTCCAATGAGCTGAGCATGCGCGGGTGGTTCGTGCCAGGGTTTTGGCCCGCAACGAAGATCAACGACGCCGTTTCCACGTCTTTGAGGCTCACGGAGCCCTTACCGATGCCGATGGTCTCGACGAGGGCCGAACCGGAGGACTCGTGGCACATGTTGGAACAGTCCGGAAGATTGTTGGTCCCCACGCCGCGCACGAGGAGCTGGTAGGCGAAGGCCGCCTCGTTTGACGTCCGGCCGGAGGTGTAAAACACCGCCTGGTCCGGGTTGTCCATGTCCCTGATCTCCTGTGCGACGAGCTCCAAGGCATCGTCCCAATCCACGGGCCTGTAGTGCGTTGCGCCCTCGTCCAGGAGCATGGGATGCGTCAGCCGCCCCTGCTGCCCCAGCCAGTAGTCGTCCCTCGTCTTCAGCTCAGCTATGGAATGCGATGCGAAAAACTCCGGCGTGACGCGGCGCCGTGTGGCTTCTTCCGCGACGGCCTTGGCACCGTTCTCGCAGAACTCGGCTGTATGGCGTTTGTCGTGTTCCGGCCAGGCGCAGCCCATGCAGTCAAACCCGTCCACCTGGTTGACCGCCAGCAAAGTTTGGACGCTGCGCAGGGGGCCCATCTGCTCGAGGGAGATTTTCAGCGCGTTCGTGACGGCAGGGAGGCCAACGGCCTTTGACTTGGGTTTGGTGACAGTCAGCTTTGACTCGTCGATATTTTCACGGGGGGCTTTTGAGGCCATGGGCTTTACCTTCAGATCTTGGCCGGATAGAGAGGTCTGGCGGTGAGGAGGAGGAAGTTCGTGACATTCTTATCCCGCTCGTATTGATATATTAGTTGTAGGGATAATATGTTCACGGGGCCGGTGAGTCAAGGCGCCGTCACCTAACGGGAAGGATCAGACGTGGAGAGCAGCGGCAAGTTATCGGTCATGGGGGAGTCGGAGCTGCCTGCGAGGCAGGATGACGAGTCCTATGCCGAGTATGCGTACCGGGTGCTGTGTGATGAGCTCATCGTTCTTGATATCAAGCCTGGGGAGCCCTTGAATGATGATTTGATCTCGCGCCGGCTTGGTGTTGGAAGAACGCCTATCCGGGAAGCCATGAAGAGGCTGGAGAGCGACCACCTGGTGGTGGCCTATCCACGCAGGGGAACCTTTGCCGCGGGCGTGGATATTACGGACCTTGCTGAAATCTCCGAGATTCGTCAGCTTTTGGAGCCTGCGGCATCTGCACGTGCCGCTCGAATGGCTTCGGACCGGACGCGGCAGGAGCTAAGGGAGCTTGCCCGGGAGGTTCGGCAGCTCTTGGCCGGCCACCTGGCACAGCGGGACCTCATGCGCTTGGACATGAGAGTGCACCGCAGCATCTACCGGGCGACTGGCAGCCGGCATCTGGAGGATGTCCTGATTCGCTGCGACAACCTGGCGACCCGTATCTGGAGTCTCGTGCTGGAGAAGCTCCCCCCGGTTTCCGAACACATCGCCCAGCACGTGGAGCTGCTTGAACGCATTGCCGATGGCGAGGCAGAAGCGGCTGCAGACCTGACCGCCAAGCACGTTACCGACTTCGAGAACCTGATCCGGGCGGTCCTCTAGCAAAACTGAGTGTCCCGGATGCCCGGCACCGTTGCCCTCGGGGCCGGGCATGGTTTTGCCCTTGTGTCAGCCGACAGGTCCGGCGATCAACGAGCGGAACTGTTCCCTTGCGGCCTCGGCTGTGTGCAGGAGCAGCAGCGATGTGGTGACGGTGCCGACGCCGCCGGGAACGGGCGTCAGTGCTGCGGCGACGCCCAGCACGCTGGCTTCGTCCACGTCTCCCACGAGGGATCCGTCGGGCAGGACGTTCGTGCCGACGTCGATCACTACCGACTCGGAGGAAACGTGGGCGCCGGTGAGCAGGCCGGTCCGCCCGGCCGCGACCACGACGATGTCGGCAGTCTGCGTGTATCTCTCGAGCGGACCCGACTTGGAATGACAGACGGTGATCGCGGCGTCGCGTTCCAGCAGGAGCAGTGATAACGGTTTGCCCACGACGGCGGAACGGCCGATGACGACGACGTTCCGGCCCGGCACCGGGATGTCGTAGTAGTCGAGGATCTCGACGACGGCCCGGGCCGTAGCAGGTGCGAAGGCGGGTTGCCCCACGGCCAGCAGGCCGAGGCTGAGCGGGTTCGCGCCGTCGATGTCCTTCTCCGGTGCGATGTGGCTGACCAGGGCATCGGTCCTGACCCCGGCGGGCAGGGGCGCCTGCAAGATGATTCCGTTGACGGACGGTTCCGCGCTGAGGTGTTTCAGGACGCTGGCCAGGACTTGCTCTGTGGCGTCGTGGCCGAGGTCGAGAATCCGGCAGCCGATTCCCGCGCGTTCGGCCGCGCGCTCAATGGAGCGGACGTACCAATGCGTGGACTCGTCGTCTGTTGCCACGACCACCGCGAGGACCGGGCGCACTCCGTCATTTTCTAGGTTCCGTGCCTCATCCCGGGCCCTTTGCTGGATGAGCGCGGCCAATGGCTTGCCGGAAAGCAGGGTGGCGTTCAACCGAGGATCCTTTCGCGCACGCGCTTCGCGAGCGAGTCTGCCGCAAGGACGACCTTCTCTTCGATCCCGTCGGTCTGCTCGGCAAGCCGGGCACGGGTCGCGCCGTCCTCGATGGCCACAATGTTGATGTCGATGTTGACGCGCGCCGTGGTGGCGGCCGCGCGGGCAGCGTCCGCGGCGGCTGCGATGTCGCTGATCACGTTGGCGTTTGCCGCGTCGAACAGTTCCGTGGCCAGTTCGACGACGGCTCCTGAGACCTTGATCAGCTGTGCCGGGGTCCGTGCAGCGTGAACGAGGGCATCCTGGATTGCTGCCGACCGCGCTTCGTTGAGGGCCTCGGTCCCGGAGGGCAGCTTGTAGGAATCAATGACAGCCTGGAACGCTAGTTCGTCGGCGTCCGCAAGTCGCAGGGCTTCGTCCACAAGTTCGTCGGCGGCCGCGATGATCCTTGAGACCAGTGCGGCGTGTTGCTCGTATTTGGCGCCCGTGGTGTACCTGGCGACCATTGCAACGAGGGCGGCCCCTTGGGCGGCGTGAAGCGCAGCGGCTGCGCCTCCGCCGGGGGTGGGTTGCCGTGATGCGAGCCTGGTGAGGTAATTGTTGATTGTTTCTGAACTGATCATGGGTCTTCCTGGGCTGGGTCTTCCGAGGCTGGGCTTGGAGAGCTGGGGCGGTAGAAGAGTCGAGGGGAAAGACAGCGGCCCGGACTCTGGTTGCGAGGATGAGTCCGGACCGCGAGCCTTTGGATGGCCGTGGTGCTAGCCGCGGAGCCTGGTCATCGTCGGGTCGTACAGCGGATCGGGCGTGACGGTGGCCTGGATGCGTCGTCCGAAGTACTCGATCTCGACGGAGTCACCGAGGGAGACGGCCGCCGGGAGGTACGCATAGGCGATCGGCTTGGCAACGGTGTAGCCGTAGGCGGCGCTGGTGACGTAGCCGACTGCCTGGTCCTTGTAGAAAACCGGTTCCTTGCCCAGGACGATGCTGCGTCCGTCGTCGACGGTCAGGCAGCGCAAGCGGCGGGCGGAGTTTTCCTCGGTGCGGCCTTCCAAAGCGGCCTTTCCGACGAAGTTGTCCTTGGCCATCTTCACAGCGAATCCGAGGCCTGCTTCGAGGGGGTCGTGCTCTGTGGTCATGTCGGTGCCCCAGGAGCGGTAACCCTTTTCAAGCCGGAGCGAGCTGAAAGCGGCCCGGCCGGCCGCGATGACACCGAAGGGCTGCCCCGCTTTCCACAGCGCGTCCCAGAGGCGCTGGCCGTTGTCCGCGCTGGTGTAAAGCTCCCAGCCGAGCTCCCCGACGTAGGACAGGCGCATGGCGGTGACGTTGACTCCGCCGATGACCACATTCTTGGCCCGGAAGTAGCGCAGGCCGTCGTTGGAGAAATCGTCGGTGCTGACCGTGCTGATGAGGTCCCGGGCGAGAGGGCCCCAGAGACCGATGCAGCAGGTGCCGCCCGTCGTGTCACGCACCTGGACCCAGTCGCTGGCGGACCCGCTTTCGGTCTGGTGGCGCGCGGCCCGGTCGAAGTATGCGGTGTCGATGTTTCCGTTGGCCCCGAGCTGGAACCTGTCTTCGCCCAGGCGGGCCACCGTGATGTCGCTTCGGATGCCGCCGGCGTGGTCCAGCAGGAGCGTGTAGGTCACCGCGCCTGGCTTCTTGTCCAGGTCCGCGGTGGTCAGTTCCTGGAGCAGCTTGAGTGCTCCGGGGCCGGAGACCTCAAGGCGCTTGAGCGGTGTCATGTCATACATTGCCACCGCGGTGCGGGTCTTCCACGCTTCGGCCGCAGCGATGGGCGAGCTGAACATTCCGGACCAGGCATCGCGGGCCGGGGGCTGCCATTCGGCCGGCATTTCCTTCAGCAGTTCGGCGTTGGCTTCGAACCAGTAGGGGCGTTCCCAGCCGCCGGATTCGAGGAAGAATCCTCCCAGTTGCTTGTGGCGGGCGTGGAAAGGGCTGACGCGGAGGTTGCGGGGGGAGAGCTTGGGCTGGAGCGGGTGCAGGACGTCGTAGATTTCCACGAAGTTCTGCTGGGACGTTTCGCTGACGTATTCGGGGGTGAGCTGGACGTCTTCGAAGCGGTGGATGTCGCATTCGCCCAGGTCGATCCGGGACTTGCCCGTGGTCAGCAATTCGGCGACAGCGCGTGCAACGCCGGCCGAGTGGGTCACCCACACGGCTTCCGCGACGAAGAAGCCATCGAGCTCCTTGGATTCGCCCACCAGAGGGCCGCCGTCGGGGGTGAAGGAGAAGATGCCGTTGAAGCCGTCTTCGATGTCGCTTTCCGCCAGGGCCGGAAGCAGCTGCTTAGTCGCCTCCCAGGCCGGGAGGAAGTCCTCCAGGGTGAAGTCAAGGCGGGAAGGCATGTTGTGTTCGCTGATGCTGTCCGGCGCGTAGCTGCCGAGTTCCTCGACGTCCACTGGCATGGGGCGGTGGGCGTAGGAGCCGATGCCGTAGCGGTCGCCGTGCTCGCGGTAGTAGAGGTCCTGGTCCTGGTGGCGCAGGATCGGCAGGGAAGCGCCGTTGGGTAGTTCGTTGCGGCCTTCCTGTGCCGGCACCGGAGTTGTCTTGACGTATTGGTGGGCCAACGGCAGAAGGGGGACGGACATGCCGATCATTTCGCCGATCTTGGCACCCCAGAAGCCTGCGCAGGAGACAACGATGTCCGCAGGGATGACGCCGTCGGAGGTACGGACTCCCGTGACGCGGCGGCCGGTCTGCTCGATCCCGGTCACGGTGGTGGAGCCGCGGTACTCCACCCCGGCTGCCTCTGTGCGCTTGATCAGCAATTGGACTGCGCGGGCGGCGAGGGCCAGCCCGTCACTGGGTACATGGAGGCCCCCAAGGATGTCTTCCTCGTTGATGAGCGGGTAGAGCTCCTTGCACTCTTCGCGGGAAAGGATCTTGCCTTCGATTCCCCAGGATGCAGCGAAGCCGAGCTTGCGTTTGAGGTCGGCGAGGCGGGTCTCGGTGGTGGCGACTTCCAGTCCGCCTACCTGATTGAAGCAGCTGACGCCGTCCTCGGTGAGTGACAGGAGCTTTTCGACCGTGTATTTGGCGAAGGTTGCCATGGTCTTGGAGGCGTTGGTCTGGAAGACCAGCCCCGGGGCGTGGGACGTGGAGCCCCCCGGCATGTTCAACGGTCCCTGGTCCAGGACAGTGATGCTGTTCCAGCCGCGGGCTACCAGTTCATCTGCCAGGTTGGTGCCGACGATCCCAGCTCCGATGATGACAATGCGTGGCGTCGATGCCATGTGGTTTCTCCTGCTATTTCTCGTGTGTGGGCTACTGCTGCTGCTTGTTGTTGGGCGTCGGCTAGCGGAAGACGACGGTGCTGGTTTGGTTCAACAGCACGCGGTGCTCGCAATGCCAGCGCACGGCGCGGGAAAGCGCGAGCGCCTCGGCATCCTGCCCGACCGTGGAAAGGGCAGTCGGCCCATAGCTGTGGTCTACGCGGATCACTTCCTGTTCGATGATCGGTCCCTCATCAAGATCCGCGGTGACATAGTGCGCCGTGGCACCCACCAGCTTGACGCCGCGGTCGTACGCCTGGTGGTAAGGACGGGCACCTTTGAAGCCGGGCAGGAATGAGTGGTGGATGTTGATCGCTCGGCCCTCCAGGGCGCGGCTCAGTTCGTCGGACAGAACCTGCATATAGCGGGCGAGAACCACCAAATCGATGTTGTACTCGTCTACCAGTTCGAGCAGGCGCCGCTCCGCATCCGCCTTGGTGTCCGGGGTCACCGGAATGTGTACGAATGGAAGCCCGGCAGCCTCGGCCATGGCCCGGTGGGTTTCGTGATTGGAAACTACCAGCACCAGGTCCCCGCCCAGGCTGCCCCCGCGCCAGCGGAAAATCAAGTCGTTCAGACAGTGCCCGAACTTGGACACCATGACGAGGACGCGCTGCTTGGTCTGGTCATGGAAGCTGAACTTCATGTCGAAACGCTCAGCGATGGCCCGGAACTCTTCTTCGAGCGCTTCCGGTGAGTACTCCGGGGATCCGGAAAACGCTGTGCGCAGGTGCAGTGTCTGGCGGAGTCCGTCGTCGAACTGCTGGTGCTCTTCAATGTTGAAACCACGTTCGAACAGGAAGGTGGTGACCGCCTGTACGATGCCGGCCCGTTCAATACATGACAGGGTGAGCACGAACTTCCGGGAATGGTCGTCTTCAGAGGCACTCGCCTGCGGAAGTGTGCTTTGTGTTGGAGTCGTCTCCACGAGCGTCATGTCTCCTCCTAAAGATATATTTTCAAGTTAGCTACTGATATATCAGACTGGGAACTAGCGTATACTGGAGTTCGAGTGAGGTCAATAGTCCGTTTGGCTGGACGCGAAAGGTCGGTACCGTGGTATTTGAAGCGCTGGAAGTGGTGGATGCCGCCAGTCCGAGGTCCCTGGCTGAAGTGGCCTACGAGCGGATACGCGACAGGCTCCTGACGCTGGACATCAGGCCGGGCGACTTGTTGAACGACGATGCGCTGGCGAGGGACCTTGGCATGGGGCGCACTCCTGTGAGGGAAGCGTTGAAGCGCCTCGAGTTGGACCGTCTGGTCATTAGCTATCCGCGAAGGGGAACTTTCGCCACGCGCGTAGAGGTGACCGATCTGGCGTTTATTTCGGAGATCCGCGCCCAGCTCGAACCACTGGCGGCCGCGCGGGCGGCTCGGGTTGCGACACCGGCAGCCAGGGAGAACTTGCGCTCCGTGATGCGTGCAGTCGAGTCATTCGAGGTCGACGGCGCCTCCGTGGTGGAGACGCTCCGACTTGATGCCCGCGTGCACCAGGGGATCTATGCGGCAGCGGCAAATCCGCACCTGGAGGATGTGCTGATCCGCTACGACAACCTGGCGACACGGATCTGGTGCATGGTCCTCGATCGCCTGCCTGATCTTTCCCGCCACGTGCATGAACACCTTGATCTTCTCGGTGCGGTGATCGACGGCGACGAGGCCAGGGCTGCGGAACTGGCGCGAATTCACGTCGACGGCTTCGAAAAGGCCGTCCGTTCAGCGCTGTTTGCTGCCTAGGGAAGACCACTCCCGCCCGCCGCGGGCTGCGGCGCACCTCTTTCGGGTGCGGACGGCGCGGTTGGTTGGCGCCGGACGGCGCTGATCCTCTGCGCGCTATTCCCCGCGACCCGCTGCCGCGGCTTTGTATCGGTCTGGGGGCGGGGGCCCTTTTACGCGCGCTGCCGGATCACACCGTCCGGCGCCTTGCGCTGCCGGATCACACCGTCCGGCGCCTTGCGCTGCCGCTATGTACGACGCCGGTCGCTCGCCTTTCGCGGTGACCGGCTGGTCCTCCATTCCCTATTTTTCCGGATGCAGTTTGGCTTGCTCCACGAGATCGGTTATCCACGGCCGTTGCCCGCGGTGGAGCACCAAGCCCTCCGGTATGCCCTGAACGGAGGCTGCTGAACCGGATATGTCGATGGTGATCCGGCCGGAGCCCATAGGCGCGTTCGTGATGTGCAGTTTGCCGTAGGAATCCGGCAGGACAGGGTCCAGCCATAGCCCCCCTTGGGAAATGTGTGCGTCGTAGCGCATCAGGCTGGTCACCAGCAGGATCGGTGTGGTGGCGGCCCAAGCTTGTGGCGAACAGGCCGTGGGGTAGGGCACGGGTTCGGCAAACTGGTCGCGGCTGAAGCCGCAGAACAGCTCCGGCAATCGACCGCCCGAGTATTCGGCCGCTTCCAGCAGGGCAGTCGCTATCCGCTGTGCCTCTTCCACAAACCCATACCGAAGCAGCCCTGCCACAATGAGCGCGTTGTCGTGGGGCCAGACCGACCCGTTGTGATAGCTGGCAGGGTTATACGCCCGCATGTCGCTGGCGAGGGTCCGTACGCCCCATCCGCTGAACATCTCCGGGGACATCAGACGCTCGACCATTTGTGGCGCCTTGTCCTCATCCACAAGGCCGAACCAGAGGCAGTGGCCCATATTGGAAGCGCAGGCATCCACCGGCCGCTTATCGCGGTCCAACGCGATGGCGTAGTACCCCTTGTCCGGGAGCCAGAACTGTTCGTTGAACCGCCGCTTCAGCGTCGCGGCCCGGTCTCGAAGCTCGGCTGCCAAGGCGAGGTCGCCGGCGTCGTATGCCATCCAGGAGCGCGCCACGTATGCGCCGTGGACGTAGGCCTGGACCTCGCACAGTGCGATCGGTGGCTCCGCGAGGGTTCCGTCGGCGAAGTTGATGCCGTCCCAGGAATCCTTCCATCCCTGATTGACCAACCCATGATCGTTGAGGCGCTCATACTCGACAAAGCCGTCCCCGTCCCGGTCCCCGTATTCGCGGATCCACTCCACGGCACGGTCAGCGTTGGGCAACAGGGTGGCGATGGTCTCTTTGTCAAAACCCCAGCGACTGACGGACCCCAGCACGACCACGAACAGCGGAGTTGCATCGACGCTTCCGTAGTAGGCGGATTTGCCGCCCAGCGCCAGCCCGCTGGAGACATCGAGCCTCACCTCATGCAGGATCTTGCCGGGCTCCTCTTCGCTCATCACGTCCACAACGGTGCCCTGGCGGTCAGCCAGCGTCTTCAGAGTTCCCAGTGCCAAGGAAGGATCCACAGGAAGCGACATTTCCGAAGCCCAGAGCGAATCACGACCGAACAGGGTCATGAACCAGGGCGCTCCGGCGGCGACAACCACCCGTTCAGGATGCCCAGGGTCCTCGATTCTCAGCGCTCCCAAGTCGTCGTAGCTCCGCCGCAGCGTCCGCTGGATGGAACGGTTGCCCATCTGCAGCGCCGGAATCTTCGCCACCCACTCTTGACGACGCCGGTCACTCGGAGACATTTCGCCAGGCGCCGGATGAACAAACGGTGCGTCGGGGCGAGCGCCGTTGTCCGTGGGCACAACATTCAATCGAGTACTCCACTGCCCATAGGGCGGGACCACTATCTCAAATGTCAGCCCGTCGGCCGTGGCATTGGCCCCATCCGCCTTGACGACTACGCCCTTCCTGACGTCCTGCCACCAGGCCTGGATTTCCAGCGAGTCGCCGTCCTGATCGCGTGTCTCCGCCCAGCGCCGCTGGATCCGTGCCTCTTTCACTTCGAACAAGTCGGCGAAATCCGCCTCAATGGCCAGCACAATCTGGCACCCAGCCGGCTCAGCCGAGTAATTGCGGATGGTGATCCGCTCCCGGATCCCTGCCCCCACCTCACGCAGCCGTTCCACGATCAATGGACTGTCCGCATACCCATCCGAGAGCTGCAGGCGGCCAGCGAATAGGGCCCGATACGGTTCCTTTGTTTCAGCAGCCAGGGGTTCGAGGGGCTTGCCGTTGATAGTGAGATTCCAGCGGGAAAGGATGCGGGTATCCAGGTGAAAGACCCCGTGCGGGAGTTCGGGATGGATGTCTCCATTGGCCGATGAAATGCAGAAGGACGATCCTTCAACCAAAGTCACTGTGCCTGACCCAAGGGGTCCAGCCGCCGTGTCAGCATTCCATCCAGCCACTGCCGGCTCCTTCATACGAATGCATTATGGGCCGCGCGGGGCGCGGGCTGACTTTCGCTGCTCCCGCGTGGATGTAACCGACGCTACGCCCGTCCCGGACCTCGCGCCAGAGGACGACTTGTCTCGTAAATAAGAACCTTTGTTCCCCTTGAGACTGTTCGTATATCTTAATTCATGGTTTGATATATTAGTCCTAAACTTGATCTGAAATTCGCTGGAGAATTGATAGTCAACTCAACGAGGAGTGGAACAGTATGCAGCAACTCGCGCACCGGCTCGAACGACTGGGCACCGAAACCGCCTTCAGCGTCGCCCAGGCCGCGGCCGCCTGGAAGGCGAAGGGGAACCGTGTGTACCCCTTCCATCTTGGTGACATCAACATCCCCACGGCCGGGAACATCGTGGAAGCAATGAACCGGGCAATCGCGGACGGCTACACGGGCTACTGCCCCGGCCCCGGCATTCCCCAACTGCGCGAAGCACTGGCCGATGACATCGGCCCGCGCCGTGGCATCGAGTTCTCGCCCGACAACGTGGTGGTGATGACGGGAGGCAAACCCGTCATCACGAAGTTCCTGCAGGCGGTCATGAACCCCGGCCAGGAAGTGCTCTACCCGAACCCCGGCTTCCCGATCTACGAATCGCAGATCGAGTACCTTGGCGGCACGGCCGTGCCATACCGCTACCTGCCCACGAGCGAGGGCTTCTCGATCGACCTCGACCAGATCCGGGCCGCGATCACCCCGAACACCGTCGCCATCATCTACAACGACCTGCAGAACCCGATCTCGGCCGAGTCGACGGCGGGCGAGCGGGAGGCCATCGCACAGCTCGCGATCGAAAACGACCTGTGGGTGCTCTCCGACGAGGCGTACTTCGAGACCCGCTACGAGGGCGTTTCCAGCTCAATCGCATCTCTTCCGGGCATGGCCGAGCGCACCGTCATCCTGTACACGTTCAGCAAGAAGTTCGCGATGACCGGCTCGCGTCTCGGTTGCGCCGTCGCACCGCTCGAGATCGCCAAGGTGCTCAGCACGCTCAACACCAACGATGAGTCGTGCACGACGCACTACGTGCAGTGGGCCGGCGTCGAAGCACTCCGCGGCCCCCAGGAATCCGTGCAGCAGATGCTTGACGTCCTGCAGAAGCGTCGGGACACTGCCTGCGAGCTCGTGAATTCCATCCCGGGCATGCGCGTCGCCGTGCCGCAATCGACGTTCTACCTGTTCCCTGATGTCACCGAGGCGATGGAGCGCATGGGATACACGGCAGTCGGAGACTTCGCCGGCGATGCCCTGTACAAGACCGGCGTTTCCTTCTGCACGCGTGAGCACTTCGGCCGCCGCCTGCCCGGTGAGCAGCGGCAGTACATCCGACTCGCGTACTCGGGCATCGAGGTGCCGGATATCAGCGAGGGCCTGGGCCGCCTGCGCGAGTGGATCGAGACGGCATGAGCCGGGTCGTCGTCACGGGACGTATTCCCGAAACCGCGATCGAAAAGCTTCGCGCCGAGCACGAGGTCGATGCGTGGACGGGTTCGGAGTCGATCGGCCGCGAGGAGCTCCTGCGCCGCGTCGCCGGGGCAGATGCCGTGGTGAGCCTGCTCACTGAACGCATCGACGCCGAGCTGCTGGACGCCGCCGGCCCGCAGCTCAAGGTCGTCGCGAACGTCGCGGTGGGCTATGACAACATCGACGTCCCGGCCTGCACGGAACGGGACATCGTAGCCACCAACACGCCAGGGGTGCTCACGGACGCCACAGCCGACATCGCCATGGGCCTCATCCTCATGGCGACCCGCCGTCTCGGCGAGGGGGAGAGGCTCATCCGCTCCGGCCAGGCCTGGAAGTGGGGGATGTTCTTCCTGCTCGGGTCCAGCCTGCAAGGGAAGATCCTCGGGGTCGTCGGCATGGGCGGCATCGGGCAGGCGACCGCGCGCCGGGCCAAGGCCTTCGGCATGGAAATCGTCTATCAGTCGCGCAGTGAGCTCGATCCGGTGATCGCCGCCGAGCTGGGCGCACGGCGGGTCGACCTCGACGAGTTGCTGGCTATGTCCGACGTCGTCTCGCTGCACTGCCCGTACGGGCCTGCCACGCATCATCTGATCGGCGCCGAGCAACTCGCTGCAATGAAGAGCTCGGCGTTCTTGGTCAACACCGCGCGCGGACCGATCGTCGACGAAGCAGCCCTCGCGTCTGCACTTCGCGAGGGCGTCATCGCCGGTGCCGGGCTGGACGTCTTCGAGCGTGAGCCCCAGGTCCATCCCGAATTGCTGGAGCTGGAGAACGCGGTGCTCGTGCCGCATCTGGGCTCCGCCACAGTGGAGACGCGCACCGCGATGGCGATGCTGGCCGCCGACAACGCACTCGCCGTGCTCAGCGGTGAACAGCCCCCTGCACCGATCAATTAGAGGCAATATCCACTAAAACACCAACCGAGTTCTTGATACGGCGAAGCCGGGTGCCTGGGTTTGGCAGGCACCCGGCTTTGGCGGGCTTGGTGGGCGCGGATCAGGTGTTGAGGACGTCCCGGACTGCGGTGGCCAGTTCAACGGAATTTGCCTGGTCGGAGTGGATACAGATGGTGTCCGCCCTGACGGTGACGGTTTCACCCGTCACCGAAGCTATCGTTCCCTTCTCCAGGTATCGGTGGGTGCGTTGAACGGCTTGCGCGATCCCGGATTCGTGGCTTGAGCGGTTGACAATCACCGTGCCGTCGGCGTTGTAGTCAAGGTCCACATACAGTTCGCCGATGAACGGGATTCCCCGGCGTGCCGCGGTTGTTTCGTGGCAGGTTCCCGGGAGTCCGTAGACCGGCACGTTGAATTGCTCAGCGACATCGCAGAGGGCGTCCATCAGTTCCTCGCTTCTGGAGAGCATGGCGAACAAGGCTCCGTGGGGCTTGATGTGGTTCAGGGGTACGCCAGTGGAGTCGAGGAATCCCCATAGGGCACCGACCTGGTAACGGACCAAGTCCCGGACCTCGTCTTTCCGCAAAGCCATTTCGCGTCGTCCGAAGCCTACGGGGTCCGGCAGGCCGGGGTGGGCGCCGATGCGGACACCGGCGGAGGCTGCCTGGGTGACGATGCGGTTCATGGTGCCAGGGTCTCCTGCATGCATGCCGCAGGCGACGTTGATGGAGTCGACGAGGGGCAGGAGGGCTTCGTCGTTTCCGAAGGAGTGGATCCCGTAGGACTCGCCCATGTCCGAGTTGAGTGTCAGCTGGGGGATCAAGGTCTTGCCTTTCACGCTGTCACCCGGGACAGGTTGGGTGCCTTGCGTGCCGCGGTAGCCTTCTCGACCCCGTGTGCCAGTCCGAGCAGTTGCGGTTCGGAGTAGGGGAGGGCCATGATTTCCAGTCCGACGGGCAGCCCGCCGCTGGTGAATCCGGCGGGAACGGTGATGGCGGGGAACAATAGCTGGGACGCGATGACGGTGTTGGTCGGGTAAGTCAGGCAGGTCCAGCGGTCGGCGAAGATGTCTTCGTGGCTCGGGGCTGCGAGTTTGACGTCGGGGAAGCAAATGGCGTCAAGCCTTTGTTCGGCCATGATTCCCGCCACCACCCGCTGGAAGTCGCCTTGGAGGGCAACCCGGTCCGGATAGGTGGGGTCGTCTTTTGCCGTCGCCGGTCCGGTCGCAATCCCGACGAACAGGTCGAGCTTCTCGTGGAACTTGCCCTCCGTGTGAAGCTGTTCGATCGAATTGACGCCGAGCTCGGGCCGTTTGGCGATGAAGGCGTTCATGTCCTGCCGGGACCGTGAGAAGTACACCGAGGTATCGGCGACGTAGTCGTTCAGGTTCGGCACCTCCACATCGACCAGCTCGGCGCCAGCCGCTTCCACATTGGCCAGTGCCTGGCGGATGACGTCGTTGACCGCACCCGATTCGGCGTCGGAATCCGGACCGAAGGCCTGGCGCAGCACACCGATGCGTTTGCCGTCGAGGCCGTCCTTGGCCACGGCTTCGGCATAGGTGCCGGAGTGCCGGGCAATGGCATACGCCACGGTGTAGGGGTCTTTCGGGTCGAAGCCGACCAGTGCATCCAAGACGACGGCGGCATCCGTGACGGTTCGGGTGATCGGCCCGGCCGTGTCCTGCGGGACAACGAGGGAGGACATCCCGGTCCGGCTGATCAGCCCCGGGGTGACGCGGAGTCCGACGACGTTGCAGAAGGAAGACGGCAGCCGGATGGACCCGCCGGTGTCTTCGCCGATGCCCACGAGGGCGAGGTTGGCGGCGACGGCGGCTGCGGAGCCGCTGCTGGATCCGCCCGGGTCGCGGGCCAGGTCGTAGGGGTTGCGGGTGATTCCGCTGCGCGAGGAAGTGGAGAACCAGGAGGTGGCGAAGTCCGGCATGGTGGTCTTGGCCAGGATGATCGCGCCGGCTGCGCGCAGCTGGGCGATCGCGGTCGCGTCCTGGGCGGCTGTGTAGGCGCCGGTTGCGGCGCTGCCGAAGCTTGTGGGTATTCCGGCGGTTTCGATCTGGTCTTTGACCACCACCGGAACCCCGTGCAGTGGGCCGGAGAGTTTGCCGTTCGCGGCGAGGTAGGCGTCCTGCGCGTCGGCTTCCTCGAGTGCGGTGTCCGAGACGGTGACGATGGAGTTCAGTGCCGGTCCCTCGGCGTCGAGGGTGCGGATGCGTTCCAGGTACGCCTCGACGAGGTCGCGCACGGTGAAGGTTCCTGCGAGGAGCGCATCATGGACTTGGGTGATGGTCAGTTCTTCGACGGTTGTGATGGTCATGGTGATTCCTTGGTGGGTTCTGGTTCTTATTTGGAGGAGCTGGGGCGGCGCAGTCTGAGTGCTGGCCGGATTCCGGGGAGCCTGGTCAGGGCGGCGATGATGATGATGCCCTTGATGATGTTCTGGTAGTACGAATCGATGTCCAGGAGGTTGAAGCCGTTCTGGAGAGTGGCCAGGATTGCCACCCCGACGGCGGTCCGCCAGATGGCGCCTTTTCCTCCAGTCAAGGACGTGCCGCCGACGATGACAACAGTCAGGACATCGAAGACCAGGTTCGGGTTGAGGTTCGGTTGTGCCGAACCCAGTTGCGAGGCCGTGACGACACCGGCGATGCCGGCGCACAGCCCCGAAAGTGTGTAGGTGCTGGCCACGACGCCGCGCGTTCGGATGCCCGCGAGACGGCTGGCTTCCTGGTTCCCTCCGACCGCGTAGACGGATTGCCCGTACGGGGTGAAGGCCAGGATGCAGCCTGCCAGCAGAAGCAGGACGAGCAGGAGGATACCCGAGTAGGGGATCCCTGCGAGCCGTCCGCTGCCGAGTTCCTGGAACGGGGCGAAGCTCACGATGACGGCCCGGTTTCCCGTGATGACCAGGGTGGTGCCGGAGATGATCAGGGAACTTCCCAGGGTGGCGATGAACGGGTTGACCTTCAGCCCGGTGACGATCCAGCCGTTGATGGCTCCTGCCGCGATGCCGGCTCCGGCTGCTGCTGCGAAGGCCACGATCGGGGCTTCCGTCCGGCCGACGGTCGCCGCGATGACGGCAGTAAGGGAGTAGATGGCCCCGACGGAGAGGTCGAATCCGCCCGTGATGACCACGTACGTCATGCCGATTCCCATGATGGCCACGGGGGCCCACTGGCTGACGATGTTCATCAGGTTACCGCCGGCGAGGAAGCCCGGTTGGGCGATGCTGATGAGGGCGACCAGGACCAGCAAGGCCGCCAGGACGCCGTAACGGCGCAGGGTTGGACCTATCCGGGGCGTCTGCCCGGGCGGAGACATCCTGTTCTTTTGAAGTGTTGTCGTGCTCATGATGCTGCCATATCTGTTGTTGTGGGCCCGACGCTTCCGGGCGCCGGCGCGGTGTAAGTGTGGGTGAGGATGTCCTGGACGGTGGAGCCCGCCGGTAGTTCCGCGACCGCCCGGCCGGAGGCCAGGACAATGATCCTGTCGCTGTAGCGGGTGACTTCGTCCAGGTCGCTGCTGCACCAGATGACGCACAGTCCTTCGTCGGCCAGCTTGCGGACCGTGGCGAAGATCTGGGCTTTGGCGCCGATGTCGATGCCTCGTGTCGGTTCGTCCAGGAGTAGGCAGCGCAGGCCCCGGTCCAGCCATCGGGCCAGGACGAGCTTCTGCTGGTTTCCGCCCGACAGGGTTCCCGCTGGGGCGTTCAGTCGGTTCGGGTGGAACCCCATCCGCGCAGCGCCAAAACTTGCCCATCCCGCGAGGGCGCCGGTCTGGAAGGGACGGCGGCCCGATGCTTTGGTGAATTGGCCCAGGGCAATGTTCCACGCAGCGCTGCGGTTCAGGACAAGGGCCTGTTCTTTTCGGTCCTCCGGGGCCAGGGCGATCCCGCGCCGGATGCCGTCCCGGGGGGAACGGGGCCATGGAACCTGCTTTCCGTCGAGCGTGAGGGTCCCGGTTGTGTGCCGGTTCGCGCCGGCCAGGGTCCGCAGAAACCTGGTGCGTCCTGAACCGACGAGTCCGGCCAGGCCGATGATCTCGCCTTCGCGGAGGTCCAGTGCCGGCAGATCGACGCCGGGGGCCGTGAGTCCGCGGACGCTCAGGGCGATCCTGCCCTTGGTGTGTCCCGGGGCGGTGGGTTGGACCTCGGCCGGGGTGCCGCCGAGCATCGCGACGATCAGGGAAGGTTTATCCCAGTCGGCTGTTGCTCTGCTGTCGATCACGGCGCCCTCGCGTAGCACGGTGACCGTGTCGGCGATGTCCAGGACGTCGTCGAGGTTGTGGGATATGTAGACAACCGAGCATCCGGCGGAGGTCAGTTCCTTGATGGCTTTGTGGAGGGAACGGCTGTCTTCCGGGCCGAGCGAGGCGGTGGGCTCATCCATGACGATCAGGCGCCGGTGGCTGGCCAGGGCCCTCATGATTTCGAGCATCTGCTGGTTGGCCGTGGAGATGTCTCCGGCACGGGTGGCTGCGGGTATGGAGGTGCCGGCCGCTGCGGCGGCCTCCCGGTATTGGGCGAGGGCGGCCTGGCGGTCGATGAATCCAAACCTTCGCGGTGGCCTTCCGAGCAACACGTTGGCCAGTGCTGTCATTTCCGGAACAATGGTCAGCTCCTGGTAGATCACCGCGAGACCCGCGGCGGCAGCCTTGCCGGGCTGGCCGCCGTCGAGCTCCTGGCCCCAGATACTGACCGTTCCGCTGTCCTGGTGGACGGCGCCGGCCACGGTTTTGATCAGCGTAGATTTTCCTGCACCGTTTTCCCCGACAAGGGCATGGACTTCACCTGCCCTGACCGTGAGGGAGACGTTCCTCAGGACCTGGACATCCCCATACTGCTTGTTCAATCCGCGGACGACGAGCGCGTCGGCGGCGGTGGATGGAGCGTGGGTCCGCATGTCAGTACTCCGGGTGGAATTTGCTGGCGTTGGCTGCAGTGATGAAGATCGAGCCTGGTCCCTGAGTGACGGCGGGTGCCTGGGCCAGGTAAGCGAACCCTGGGGTGTTTTCGCCGCTGGAAAGGGCACGGACAAGCTGGGCGACACCGTAGGAGGATTCCTCGTAGGGGAGCAGCACCGATGTTGACGTCCAAGCCCCGCCGGTTACCTTGGCCACGCCTGCCGTGGTGCCTCCCACGCTGTAGATGCGGACGTCTTTCCCGGGGATCTTCCCGGCGTCGTGTACGGCCTGTTCCACACCGCGGGTCATGTCATCCCAGGAGGAAATTACGAGGTCGATCTTGCCGTTCGCGCTGATCGCGTCTTGGACCACCGAGAGAGCCTTGGCGGGGTCGAAGTTTCCCGGCTGGTCGGAGACAACCTTGATGTTCGGGTATTTCGCGGCCGCTGTCTTGATGGCGGTCTCCCATCGGGTGAACAGGTCTGATCCGACGAAGCCTCCGACGGCGACCGCATTGCAGGACGCGGTGCAGGACTTGAAGGCGTTTTCGACGTGCTCGGTGAAGAACCGGGTGGTCTGCATGCCGACGAATCCGGCAGTCTCCGGTGTGTAGTCGGGGTTGCCGCACATGGGGCTGTTGATGGTGCTGACGGGCTTGCCGCTGGCCTGGAGCAGGTGGAAGTCCGAGCATCCGGGGGCGTCCGCGACGGGCGAGAAGATGTATCCGTCGAATCCCCGCTGCACGGCGTCCTGGACTTGCTGCAACTGGGCCGCCGGGTCGAAGTTCGCGTCGAAGACGGTCAATTGGACACCCATTTTGGCGGCTGTCTCCTGCGCCCCCTTCTGCCGGGTCTGGCAGTAGGCATTGGCGGCGGCGCATTCTGCCAGGTAGGCCACTTTTTTCCCGGCTGGCGCCTTGGTCCCGGCATCGACGAACTTAAGGGTGTTGCTCATGGCTTCGGTGCTGGCCGCCGATCCCGATGCTGCGGCTGTGGCGGGGGTATCCGTTGCGGTTTTGGGAGGTGCGGTGCAGGCGCTGAGGGAAATAGCGGACACGAGTGCAGCGATCCCCAACGCTGTGCTGATCTTCAAACTCATCGGTTTCTCCAAGGGGTGGATCGGGTGGCTCCCGCAACGATCGTTGGGGGGGAAAAGTCAATGTCTAACTTTGGACATTATGCAAGGAGTATCCTTTCCTTGTAAAGGGGTTTCCACCGATATGAAGGCAAGGTGCGTTTAGCGATGCCAGAAGAGTTCGTGCCGGTTCAGCTCGGCCGCAAGGACGCGTCCGGGCAAATTGCCCGCCAGCTGCGAAGCGCGATCAGCGTCGGCCAATGGCTGCCGGGGGAGCGGCTGCCCTCTGAGTTGGAGCTGGCGGAATCATTCGATGTTGCGCGCGCCACCGCAAGGGAAGCCCTGAAGATCCTGGCGGCAACAGGACTCGTCGTCTCTTCCCGCGGAAGCCGGGGAGGGACCTATGTTGCGGTGCCTGATGCTGAGACCGTCGCCGAACAGCTCAGTGACGCGATCCGCTTGTGGTACCGGGCCGGCAACGTCTCCCTGCACGACGTGGACGAGGCCCGCTGGGTGCTGGAAATGCAGTGCGTCGACCTGGCCGCACGGCGGCGCACCGAGGACGACCTCGAGGCCATCCACCAACCGATACACCTCGCTTCGAACCCCGATCTCGATCTCGATGAATGGCTCCAGCTGGACATTGAGTTCCACACAGCGATCACCAGGGCCGCAAAGAACCAGATCCTGGAACTCGCCATGATGTCGGTGCATCTCATGCGGCCGGCCACCAACACCGTGTTCGTCGATCTGCTGGACCGCGAAGCCGTTTGGGCGCAACACACGGCCATCTACCAGGCAATAGCAGACCAGGACCCGGAAGCCGCCCGCGCGGCATTCCAAAACCACGTCGGATACCTCGACGACACCCGGCGCAAGGCACTGGCGGACGTCAGCGCGACGGACGTTTTCGTGGCAACACTGCCCGATTCGAGCCGACTGGCGGCGTCAAGGCCCCGCGCCGACTAACCGCCCAGAGCCGGCCGTTCATCCGGTGCTACCCATTGGCATGGGCACGGCCGTATGGAGCCCCTTTAAGACGGGGCCCCATACGGCCGATGCGTGAGTCGGGGCCGATGAACGGCCTGCCCGGGGAGGTCAGGGAAGCCGAACGGGTTTGAGTTCGTCGAAGCGGTCGCCCGGGCCCGGGTTCTCCGGATTGGTCTTGCCGCCCAGCTGCGTCATGACGCCCCACACGGCATTGAGGCCCGTAGTCACGGCTCCGTCGGCCCAGCCGCCGGTCCAGGAGATGCCGTCGCCGGCCAGATAGATGCCGCGGTGGGCCGGGTCCATTCCTTCCTGCATGAAGTGCGTGTAAAGCCGCTCCTGGTAGCGGTAATGCCCTGGGAGGTTGTCACTGAAGGCACCCATGAAGTTGGGGTCGTCTTCCCAGGAGACCGTGATTGGATCCCCGATGATGTGCGAGGCGATGTCCACGGTGGGATAGATCTGCTTCAGGGAGTGCAGCATAAGCCGGACTCGCTCGTCGGCATCAAGCGGTAACCACTTCAGGGCGTCGTCGTTCCAGGTGTAGGACAGGCAGATCAGGGCGGGCTGGTCGGGGCCGTTGTCCAGCAGGTAGGTGCCGCGCGTGAGCCGGTCTGTGAGCGTGGTACTCATGAGCTGGCGGCCGGTCTGCGGGTCGATGTCCTTCCAGAACGGCCTATCGACCACTACGAACGTCTTGGAGGACTGCATGTAGTGGCTACGCTCGATCGCCGTCCAGAGCTTGTGGCTGAAGAGCGACTCGTCGACGTCGATGCGCGCCGAGAGCAGCCAGCTCTGGCACGTCGCAATGACCGCCGGATACTCCCGCGACTGTCCCCACTTGTCCGTGACGGCGATGGGTCCCTCGACCGCTGCAGCTGCGCCCCCACTGCCAGGAAGGCGCCGGATGGACGCGACGCCGGGCCGCGGGTGCCCGCCGTGAAGGGACGCGAGGCTTGTGCCTTCTGGCCAGTGCGCCAGGTCGGAGGGGGCATGGTTCCAAAGACGTTCCGGCAGGAGCTGCGCCCCGCCGATGATCCGGTGCTGGTCCGCGTCGGCATCCACGTACACGACGCGGAGGATCTCCAGGATGCTGTCCGGGAAGTTGGTGTCCCAGCCGCCCGTTCCGAACCCGACCTGGCCGAAGGCCTCCCGGTATTCGAACGGGAGGGACGCGAACGCCTTTGACGTGGCCAGATAACCGGAGAAGGAGATGTCGTCGAAGCGGGGAACCAATTCGTTCCAGAGCCTCTTGATGGTGGCGAGGTCCCTGGTGCGGATGGCTTCCTGCATGGCGCCAAAGTGGGCGCGTTCCTCCAGGCAGTCGTCCCACGCGTTGGACACGTCCCGGAAGAACCCAGGCAGATCGTCGGGCCTCTCGGCATAGTGGGCCGTGCCGCCAAGTTCGATCACGGTGCTTCCGGCAGCAGGCGTCAGCGGGTTGGGGAACGGCTGGGTTTCGATGCCAACAAGATCCGCGTAGTGGAAGAACGAGGTGCCGGTCTTTGGGAAGCGCATCCCGCCCAGGTCCGCCACCGGTCCGGACTTGCCCGGCTGGGTGCCTCCACGGAGGCGTCCTCCGATCCTTGAGGACTCGTACACAACCGGCTTGAGTCCCATTTTCATGAGTTCGTAGGCTGCGACGAGCCCTGACAGCCCGGCGCCCACAACGGCCACTTCTGTGCCGTACATGTCGGCCGGGACGGAACCGATTCCCGCTTCATGGGTGATGTAGTCATCGTAGGGGAACGGGAAATCTGGGATGAGCATGCTCAGTTTTGCAGTCGGCGTGCTGGTGGCTGCGATGGTCACGTGGGTCCTTATTGGGGGTGGGCGCTGGCTGCGCTGTTGATGAACGGGGAGAGGTAGTCGGTGTCCAGCCGGGCCTGGCGAAGAGTGGACACGGCAACGTCCGCGACGATGAGCGCGGCATGGTCACCGGCGGCCGCAAGGTGCCGCCCGTACGGATCGGCGATGGTGCTCAGGCCGGCGAAGTGCGGGCCGGTGTGGTTGGCGTACGCAATGAACAGCTGGCTTTCGAGGGCTCGGGTGGGGACCACCATCGCCGGAATCAGCCTGGTGTCGAACGGGTGTGCGTCGGACTGGCCGCCTTCACGCAAGGGGACCGCCGTCGGAATGCAGAGCAGTTCCGCTCCCGCGACTGCCGCGGCACGCGCGAACTCGGGAAACTCGATGTCGAAGCAGATTCCGAGGGCAACGTTGACTCCGTCGAAGCGGACGACGGCGGGGGGTGCCTCCCCGGCGTCGAACGCTTCCTTCTCGACTGCCCCGAAGAGGTGCTGCTTGCGGTAGCGGGTCAGTTCGGCACCGTCGCGATCAAAGAAGGACGCCGAGATGTAGCGCCGCTCCCGGTCGTGTTCGACTGTGGAACCCACGATCGCCAGGCCTGCGGATAAGGCGATGTCGGCGATCTGCCGCCGCTGGACTGTCCCGTCGGTGCTGTTCACTAGGCCGGGAGCGTAACCGCTGATGAACAGTTCGGGGGTTATCAGAAGGTCCGCGCCCAGTGCCTTTGCTTCCTGCGCTCGGGCAGCAAGCCTGTTCAGGTTTTGCTGCGGTGAGTTGACCAGACCGGTCGCTTGGAGGACGGCCACCTTGATCCGGCCAGTCACTTGTTGCCCTCCAGCCGGGAGCCGGGTTCGGGTGACGCGGCATCGTCGAGGTCTCCGTTGCACAGCCTCTCAACTACGCGGGTCAGCATGTCTACGCCGGCGCAGGCGTCGTCGTCGTTCGTGTATTCGCGCTCATTGTGGGAGATGCCGTCCACGCTGGGAACGAACAGCATGACCGTAGGGACGACATCCTTCATGTTGATTGAGTCGTGCCCGGCGAGCGTGAACACTCGGCGGTTGCTGAGGCCCAGTTCGGCTGCGCATTCGGCGGCCAAGGCCACACCCGCGGGTTGGTAGGGGTTGATGCCCCAGGCGTGGGACTCCTCGACCTCAATGCTGACGTTGGCCTCCGTCTCGATGGCGGCGATACCGGAGCGGAGCAGGGCCTTGGCAGCGGCCAGGACGCCCTCATCGGCGGTCCGCAAGTCCATCACGAGGTCCACCCGGGACGGCACCACAACGGGCGAGTTCGGATACACCGTCAACTGACCCACGGAGGTGTGCAGCACGGCACCGCTGGAGTGGTCCGCGATTTCCCTCAGCAAAACCACTAGGCGCGACGCCCCCAGCAGGGCGTCTTTGCGGTCGGCGATGACGGTTGAACCCGTGTGTGCCTGCTCGCCGTGGACGGTAACCGTGTATTTCGCAGCGGCCCAGCAGGCGTGGACCAGGCCGATCGTGGTGCCGGAGTCCTCCATCGACCGGCCCTGTTCAATGTGGATCTCCGCATAGGCGGCGGCAGCGGGGCCATCGCCGCTTCCTAGGTGCCCGATTTCGGTAAGGGCTTCGCGCACGCTGGTACCCGCGGTGTCCGTAACGGACAGCGCGACGTCGGCGGGGAGCTTTCCTGTGTAGACGGAACTTCCCATCATGGACGGGGCGAAGCGGCAGCCTTCCTCGTTGAACCAGTCAACGACGGCAAGGTTGTACTTGGGAACCGCTGGCGCGTTGCCGCCGTCGGACGATTTCGAGGCTGCCCGGTCCGCCAGCCTGCGGGCGGCGTGAAGGGCCGCGGCAACGCCGTACGCGCCGTCGTACTTCCCGGCGGTCGGCTGGCTGTCCAGGTGCGAGCCCACGAGGACGTAGGGTGCGCCGGGGTTCCATTCGATCAGCGCGAAGAGGTTTCCAACTTGGTCCGTTTCCGTGCGGAACCCGTACTGGGAGGCGAGGGAGGTGAACCAGGCACGTGCTTGTGCGTCCGCCGCAGTGCCGGCTTGGCGGTCCACGCCGTGGCCGGGTGTTTCGCCGATGGTCGAGAGACTGCGGAAGTCGCGGAGGAAGGACGCAGCGTCATCGCTCGCTACCCGGCTGATGTCGGCAGGTTTTTGGGTCAGGGCGTTGGCGGGACGCGTTGCTGCGGTGGTCATGGTGTGTGCTCCTCGTTGTTGAGCCGCGTGGTGGAAGACTGGGCCGGTGATTGCTGGGCTGTGGCCCCCCGCTACCGGGATGGCGATGGTCGGCGGCCGGGTCCTGGCAAGTTCGTTGACGCGCCTTCGCACGGAGTACCAGCCGGCCATAAGGGCCGGGATGATGATTGCTAGGGAGGCCACCGTGTACGTGCCGATCGGGAAATCAAACAGCATCAGGACGAGCACCGCTGCCAGGAACGCCAAGGTCAGGTAGGAGGTCCAAGGCGCACCGAAGAGCCGGAAGGCTGGCCGCGGCATCAGTCCCGCTTTGGACAGTTTGTACAGTTTCAGTTGGCACAAAATGATGGTTGCCCAAGTGCAGAGGATGGCTAGCGCGGTGGCGTTGATGGTGATTTCGAAGGCCATCTTTGGAACAACTGCGTTGAGCCCCACGCCGAGCAGAGTGAAGGCAGCGGTGAAGAGGATTCCGCCGTAGGGCACCCCGCCGCGGCTCATCCGTTTCATGAATTGGGGTGCCGTCCCGGTCTGGGCCATGGAGCGGTAGATCCGCCCGGTGGAGTAGAGCCCGGCGTTGAGGCTGGATAGCGCGGCGGTGAGGACCACGAAGTTCATCACGTCGCCCGCACCGGGCACGCCGATACTGGCGAAGAAGGTTACGAACGGGGACTCCCCGGCCTTATAGGAGGTATACGGAAGCAGCATCGCCAGCAGGGCAGTGGAGCCCACATAAAAGATGGCGATCCGGAAGATGACCGCGTTGACCGCTTTGGGCATGATCTTCCTAGGGTCCTTGGTTTCGCCGGCGGCTACGCCGATCATGTCGATGCCGGCGTAAGCGAACACAATGCCCTGCACAATGATGACCGCGGGGAGTAGCCCGTTGGGCAGCAGGCCGCCGTGGTCGGTGATCAGGGAGAGCCCGGGCTGGTGTCCGGCGACCGGGAAGTTGCCGGCGAGGAAGATGCCGCCCACCAGGAGGAACGCCACGAGCGCGCCAACCTTGATAATGGCGAACCAGAATTCCAGTTCGCCGAATAGCTTCACGGAGATGAGGTTGACGCCGGTGACCACGAGCAGGGCCGCCAGCGCGAGGATCCATTGCGGGACGCTGCTGAACGCGGTCCAGTAGTTCAGGTAAACGGCGACGGCGGTAATGTCCACGATCGCGGTGAGCGCCCACGACAGTGAGTACACCCACCCGGAGATGTACGCTGCCTTTTCGCCATAGAACTCCCGAGCGTAGGAGACGAAGGAGCCTGATGACGGGCGGTGCAGGACCAGCTCGCCGAGGGCGCGGAGGATGAAGAAGGCGAACACTCCGCAGATCGCGTAGACAACGGGGAGGACGGGCCCGGCTGAGGCCAGGCGTCCGCCGGCGCCGAGGAAGAGTCCCGTGCCGATGGCGCCGCCGATGCCGATCATTTGGACCTGGCGGTTGGAAAGGCCCTTCTTGTAGCCGGATTGCTCGTCGGGGCGGACGGCCGTTGTCCGCTCCTCGACTGGATCAATGGTGGTCATGGAAACTCCTGGCGCGTGAAAGTGTTGGGCTGCCACAGGAGCAGCTGATTTCGATCGTCCCAAGGCGATGGATGATTGCCCATGACAGGGGCGAACGTAAAAGCATGCAAAAAATGTACGAACGTACATGGGCCGTGGCGTCCGGTTCCGCGAGGATGTATGGAGATGCTGTGGGAGGGGCGACATGACGGACGATGAGCAGTGGCTGACTTTGGTCGATGCCGTGGGCAGGCAGCTTCCTGGCCTCGTCGAGAATTTCCTGACCCGGATTCTTCCCGATCCCGCCTACGCCGATTCCGGCCTCACACTTGAAGACCTGCGTCGCAGCA
Organism: Arthrobacter sp. NPDC058127; assembly: GCF_042884555.1. Taxonomy (NCBI): domain Bacteria; kingdom Bacillati; phylum Actinomycetota; class Actinomycetes; order Micrococcales; family Micrococcaceae; genus Arthrobacter; species Arthrobacter sp. NPDC058127. The sequence continues at coordinate 182,236 of NZ_JBHVTT010000006.1, read as the reverse complement.
GTTTCAGCTCCTTCTCTGCCATGCTCTCGGCTCTCGGCGGCCGTGCCGAGGATATTGGCGCACTTTCGGTCTTTGCCTCCGAACTTGGCGCCCGGAGGGCACGTCAGGGCGTTCCGCTGGACAGCCTGGTCCGGGCGATTCGCCTCGATTTCTCGGTGCTCTGGGATGCTTTGTCCGCACCGGAGCTGCGCGCAGACCCTGCGTTGTTGGTAAGGAAGGCGGAAGTCGTGTGGGCGACTGTCGACCGCTTCGCGTCCAGCGTCCAAGAGCGGTATTTGAGGGAGTTGGAGGAAATTGAGGGCGCCGATGCCGATCTTCAACAGCAGTATCTGACCCAACTGTTGGCGCCGGCCGAGCCGTCCCCAACTGAGTTGTCACGCATAGCCGGTGCCCTCCGCATCAACCCTCACGCGATGTTTCTTGTAGCGGCCATCGACCGGAACGACGGCCTGCTGATCAGGAGGCGGGTCCGGGCGCGTCCGCCGCGGGACTTTCCTGTGCTGACCTATGACCAAGGGCACCACACTCTTGTCATCCGGCCCCGAACGGTGGACTCCAACGAAAAGCTGAGTTATCAGGAGGCCGCGCTGTTCGACGATGTGGCCGTCGCCGTGGCACCGCACGCCAACGGGATAACAGGAGTGCGCACAGCAGTCAGCGCCGCCCGGGAAATCATGAAAGACCTGCCCATGGGCAGCAAGGGAGTCTTCACGCTCAGGGACCGTTGGCTGTCCATCACAGCACACCGACTCTCGCAAGTGGGCTGTAACCCTGAAACCCTGGTCTTTTCGGCGCTTGGTCGATGTAGCGACCCGGAGCGGGAACGCCTCCTGGAAGCGGTTCGAGCGTTCCTGGAGCTCGGCAGCCTCGTAGCCGTGGCAGACAGGCTCGCCTGCCACCGGAACACCGTTGTCAACAGGCTGGCGGCATTTGAAGGTTACACAGGCCTGGACCTTCAAAAGCCACGGGACAGTGCGTTGGCGCTGCTTGCCATTGGGGGATAGGGTCGCAGGTTCCGGAGTCGCTATTCCCGTGCTGGCATCACGAAGGCCGCGGCGTGGAGACGACTCAAAGCCACACACTCCTGTGTGGCTTTGAGCCTCCGTCTCTGGACAAGTCGAGCGTGCTGCAGCAGCGCGTCGCAAGGCGGCGTGTGGCGGTCAGGCGATTCAGTGCACGAGCAGCGTTTCGAGTGGTTCACCCGCGGCGATTCGTGCCAGCAGTTCCGGCTCGGCCGCGTCCGAGGCCAGTGCCCGCTCCAAGACCGCTGTCGCCTCCTCCTGGGTCAGCACGATCACGCCATTATCGTCACCCAGCACCCAGTCTCCGGGATGAACCTCGACTCCGCCGAACAACACGGGAACGTTGACCGATGATTCCTTGCCGTGCAGCCGCTTGGTGGTGAGGCACGAGGTCCCGCGGGCGAAGACCGGCAGTCCGGTGCTCCGCAACTCCAACAGATCCGTGGCTCGGCCGTCTACAACTATGCCGGCCGCGCCACGGGCCTTGGCAGCTGCTGCCGTCACTGCGCCGACGGGGGCGTGACGGTGGTCGCCATCCATGTCGATCACCAGCACGGCTCCGGGGTACAGCTCTAGGAGTGCACGGTTCATGGCGATCGCATCGTTGTCAACGATTCGGACTGTCACCGCAGGCCCGGCCACCTTTACGCCGTCGAGCAGAGACTGGATCGCCGGATCAACAAATCCGTCCTCAAGAAAGTGTCCGATAGTGGGGTAGCTGACCTCGGCAAGCCGGGCCAACAGGCCTGCCGAGGACCGAAGCTCCGCCGTAGATGCCTGGCTCATGCGAGCACCGCCACGCATTCAATCTCAAGGGATACTCCCCAGAGGCTCACACAGACGGAAGTGCGCGCGGGCTTCGCGGAGCCGAAGTACTCCGTGTAGACGCGGTTGTACTCCTCGAGGTGGTCCTGGCTGGTCAAGTATGTGTTGACCTTGACCACGTGCGCCAGGCTGGAACCTGCTGCCTCCAGTACCGCACGCAGGTTTTCGATCGCCTGCCGGACTTGTCCTTCGAAGGTCTCCGGTTGGTCGTCCAAACCGGTGATGGCCGGGATCTGGCCGGAGGTGAACACGAAACCGTTGGCCATGACCGCGTGGGAGAAAGGTCCGACGGCGGCTGCCTGGCCGGGGACCTCGCCGAGCCGCGTGATGGTGGCCAGGTTCGTCGCTGGGGAATCGCTCACTTCGCGGCCGCGTCCGCTGCATCCACCGGGGCGACGTCGACGGCGTCGATGTTGCCGTGGCGGGTTTCCGTCAGGACGAACAGTGCCGCCAAGGAGATCAGCGCCGCGGCTGTGATGTACCAGGCAATGGATGAGCTCTGGTGCGTCAGGCCAAGGAGCCAGGTGGTGATGAACGGGGTAGCGGCGCTGCCGAGGAGGCCGGAGAGCATGTAGGCCACGGACAATCCCGAGTAGCGGACCTTGGAACCGAAGAGTTCGGCCAGGAACGTGGCGATGGGACCGTAGTTGGCTGCGAAGGCTGTCATCATTCCGAGGTAGGCGACGAACAACAGGGGTACGGACTTGGTGTCCATGAGCCAGAACATCGGGAATGCGAACAACGCCTCAGCGGCCACGCCGGCGTAGATGATCGGCTTGCGGCCGTATTTGTCCGAGAGTTTCCCGAAGAAGGGGATGAGCACAAAGCACAGTGCGCAGGAAGCCAGGACAACCCAGAGCATGAGGCTCTCAGAGTGGCCGAGGTCCTTCTTGCCGTAGGAAACGCCGGAGGCAACCAGCAGGGTGAAGGTGCTCCCGGTAGAGAGGGTGGCGATGCCGCCGAGGACAACTTGCTTCCAGTACTTGGCCATGAGGGCGGCAAAGGGCATTTTCGCCTTGGCGCCGGCGGTCTTGACGGCCTGGAATGACGGGGTTTCCTCGATGTGGAGGCGGATGTAGATGCCGACAGCCACCAGCAGGCAGGAGGCCAGGAACGGGATGCGCCAACCCCAGCTGAGCAGTGCGTCCGAGCTGACGGTGGAAGCGACGATCAGGAACGCGACGTTGGCGATCAAGGTGCCTGCGGGAACGCCTACCTGAACGAGGGAACCGTAGAAACCGCGGCGGGCGGAAGGAGCATGCTCAACGGTCATGAGTACCGCGCCGCCCCACTCGCCGCCCAACGCCAGGCCTTGGATGACGCGCAGCAGAAGCAGCAACAGCGGCGCCATGATGCCGATGGTGTTGTAGTCAGGCAGCAAGCCGATGGCGAAAGTTGCCGCTCCCATGGTGAGAAGGGAGATCAGGAGCATGGATTTGCGGCCGAGCCGGTCACCGAAGTGGCCGAAGATGATGGCGCCCACCATGCGGGCAATGTAGGCCGAGGCGAAGGTGCCGAAGGCCAGCATGGTGCCGACGATCGGGTCGAAGCTGGGGAAGAAGATTTTGTTGAAGACCAAGGCGGACGCTGTTCCGAACACGAACAGGTCGTACCACTCGACAGTGGTGCCGATGACGCTGGCGAGGGCGATTTTGCGCATCTTGGCCAGGTCAAGCCTGGCTGCGGACACGGAGGCGGTATCTACCGTTTGGGCCATGAGAAGCTCCAGATGAGTGTGGGGGCGAGTGCCCGGGTGAGGATGCAGATAACTATCCTGTGTTGCGTACCACACTTCAATGGCTGAATTTCCAGCAAAAAACGACAGAAAATGTGTGTTCACACAACGGCAACTTTCCTTTGTGATAGACCTCAGGCCCAGGCCACCACTAGCCGGGCCGCTTGCGCCGGCACGGCCAGATCGATGCCAGTGAGCTCCTGGAAACGGTTGAGCCGGTTGAGGATGGTGTTCCGGTGGCAAAACAGTTCCTGCGCCGTGGTGGTGATGTTGCCTGTGTGCAGGAAATGGCGCACCGTCTCGGTCAGCCGCTCGCGCTCGCCGTCGCGGCATTCCGAGAGGGCGGACTCAAGATCGGCCCAGAGGTCCAGGCCCGCATCCTGGAGTTGCTGCTTTGCGAGCCGGGCCCACGCAGCTGCGGCCGTCAATGGGCCTCGGTCCGCGGGCTGGAGCAGCAGGGCGAGGCGCTCTGCTGTCCGTGCTGCGGAGGGCAGGGCGCGCAGGCCGGAAAATCCCTCGACATAACCGCAAGGTATTCCGGTGATGGGAGCGGGAACGTAGGCAGGTCCTTCGTCTTGCCGCGGGGTGCCACTGGATCCTCCGCCGTAGGCCCGGGGCAACGCCCAGAACACGTAGGTGCTGCCGCCGAATTCGTGGACGTAGAGGCGTTGGGACGGTTGGAGCCAGCCCCCTTGGGTGGCAATAGTCCGTAGTTTGGAAGCCGCGTCCCCACTCGCGGCCACGATGGAGAACCTTGCTTCCGGGTCCGTGACCAGGGCTGCCGCGGCCTGGCTGATGGTGTCTGCCGATAGCTCGGACTTGCTGAACAACCGGGCGATGAACTCCCGGCGGATGTTCGATTCCTCCTGGGCCATGCGGACCCGTTCGCTCGAATGGCTCGAGTGGGTTTGGGTGGCAAACTCATCGACCACGCGCCACACCTGGTCTACATGGGATGTCAGGAGCACTGCGTCCTCCGTGTCGGAGATTTGCAGGAGATCTGCCCAAAGAATGCTGAAATCGAGGCGCACGGCTGAAATCAGGGCCTCGGGCGAAATTCCGGCACGGGCCCGTTTGGCGCCCAGTTCCGAAGAGAAGCGCGCCAGTGAATCCTGGCTGCCGTGGGAGTTCGAATGGCGGAACCTCTCGTCCCGCAGTCCGTCTATGAGGCGCCGGAAAGTTTCACGTGCCGTGTTCCGCAGTTCCGGGAGGCTCACCCTATTGTCGGCATATTCGGGGATCTCCTGGACGCGCGTCACGAAGAGCTCGACGAGTTCCTCCAGCCGCCCGTGCAGCCCTTCCACGAGCTCACCCCATCGCGCGGCGTCGCCGGTATTCTCCACATTGTGCATTTACACATTCTATGGCCAATATTCCGTGGCGCAGAGCTAGTCTTTTTGGGCGGATCTACTGGCACTATGGGAGTAGTCACTGCCGAGTGAGACCAATCACAACCGGCAGTTCCCCGGTTTTCACGGCATCGTTCGAATCTTTTGGAGTAATCATGGCCAGCAGCGCAGGCAGCGCCCCAGCGGATCTGACTCCCGGGATGCCCCGCACAGTCGATGAGAGGGTTACCAGGAAGGTCGCCCTCGCCGCCCTCGTAGGCACAGCGTTGGAGTGGTACGACTTCTTCCTCTTCACCACCGCGGCCGCCCTGGTGTTCAACGCGCAATTTTTCGTCTCGCAGGATCCGTTCGTGGCGGCGATGGGCTCCTTCGCCACGCTCGCCGTCGGGTTCGTAGCCCGTCCCATCGGTGGGTTCATCTTCGGCGCCCTCGGCGACAAAGTGGGCCGCAAGAAGATCCTCATGGTCACCATCGTCGGAATCGGCGTCGTCACCGGCCTGATCGGCTTGCTGCCGAACTACATGACCATCGGCCTGGCCGCGCCTATCCTGCTGGTGGCCCTGCGGATCGTGCAGGGCCTCGCCGTCGGTGGCGAATGGAGCGGCGCGGTGATCATCGCCGTCGAAAACGCCCCGGTTGCCAAGCGTGCCCGCTATGCGGCGCTGCCGCAGATCGGTTCACCGATCGGCACCATCCTGTCCTCCGGAGGCTTCTTCGGCATGCTCTTCCTCGTGGGTCAGAACAATTTCGACGCGTGGGGTTGGCGCATTCCGTTCATCGCAGCTATCCCTCTCCTGGCCATCTCCATGTGGATCCGCAGCAGGCTCAGCGAGTCGCCCGAATTCGAAGCCCTCATGGAATCCGGCGAGACCGAGCACGCCCCCATCCGTGGCGTGCTGAAGAACAGTTGGCGCCAGATCCTGGTGGGCATGTGCTCGGCACTGCTCGGCATCGGCGGCTTCTACCTCATCACCAGCTTTGTGGTCTTCTACGGCACCAAGGTCCTGAAGCTGCCGTCCGAACTGCTTCTCCTGGGCACCCTCCTCGCTGCCGCACTCGAAATCGGAGCCCTGGTCTGGGCTGGCAGGATGGGCGAAAAATTCGGTGCCAGCAAAGTCATCTTGTGGGGCGGTGTGGCCTCGGCCTTCATTGCGGTCCCTGTTTTCCTGGCCATCGACAGCCGCAACTCCGTCCTGGTGGTCGTCGGCATGATGATCGGCGTCGCTGTACTGTCCATCCCGTACGCCGTCTCGGGCACGGCGCTGACGGCACTGTTCGCCACCAAGGTCCGCTACACGGGCGTCGCCATCACTTCCAATACCGCGGGCGTCATCTCCGGCTTCGTGCCCCTGATCGCCACAGCGCTGGTGGCCGCCAACGGCAACTCATATTGGCCCGGCGCCATCATTCTCCTGATTGTTTCCGTACTGACCGCTCTGTCCGGCATCTTCCTGCCCGGCCTGAGTATCAAAGAAGAAGGAATGAAGCATTGAGCACCACTACAGCAGGCCACCTCATCGTCGAGCAGCTTGAACGCGCAGGCATCAAACGGGTCTACGGCGTCCCCGGCGAGAGCTACCTGGATGTCCTGGACGGACTCCACGACTCCTCGATCGAGACCATCGTGACCCGCCACGAAGGCGGAGCAGGTTTCATGGCGCTGGCCGAGGGCCGCCTCACGGAACTCCCCGGCGTCGCCATGGTGACGCGCGGCCCCGGTGCCGCCAACGCGTTCATCGCTATCCATACGGCACACCAGGACGCGACACCCATGATTTTGTTCGTGGGCCTCATCCCCGTGGCGGATCGCGGCCGGGAATCCTTCCAGGAATTCGACATCAACGCCTGGTTCGGCAGCACCGCAAAGAAAGTCGTCACGCTCGACGACGCCGCTTCCGCCGCCCGCGTGGTGGACGACGCAATCTTCACGTCCCTCAGCGGACGCCCAGGTCCTGTGGTCATCGGGCTGCCCGAAGATGTGCTGGTGCACACCATTGATGAAGACACCGTGGAGCCGCGCAAGGTCTCCCGTCCCGGTCCCTCAGCCGCGGCCTTGGCCGAGTTGGAAACGCGGCTCGCCGCGGCCAACAAACCGCTCATCGTGGTGGGTGGCGAAGGTTGGACGAAAGAATCCGGGGACGCCCTGGCCGCCTGGGCGGCACGCCACAACGTCCCGGTCGTGGCCGATTTCCGCGCCTACGACGCCGTCCCGCACAGCAGCGAGTCCTACGCCGGCTTCCTCGGCTACGGCCGCAGCGACGTCACCGCGGCCCTCCTGGACGACGCCGACCTGCTCGTTTTCCTCGGTTGCGTCCGCGGCGACGTCCTCTCCGACGGTTATACCCGAGGCCTCAAGGCCACCACCGTGGTAGTCAACCCGGACCCGGACCTGCTGGGCCACTTCGGCCGAGTGGACCAGCACCTCACTGCTGACGTTTCGGCGTTTTCGCTGGCCATCGCGGACACTGACTCTGCCGTGCGGCCTGCCGCGGGCTGGTTCCAGGATGCCCGGGCAAGTTACCTCAAGTTCTCTGCGGCCCAGCCCGACGGGGTCCACGGAGTGGACACAAACACAGTGGATCTCGGCGTCGTGATGGAGATCCTCAAGCAAGAGATGGACGACGACGCCGTCCTCACCTTCGGCGCGGGCAACCACGCCCTGTGGCCGGCTCGCTACCTGAAGCACGACAGCGCCAACTCCCTTGCCGCTCCGCGCAACGGAGCCATGGGCATGGGAATCCCGGCAGCCGTTGCGGCCTCGCTGGCATACCCCGGCCGTCAGGTCATCTCAGTGGCTGGCGACGGTTGTTTCATGATGAACGGCCAGGAAATCGCGACGGCCATGGGTCACGGAGCACGGTTCATTGTGCTGGTAGTGGACAACGGCATCTTCGCCACTATCCGCGAGCACCAGGAAGCCCACTACCCGGGCCGCCCATCCGGCACGCACATGACCAACCCGGACTTCGCGGCACTGGCCCGCTCCTACGGCGGCTACGGCGAGCGCGTGGACAGGGCGGAAGACTTCGCCGCCGCGTTCCGCCGCGCCGTCGACTCCGGCCTTCCTGCCGTGCTGCACCTCCCGCAGGACCCCACCACCCGTTCCCCCAAGAGCAACTGACTGGAGCCCCACGTGATCACGCTCAAGAACATCATCAACGGCCAAGCGGTCGACGCCGCGGCGAGCCTGCCCTTCTTCGATCCACGGACGGGGGCACAGGTCGGCACGGCCCCGGATAGTGACTCGGCCGCCGTCGACCTCGCCTTCCAAGCCGCTGCCGCCGCTTTCAAGAGCTACAAGCGCACGACGCCGGGCGAGCGCCAGGCGCTGCTGCTGCAGCTCGCTGACCTCATCGAAGCCAACGTGGACCGGCTGCTGGACGCCGAGGTTGCGTGCACCGGCAAGCCGCGTGCCGTCACCCGCGAACTGGAGATCCTGCGTGGCGCGGACCAATTGCGCTTCTTCGCCGGAGCCTGCCGCGTCGTGTCCGGCACCGCGTCCACCGAGTACGTGCAGGGCTTCACGTCCACCATCCGGCGCGAACCGCTGGGTGTGGTCGCGCAGATCACCCCGTGGAACTACCCGTTCATGATGGCCGTCTGGAAGATCGGCCCGGCGCTGGCGGCCGGGAACACGCTGGTCTTGAAGCCCGCTGACACCACTCCTTGGTCCACCGTGATCCTGGGCGAGCTGGCCCAGCAGGTGTACCCGGCGGGCGTGGTGAACATCGTCTGTGGAGGCCGCAAGGCCGGTGCCGCCATGGTGGACCACGAGATCCCGGAGATGGTGTCCATCACGGGTTCCACCAGGGCAGGCGCTCAGGTCATGTCCGCCGCGGCCAAGACGCTGAAGGATGTCCACTTGGAGCTGGGCGGAAAGGCACCGGCGATCGTTTTCGCCGACGTCGATGTCCAGCAGACAGCCCGCGAACTGGCCCTGAGCGCGTTCTTCAATGCGGGCCAGGACTGCACCGCCGTGACCCGGGTCCTGGTTCACGCGCACATTCACGAGGAGTTCGCCAAGGCCCTTGGCGCTGCGGCCGCCGCGCTGACCCTCGGCGATGACAGTTCGGACCTCGGGCCGCTGAACAGCGCCGCGCAGCTGGAGCGCGTGGAGGGCTTCATGACCCGGCTTCCGGCCAACGCCACCGTCCTGTCCGGCGGGAAGCGCACCGGCACTGGGTACTACTTCGAACCGACGGTGATCGACGGCGTCTTCCAGACTGACGAGGTGGTGTGCGACGAGATCTTCGGCCCCGTAGTCACGGTCCAACCTTTCGCCACCGAGGAAGAGGCGCTTGAGCTGGCCAACGGGACGAAGTACGCCCTGGCCTCGAGCGTTTGGTCCAACAACCACGGCGTGGTCACTCGGGTGTCCAATGAGCTCGACTTCGGCGCCGTGTGGATCAATTGCCACCAAGTCATTCCGGCCGAGGCGCCTCACGGCGGTTTCAAGCACTCCGGCACGGGCAAGGACCTCTCCGTCTTCGGGCTGGAGGACTACACCCGGATCAAGTCCGTCACCACCTCGCACCGCTAGGCCATTGGCATGAAACTCGATCTGCTCCTACGCAACGCCAACATCATCACGATGGACCCGGACCGTCCCTGCGCACGCTCGCTGGGTATCTGGCAAGGCCTTGTGGTGGGACTCGACGAAGACCTGGATGGCCTCGCCACCGCAGAGATCCTCGACCTCGGCGGTGCCACCGTCACACCGGGCTTCATCGATGCGCACTGCCACACCACGTGGTTCGGGCTGGGCCTGGCCGAGCTGGATGTGTCCAAGGCGCGGGGCCTGGGGGAGTTGTACGCGTTGCTGGAAGATGCTGTCTCCGCTTCCGGCAACGACGCCGCTGGCGTTAAGGCAAAGGCCTGGCTCATGGCCACGGGCTTCAGCCAGCAGCAGCACGGCGGCGAGTTCCCGGACATCCGTGAACTTGACCGCATTACGGGGGAGCAGCCGCTTTTCATGCGGCACAACTCCGGGCACATGGCCGTGGTCAACACAGCCGCGCTGCGGCTGGCAGGTGCCGAGTCGCCGTCGTACGCGGATCCCGAGGGCGGCGTGATCGTCCGCGACGCGGCGGGGCGTCCCACCGGACTCGTACAGGAGACGGCGCAGGCGCTGATCCAGGAGCTGATCCTGCCGTACTCGGTCGGCGAGATCGAGGCAGCCCTGGAGCGGGCCACGCGCCACTATGCCTCCGAGGGCATCACGAGCTTCACCGAAGCGGGCGTGGGCGGCGGCTGGATCGGGCACAGCCCGGTGGAACTCGCCGCGTACCAACGGGCCGCGGCCAACGGCAAACTCCATGCGAGAGCCCAAGTGATGCCGGTGCTGGACGTTTTGCACCGGCTTGGCGGTCATGGCGACGACGGTTCAGGTGCTGCATGCCTGGATTTGGGCATCACAAGTGGGTTCGGCAACGAGTACCTCTCCCTTGGCCCCGCCAAGGTCTTCCTCGACGGTTCGCTCCTTGGCGAAACCGCCGCGGTCAGCCACGAATACTGCAGTCACGGGCAAAAGGACAACACCGGCAACACGGGCTACTTCCAAGCCGAACCTGCCCTGCTGCGGGAACGGATCGAGGCCGCTTATGCTGCCGGGTGGTCTGTCGCGGCGCACGCCATCGGAGACCGGGCTGTGGACCTCGCGATCGACATTCTTGCGGAGTGCGACTCGAAGTACGGACCGCGCGTTTTGCCGAACCGGATCGAGCACGCTTCCATGACCAGGCCGGAACAGCTCGAACGGCTTGCCGCCCTTGGCCTTGCAGTGACGCCGCAGGCCAGCTTCTTCCATGAGGGCGGCGACGGCATGTCGGCGTCGCTCGGTCCCGAGCGACTGCGTTGGGCCTACCGCGCGTCGTCGTTCCTGTCCGCTGGGGTGACCTTGGCAGGGAGCTCCGACCGTCCCGTCGCAGACGGCAACGTTCTCCGCGGAATGCAGGCCTTCGTGGACCGGAGGACATCCTCCGGTGCGGTGTTCGGCAACCCGGCGGAGCGGCTTTCCCCGTACGAGGCACTAGCCGCTTACACCACGGGAGCGGCCGCGGCCACAGGGATGCCGGCCGTAAAGGGCTCTTTGGCCCCGCGCAAGCTTGCCGACTTCACCGTCCTGTCCGGCTCGCCGCTTGACGCCGGCAATATTGCAGAGCTGCAGGTGCTCGCGACAGCCGTCGGCGGCCGTTTCACCCACAACACTTTGACCGCGCTTCAACACAGTTCACAGATTCAGCACTCTTCTTAGATTCAACACAGTTCATAGGGGAACCAATGACTTCCACCACCAGATTCACCGCCCAGGACACGGACTTCGTCCAGGACTTCCACACCATGAGCGCTTTCGGCGCCACCGCGAACGGCGGCGTGGACCGGCAGGCTGCCAGCCAGCCCGACGGCGAACAGCGGCACTGGCTCACGAGCCTGCTGGAAGCCCGGGGCTTCACAGTCCGTTTTGACCAGATCGGCAACCAGTGGGGACTCTACGAGGCCGTCGCGGGAGCTCCGTTCGTTGTGGTTGGCTCACACATGGATTCCCAGCCGACCGCGGGACGTTACGACGGTGCCTACGGAGTCCTGGCCGCCGCGCATGCGGCCTTCCGGCTGGTTGACCAGTGGAACGCGCCCGGAGCTGAGGCACCCAAGTTCAACATCGCCGTCGTGAACTGGTTCAACGAGGAAGGCAGCCGCTTCAAGCCCTCCATGATGGGGTCTTCCGTGTACACCGGCAAGCTCCCGCTGGACACGGCGCTGGCCACCATGGACGCTGCCGGGATTTCCGTGCAGGACGCCCTCGATGCCATCGCATGCCGCGGGGCCTTCGAAGGCCCCGAAGCGGCATACTGCGCCGAAATCCACATCGAACAAGGCCGCAGCATGGAGCGGGAAGGCATCACGATTGGCCTGGTTTCCTCCAACTGGGCGGCCAATAAGTACGAATTCGTGGTCCACGGCGAGCAAGCACACACCGGCTCCACCGTCATCGCGGACCGCAAGGACGCCCTTTTGGGAGCTTCGATGCTGGTGGTCGCCGCTAGGGACATCGCCAACCGGTTCCCCGGAGCGCTCCACACCTCGGTGGGGCAATTGAACGTCTACCCCAACTCGCCCGTTGTGGTCCCGTCCCGGGTCAGCCTGCTGTTGGACCTGCGGAGTGCCGACGAATCCGTACTCGCCCAGGCCGATGCCCTGCTGCACGAGCGCATTGCGGAAATCGAGGCGCTTGCCAACGTTTCCGTGGAACAGCACCATTCGCACTCGTGGCCGGTCACTCCTTACCAGCCCGAGGGCGTCGAACTCGCCGCCAAGGTTGCCGCCGACCTGGGGCTGTCCAACAAGGAAGTCATGACCTTGGCCGGGCACGATTCCACCAATATGAAGGACATCGTTCCCACGGTGATGCTCTTTGTTCCCAGCGTCGACGGCATCTCCCACAATGAGCACGAATACACCAAGGACGAGGACATCGTTGCAGGCCTGGCGATGCTCACTGAAGTAGTCAACAGGCTCTGCAACGGAGCGCTCGAGGACTAGATCGTGCGAACACAATGCCCACTTTTGCCGTTGAACTGGGCCGTACCGGCACGGACACGACGCAGACGTAGACGTACTTGACGTACCTGATGTACGTGCGGATGATTGATAGATGAGCACCCCCGCACGTGAGAGAGTCGGTGGACACGTCTACGGGTTTACCCAAGCACGGGATTCGTTGAAGACGATCCTCGATGCCAGCGAGCGGGGAGGGCTGTCCACGATACGGCGGCCCGACCGAGCTACGGCCGCCGTCGTCAATGGAGAGAGCTTGCGCCGGTATCTGGAATTGACGGTCGTCGCCAATGTCCAGGTCGTGAATGAGGACGGAGCATGGTCTGTCTTCATGCCGGGGCGGCCTTTTGCCGCTGAGGCCACGGAACTGGCTGATGCCTTGGCGGACTTCGTCGATGCTTTGCGGGACTACGCGGAGGATTGGGAGGACCATTTGCACGCGGCGCCCAATCACCGCGAGAACTGGGCCTTGGTTCAGCTCATTGACCTGTGCACCGATCAGCAATTGACCGCCTGGCTCACCGGCTCGGTGGCATGAGCGTCCGACGCGTGGGCGGACGGGACGACCATGAGAAGTTCTGTCTAACCGAGCGCTGGGAACTCGTGACGAATGCCCGCGGGAAACCAGTGCGCCATCACGCGACCTACCGGTTGAGTCTGCAAGATGGACGGATCTTGCGGACCCGGATTTCCCGCCCGGTTGATCTCACCACGTATTCAAGTTCGATCTGGAACCATATTCTTCAAGACCAGCTCGAAGTCAGTGAGGATGAGTTTTGGGCATGCGTCGATGACGGAGCCTTGCCTGCCCGCGGATTGGCAGCCCCTCCTGCTTCGGCTATTCCCCTGGCGCTGGTCTGGCAACTCACCCACACCGTTGGAATGAATGAACGAGATGTTGCCCGCATGACGAAGGAGCAGGCCGTTCAGGCGATCAACGATTACTGGATGTCGCAAGGGGGAGGACAGGACGATTGAGACGTTTCCCCGGTTGCTCGGACAGGCCGCATTTGCAATAGCGGACATGCGTCTCCGTGAAAAATGTCGGACTGGGCATGGGTGATAGTTCTGTATCAGGACATCGGTGACGCTTCCGGCAGGGGGCCTCGGCCCTCTGACTGTGCACAGATCACCTTTCTATTGGGCCATTCTGGGCTCGTTTTTGTTGGTGGCCGTTGGTTTGGCAGGGTGTTGGGGGCGCCGTCTCGGTGGTCGGGTACATCCGCATTGATTCGCCGCTGACAGTCCAGGCTGCCTGTCAGTCTTGGGTTGTCGTTCTGATAGCGGGGCCGATGGGCAAGAAGCCGAAAGCGTCGATTTCTCAAGGAAACGGGGTTCCGCATCCACTGCTAATACCGTGGTTTTGAGACTTACAATTTAAGAACCGGCACCGAAGCAATCAGTGAATGCATAGAAACCAAAGCGGAACTGGGTAACAAGGTTACGGATCTCTTCAACCCGGAAGGGTGATGAGCAACATCGGCATGATGACGGTGTTTGAGTCGTCCTGTGCTTGCATCGAGTGTCGTCCGGCGCGAACTTACGGGTCAAGTTTGATGATTATTGAAGGGCATCCAGACGCGTGCCTGTTGGCGTACGCTGTGCGCAGCGCCACGTTTTGGAGAGACTACGGTGAGAAGTGAGTGATCGAAGCCGGGCTATCGGGTTCTTGATCCATGACAACGTGACAATGATCGATGTTGCCGGGCCCGCTGACGTGTTTCATCATGCGAATGCCTTTGGGGCCCATTACGACACTGTCTTGGTTTCCAGCGACGGCAAAGCCAAGCAAGCTTCCAACGGACACTATTTGACCGCCGAGGCCGCAGCCGGAGAGACAGGCGCCTTGGACACCGTCATCGTTCCGGGCGCATATGGGATGGTGTCCAGGCCTTTCGGGCAGGAACTTGTCGAGGCAGTTTCCCATGTAACGAATGATGCCGGGCGGGTCGCTTCCGTCTGTACCGGTGCATTTCTCCTGGCACACGGGGGCTTGCTGAACTACCGGAACGCGACCACTCATTGGACCCAGGTCGAACGGTTCAGGAGGTCATATCCGCTGGTGCGTGTCGTGCCTGATGCGTTGTTTGTGCAGGACGGTTCGTTCATCACCTCGGCGGGCATCAGTTCCGGGACGGACCTGGCGTTGTTCATGGTTGAGGAGGACTACGGCCCGGACGTTGCCCGGGCCGTGGTCCGTCAAATGGTCATTTTCAATCAACGGCCGGGAGGGCAATCCCAGCGCTCTGTCGCCGTCCGGGTGGGCGTTCCCCGGGACCGCGTCCTCAGAAAGCTTTTGGACCGCATTACGGCCGATCCCGGCGCGGATTACTCGATTGACGCTATGGCTGCCTTGACGAATCTCAGCGCCAGCAGCCTTGCGCGGCTGTTTCAAGAGGGGACCAACACCACCCCTGGTCGATACGTCGAAACGGTGCGGATCGAAGCGGCTCAGGCAATGCTCCAGAGGGGAGCCACCGTCGCCGCCGCGGCTGCCGCAAGCGGATTTGGAAGTGCTGAGACGATGAGGCGGGTCTTCACGCAGAAGATCGGAATGAGTCCCTCGCTGTATCTGGAACGCCTCCTGTCGCAGCCCTGATGGTTCCCGGGACCTCCCCATCTGCCTCCGAGACACCCTGACGGTATCTGTGGGGTGATTGACGGCATTCGCGGGTCCGCCGACGCCGCCCGTGGTCAAAGCTTGGTATATCCGGGCAATCCGGAGCACCTACAAAGAGGAGAACGCAATGCCGTTCGTAAATGTCAAGCTCGTCGACGGCGTCTTCACGGAAGATGAAAAGCACCGGATGGCGGCAGCCCTCACGGACGTCATGGTGAAGTTCGAAGGATCTGAAGCTTTCCGCGAGGTGGTCTGGGTGCTCATTGAGGAACTGCACACAGACGGTTGGCACATCGGCGGCCTGCCTTTCAGGGGACCGGCCAGCCTGATGGACGGACTGGCGCGCTCCAAGAGCCTTTACGAGTCCATCGATGGGCACCCGGTTACTCGACCGGAACTGGCCGAGAAGGCACCTGTGCAGGAAAGTGAGTGAGTCGTTGGATCAGAGCATGAAGACAGCACTTATCGTCGGCCACCCGGACCTGCGCAGTTCACGCATCAACGCCGCGTTGTTCGAGGAGTCAAAGTCCATTGAGGAGGTTCACACCCGGGTCCTTTCCGAGCTGTATGGGACGGACTCCATTGATATCCAGGCCGAACAGGACGCGATCGCGGGGGCAGAGCACATCGTGCTGCAATACCCCACCTATTGGTACGCCATGCCTTCAATTCTCAAACGCTGGCTGGACGAGGTCCTGACCCGGGGTTGGGCCTACGGGACCGGCACTCCCGGAGCGCTGGCGGGTAAGTCGCTCCGGATTGTCACAACCACTGGCGGCGCCTTCGACGGCTACGGTCCAAACGGCCTCCATGGCTGGGAGTACGAAGCAATGCTTGTGCCGTTAAAGGCAACAGCGCGGCGACTCGGCATGGCATGGCGGGAACCGCTGGTCATCCACGGCGTCCGGGAGTTGGATGACGCCGGCATTCAGCGCCTTCGAAGCAGCTTTCATCAGCTGCTTTGTAGTCATCGCTAGCTATGTCACCGATCTCGACGACATTGACGAGGCCCGGCAATGTCAACTGTTTCTGGGCCCATCGGCCCCGGAAACATTTGTAGGCCCTTCTCACGTCAAATGGGCAGAAGAGTGCCCGCGGAAATTGATTCGGTGTCCAACTTCAGTTGATCCCATGTGGTCAACTGAAGTTGGGTAATTCCAACTGGTCGTGACGCTTCGGATTGTGAACGGCGGGACGGGGCCAGGCCGAAACTTTGGGAGCCGGGACCGGGGTCCAACTGGACTCTGCGATGCCCCGGCGTTTGGCACCTTATGGCAGCTTCAGGGGTACCAGGCCCCTTGGGCCTGCTGCAATTTGGTTCCATAACGATGGAAGCACGCCGCGCGCGGCGGCTTCCAGTTGAACCCAATGTAACTGTGCGGCAGGCCGGCGCGGGCCTGGAATCCCGCCAGACGGCGGGCTATTCCTCTTCAGCCCCGGGAGTCCTACACTGTGCGGGAGGACCACCCGGGAGACCCGATGAAAAAGAGGAAGATACTGACAGTGGTGTTGGCCTCGCTCCTGGCCGTGGCCAGCGCCCTGGCTGCCCCCGCGGCGCATTCGGCGGAAGCGTCGGTGAAAGTCCTGGACACCACCGCCACCATCACCGACCCGGGCTGGTTCGTCAGTGCCTACAATGCGGGCTTCCGTCTGTACGTGATGCATTCAACCGCGTGGGGGACCTGTACTCCATGGGACCGGACACAAACGCAGCTCAAGATGGCGCTGGACGCCGGACTCAGGATTGCCGTCTACACCCGCAACGCGGAATGCTGGGAGGGCGGCATAGAGGCCACCGGTCCGTACCGTGAGCAGCTGGAGTTCTTTGCACTGGACGTCGAGCTAGGCGAACCACCCATTACCAGGAACATGGTGGACGGAATCCGGGACATGGGCGTGCGGCCCATTGTTTACGGCATTCACACGCACTGGCCCTTGATAATGGGCGATAGCAGCGAGTTCTCGGATCTTCCGCTGTGGGACGGGGATTTCCATGACTTCGACTACGCGCATTGGACTCCAGACCTTCTTTCGCCCGCGCCGGTTTCCTACGGCGGCTGGAACGTGCCGGGGAACATGCGTGTCGGTGTCCAGCAAAAACTCGGCCAGGACATCGGCGGAATCCACGTCGACCTCAACTCCTTCAACCCGGACTTCTTGCGCTAGTCGGTCTCAGTGTCCCGCACCGGTACGTCGCAGCGTTTCACGCTGCCCTCGTGCAGGGCCAGCGCGCTCATGACCACGGCAAAGTGGCTGAACGCCTGCGGCGTGTTGCCCAGTTGCCGGCCGGTTTCCCGCTCCTCGCTCAGCAACCCTTCCATGCTGGAAACAGCGGCTCAATCACGTGCCACGCTTCATAGATACCAAAACGATTCCCCGCGGCACTAGACAACCCCATCCGGGGGCTTCAAAGGGGCCTAGCAACCCTAGGGCCGCTCTGCTCGGAGGCCAGATTATGGTTGTATTCACATGTGTAGTCGGATGATGAAGAAGAAGTAGACCCAGACGGGCATCGAAAGCAGTGAAATCACGGCCATTGCGGTCCGTTCCCGGGATCGCTCGCGCAGGATCGCGGAGAGCAGCCAGAATGCGAGCATTCCGATGAGTCCTCCGACGCAGTTCAGAATCACGTCGTCGATGTCCGATGCTCTAACCGCAAACACGCTTTGGATGATCTCCACGGCGACGCTGACCGAGGCGACCGTGAGTATGGTCGGCCATGCGGCCGCCCGATGTCGGAGCCACGATGCGTAGACTCCGAGCGGGATGAAGGTCAGGATGTTCCCGACGACGTTGGCGAACGCCACTCTCTCGGTCCCGGGAGAGTGGCTGAACGCGTATTCCGCGATACTTGCGAACGGGATGAGATTGATCGATCTTTCCGAACCCGGTACACGAGAGAAGAGAAGCAGCTTCAGCAGGAAGGCCGCGTAGAGGGCGAAAACGGCGAAGATGGCCACGGTCTCCGCTTTCGCCCGTTTCGTGGTGAGTCGCCTGCTCGGCACATCATCCGTGACCGCGGTGGGTTTCGGCTGTACACACATCCGCAGGACGATACAGAGGCAACCTGTCGTGCTCCTGTGAGACCTGGATTCGACAGCCGCCGCAGATGAGCGCAACGTGGCCGACCTTGGATCCAGGCCGCACGAAAGCCATCGCCGCGATGATGCCGGATTTAGCAGGACGCCCAGGGGGCCTGCGTTACGGCAATCAACCTGGTCCGTCGGCCGCATCCGAGCTGAGCCAGTTCGCCGGCATCATTCATCAGCGATGCGTCCGTGTGTCCGGCGTTTGGCGTTTGGTGGTTAGCGAAGCAGTCTTCGGCATGCGCATTTTCACCCGTTACACGACCAGAAGTGTCTCACCGAGTGTGTCTCACTGGGGGATCCCCACAAGGCCTTGAGGTGCTGCTTGCAAGGGCTCGGCCACCCAAAATCGCCTTTGTTGTAGGTGGCGGGCCATAGGCCTCTCGCGCGAAACGAAGGTCGGATGACCCCGGGCGGCCTGACGTGGCCGCCCGGGATCATCTCACTCAGTTAGCGTTCGTATGTCGATTAGCGCTGAAGGTTAGGCGCTCCTTGGGATCGGGTCGTCTGAACATTGGTAATTTTGACGCGTGGATCAAGGGCGAGGGAACCAGGATCGACGGCGATCATGCCGCCGTCGACCGGCAACACGGCGGCGTTGATGTACGACGCTTGATCTGAGAGCAGCCACGCGATGACCCGTCCCACCTCACATGCCTCGGCCGGCCGGCGACTTGGCACGAAGGAGGTGGAGACAGAGTATGCGTCCTGGGGTTCCAGTCCAAGTTCTGCCCCGTACTCCGCCATTTCCCGGTCTGCCATTTCCGTCCGGGTCCATCCTGGGCATACAGCATTCGCCCTGACGCCGGATGGTCCGTAGTCCACTGCGACAGACTGGATGAGCATGGCCAGCCCCGCTTTGCTTGCGTTGTAGCCGGCGATGCCTTCGCTGGCCCTGAGCGCCGCAGCAGATGCGACTCCGACGATGGCGCCTCGGGCTTCAATGAGGTGCGGCATTGCTGCCTTGGCCAGGAGGAAGGGGCCTGTCAGGTTGGTGCGGACCATGTCATCCCAGTCTCGGGGTTCGAGGTCCCCCACAGCGCCGGCCCGGACGATGCGCGCATTCAGCACCAGGCCATCGATGGATCCAAACCGGCCAACGGTGGTTTCAACAAGCCGGTGGATGTCAGCGTTCGATGCGCCATCAGCCACGAAGGGGACGGCGCCGGTAGACGCGGCAACGGCTGCCAGGTTCTCGGAGCGACGCCCGCAGATTACAACGTCCCATCCTTGGGCGCGAAGGGCCGCCGCTGACGCTGCTCCGATACCTGTGCCTCCACCGGTGACAATGGCCACGGGGTGTGGGTTCGTGTTCATCAGCCGTTGATCACCTGGGGAATGCCCAGCGCTTTGAGGCCTTCGACGCCGAATTCGAGGCCGTAGCCGGATTGTTTGGCCCCGCCGAACGGAATGCGGGGGTCCACGGCGCCGTGTTTGTTGATCCAGACCGTGCCCGCTTCGAGGCGTGCTCCAACCTCGCGGGCGGCGGTGAGGTTGGGGGACCAAACGGAGGCGCCGAGTCCGACGTCGACCCCGTTGGCCATCTGGATTGCTTCGTCCACCGTGCTGTAGCGGATGATGGGCAGGGCGGGGCCGAACTGCTCTTCGGCGACGAGGGGGTTGCTGTTGTCGATGTCGGCGACGAGGGTGGTGGGGTAGAAGTTGCCGGGCTGGCCCGGGTCCGGATTGCCGCCGAGCAGGATGCGGGCGCCGGAGTCGCGGGCGGCGTCGACGAGCCGGGCGACGATGTCATACTGCTGCCTGTTCTGCAGGGGTCCGAGCACGTTCGCCTCGTCGAGGCCAACGCCCATGGGCATCGCGGCGGCGACTTTGGTGAGTTCCGAACACACCACGTCGTAGATGTCGTCGTGGACGTAGAGGCGTTTGAGCGCCGCGCAGGTCTGGCCGGTGTTGATGAAGGCGCCCCAGAAGAGGCCTTCGGCGATCGCTTTGGGGTCGGCGTCGGGCAGGACGATGCCGGCGTCGTTGCCGCCGAGCTCCAGGGTGAGGCGCTTGATGGTGTCGGCCGAGGATTTGATGATCGACTTGCCGGCGGCGGTCGAACCGGTGAACATGACCTTGCCGATAGCCGGGTGTTCGGCCAGGCGGGCGCCGACGTCGCGTCCGCTGCTGACTACGGAAAGCAATCCTTCGGGTAGTTCGTCGTTGATAACGGCGGCCAGCGCCAGCACACTCAGCGGCGTGTTTTGCGACGGCTTGACGACCACGGCGTTGCCCATGCGCAGGGCAGGGGCGATCTGCCAGATGGTGATCATCATGGGCCAGTTCCAGGGGCCGATGGCGCCGACGACGCCGATGGGCCGGTAGTGCAGTTCGGCGCGGGTTTCGCCGTCGTCGACGATGGTTTCGGGGTCGAGCGGGGTCGCGGCGGTGGCGCGCAGCCACGCGGCGCAGGCGCCGACTTCGAAGCGGGCGTTGGGGCCGTTGAGCGGTTTGCCTTGTTCGCGGGAGAGCAGGCGGGCGAGTTCTTCGGCGGAGCGTTCGACGGCGTCGGCGGCCTTCAGGAGCGCGGCGGACCGGGCGTCGTGGCCCAGAGCGGCCCACGCCGGCTGGGCGGCTGCTGCGGCGGCGATTGCGTGCTCGAGGTCGTCGACAGTGTGCACGGGCGCCTGCCCAACGGGTTCGCCCGTGGCTGGGTCCAGGATGGTGCGGCTGCCTTGGCCGGGGGCCGCGGAGATCCTGGCGAGCATTGAATCGTACGTTTCCATGGGGTACTCCTCTTCGAGTAGCTAAGTGAAGCCTTGGCTCGATATCCAGTTAGTGTTTGTGGGTGTCCTGCGGGTATTCAGTGGTATTCAGCACGCTCAGCCGGGAGTTGAATGGCAGGATCACGGGTTCCGCGGCGGGATCGTCCCATCCGAACATGCGTCCGATCGAGCGTTGTTCCCGGAGATCGACCAGCAGCACGGCCTCGACGGTCATGACTTTCTCTGTCCAGAAGAAGATGTACAGGTCATCCGCGACGTCCCAGGTCATGCAGCGGTCGGTGTCGGCGAGTCCTGCCTCGCCGCCCCGGATGCAGTTCCAGGTGAAGGTGCCCGGGTTCAGGTAGATGTGTTCGTAGGTTTCGACGTCGCTGTAGCGGTAGAAGATCCGTTTTCCGACCAACCCGGTGGAGCGTTGGTGTGTGGCGGCTGTGCCAAGTGTGTTCGTGTGGCTGAATTCGGTGGTGCTTCGGGTTTTGCCGTCGACGGTGACGAACGTGGAAACGCCGGCGGTGACGGCCCCGGTGTTGCGGTCGAGAATGATGGTGACGTTCTCGGCGTCGACGCCTTGGCCCCGGACGAAGTCAATGATGAAGATTCCGGGGCGTGCCTCGATGGCCTTGTAGGTGGCTGTGCCGCTCTGATTGGCGTCACCTCCTGAGACGCGCCAGGTGAGAGAAGATGCATCCTCGAACCCGTATTCAGTGGTGGACCCGTCCTCTGCCGGGAGGCGGAGGACGGTGCCTGCAAGCGCTTCGGAGGCCGGGAGGGTCTGGTCTCCGAAGCCGTCCAGCATGGCGGATACCGGGGGCCACTGGTCTTCGGGGATGTAGTCCTGAAGTTCCGTTGAGGTCATGGTGTCGTTCCTTTTGGTATTCATGAAGGGCTTGATGTCGGTCGCTAGAGGATTTCCGCGGCGTAGTCGATCGAGGGTTTTTGCGTTCCCCGTACGAGTCCAGCCGCGAGGAAGATCGGTATGCCAAGAAGGAGCCAGCGCGCGACTCCTCCTGCACCGCCGAGCAGGGCGTCGTAGTTATCCAGCGTCAGGTATCCGATGACGATGAAGGCCAGGACGGACAGTGACGGGGCGATCACGGTGACCCAGAGATTGTCCCGGATGCCGTTTCGGGCGAAGAACGCGACGATCGCGACTGATGTCAGCAGCAGGATGGTGATAAAGCCGGCCGTGCCCAAGGCGACGAACCAGGAGAAGACGATGCCGATGGGGTCGGCTCCGGTCAGCAGGAAGGCGCTGATCACGATCAGGACGACCCAGGCGTTGACGAGGCCGGCGAAGGACGGCGCTCCGGTTTTGGAGACGGAGGAAAGCCTGGCGGGCAGGGCTCCGGCCCGGCCAAGCGCAAACAGGTACCGGGAGAACATGTTGGACAGGCCCAGGAGCATGGCGATGAAGCTCGTGACCACAAGGATCTGCATGGCGACGCTTAGCCATGGGCCGGCGCTGGCATTGGCGAGGTCGAAGATCATGCCCGCGGGGTTGTCGCTTGCCTCTTGTTGGATGTGGTCTATTCCGATGGAACCGCTGATGGCCCAGGTGGACAGTGTGTAGAACACCCCGACGAAGGCGATGACGAGGTATGCCGCCCGGGGAATAGTCCGCCTTGGATTTTTCGCCTCTTCGGCGAAGACCACCGTGGCTTCAAAACTCGTGAAGCAGGCGAAGGCAAAAAGCATCGAGATCCCCAGGCCTGGACCGAAGACGTTCGATGCCGTGAAGCCCTCGAAGGTGAAGATTCCCAGCCCCTTCTGGGCAATAAGGGAAAACACCAGGGCCGCGACCACGAGGGTTTCTCCAAGGATCAAAACTCCCAGGACCTTTAGGCTCGCGTCGACGCCCTTCATCGTCAGTCCTGCCGTCAATGCCAGGACGACGACGATCCAAACGTAGACGGGTATGCCGATTCCGGTGAGGCTTTCAACGAGTTGCTGGGCGAAGACCCCGAACTGGGACCAGAGACCGATCTGCAGGCTGAGATAGGTGAGGATGGCGATGCCGGCCCCGGCGGTGGCCCATTTGTTGCCCAGTCCCTTTGCAATGTAGGCGACGAAGCCTCCTGCGTTGGTGATGTGGTGGCTCATCCGCAGGTATCCGACCGAGAACAGAGCAACGAGCAGGGCCGCGATGGTGTAAATCACCGGGGTCCCGGGGCCGCTTGCCGAGAAAAGCACCGGGCTGGCACCTACAACGGCGGCCATGGGAGCGGCCGCGGCGATGGAAAAAAGGCGACAGCGATGACGCCGAGCTTGTTCGGCTTCAATCGCACTGTGGGCACGTTGGACATCGGCTCTACTAATCCGAGACCTGCCGAGGTCTCGCCTTGTTCTTGATTCATGAGATGGCTCTTTCAGAAGCGCAAATGGCGGAAACGCCGATGCTGAAGGGGAAATTTAGAAAGCCCTGCTTTCGCGCGCCAATGCGCGGTAGCGGGTAGGTCCGAAGCTCTTTTCGAGGACTGCGACCCTGGGAGTGATCCCCGCCACATCCAGAACTCTACATCTGTATAGTTTTCTCTGTCAACGGCCTTTCGGTGCCAGCCGACGAGGCTAGACTCGCCTTATGAGCCAGCATTCACGGAGGTTGCCGTACGGAGACGGCCGCGACGCGCTTCTGGCGGCGGTGATCGACGTCGTCGCAGAAAAAGGCCTCAGGGGTGTCACGTATCGCGCGGTGGCCGCTCGGGCCGGCGTGAACCATACGCTTGTTACCCACCACTTCGGATCCATCGAGGGACTTCTGGCTGCCACCATGGAGTGGGCCGTTCAGCGCTCCATCGAGGAGACGGGACTGGCCGGTATCGCGGACTTTGATGAAGGATTCGCCGACTCGCTCATGGCTACGGTGTCGGCTGAACCCGAACTGCAGCTCTTCCAGTTTGAAATGCTCCTCGAGTCCAGGCGCAACCCGAAGATCCTGGCGATGGTGGAACGGCTTTACAAGACCTACGTGGGCACCGTCGAAGAGGCGTTGAGCCAGCGCGGTCTCGACACCACCGGCGAAGCGTCCCTGGCCATCTTTGCCGCCCTGGACGGCCTCATGCTCCAGTTCCTCACGATCACCGACCCCGCGAAAATCAGGTCGGCCGTGATCCAAGTGGGCAAGCTGGTGTCCGGGCTGCCGAATTCCAGCGACGCCTCCGGCGAATCCCGGCGCCCGGCAACCACCAGCTGAGCATTTAGTCCCGGCCGTCATTGCGGCACTTCATGTTAAACCGGCGTGGCGTCTTGGATGGTGCGGGCTGCTTCGAGGCCGCTCTCGATGGCTCCGTCGATGAAACCGCCCCAGCCGGCGGCGAAATCAGAGCCGGCGAAGAGGAGGCGGCCCTGTGGTTTCTGGAAAACGGCCAGAGCCTCGGTGAGATATCCGGGGCGATGCATGGGCCACGTCTCCCCGGACAGGGGGTCTGCCGTCCAGTCATGGCTTGCGACCTCGAGAACTTCCGCGTCGGGGACTAGTAGGTCGATGGCGGCTTGCACCTGGCCGAGGTCCGAGGCGTCCAGCTTTGAGGAATCGGGGCCAAAGGCCACAAGGATGGTGTCTTCGTCTTGGTCATACTCTGTCTGGGCAAAGTTAAGCGGCCAACCGGCGGACCCCAGTGCAACAAATGGCTTCCGCGTTCCTTTGACTTTGATCCAGGCTTTGATGCCTTGGGAGACCTGCCCCTCGGAAACGGCCTTCTTGCTGGATTCCGGGAGCGGTGGCTCGAAGGAGATCCTATGCATTGCGCCCAGGGGTAGAGTGCAGACCACGTGATTCGCCCGATAGATGGAGCCGTCCGCGGCCCTGACGGTAGCGCCCGCCTCGTCGTGTTCGACCGCAACCACCGTCTCATTCAGCCGGATGTCTGTGCCCGCGGCCATGGCCTGGATGAGCGCCTCGGTGCCGCCCTGGATTTTGAACGTGGCGCACGCTTCAAAGCTGACCATCCAGTCCCCGTTGGTGAGCGCGACCCAGCGGAGGGCCTGCGTAAATGCCGCATCGTCTAGGGGTCCGTTGAAGTTCAGTGCCCAGAAGGATTCCAGGATGTCCTTGGAATAGTCGGTGATCTGCAGCTCTGCGATCTTCTTCGGCAGTGGCGTTGCATCAATTTCCCTGATTTCCGGATTCGCCCACGGGATGAAGGGCTCTGGGAAATACCGGCGTGATTCGTCCATGAGCCTACGGTTGGATGCGTCGATATCACCTAGCAGTTGCTCTGGGTCGCCCTGGTGTCGCTTCCCGTCCGCCCACCAATAGGCGGTCTCCGGGACCGGACTCTGCACGGTCCCCAGGCCGTACCGTTTCATTTCTGCCCAGACGTACGGCTGGGTCCAGTGCACCCAGGCGCCGCCAATCTCGAGCGGGCGGCCCAATCGGGTGTCGAGCCAAGTCCGCCCCCCGATGCGGTTACGCGCTTCCACAACGATCACGGAGCGGCCGGCCTGGCGCAGTTCGCGGGCGGCCGTCAGACCTGCAAAGCCAGCACCGATAATGACGACGTCTGCGTGTTCGGTCCAGGAGATGGATTCATTCATGATCATGCCTTTGGTGGTCCTATTCGGGGAGCCGGGTTAGGAGTAGACGAAGAACTCGGTGGTGGTTTCAACGACGCTCCAGCGGGTCCGGGCGCCCTTGTTGAAGGACGCAGCCGAACCTGGCTTCAGGTCAAAGCTCTCGCTTCCTTCAACTTCGATCAGGAGGTGTCCTTCGATGATGTGGATGGTCTCGTCGGCCTCGATCAGCAAATCGAAGGGCTCCGGTGCTTCCTCGGGTGTCACGTGCCAGAATCCGGCGGACAGGGCGGGGCGGTTCCCGTCGCCCGGCCGGCGGACCCACTGCACCCGTCCCAGGTCGAACGGCTCATACTTTTCCGGGTCAAAGGCGTCGTGGACGGTGAATTCAAGTGCGGACGTGGGTGTGGACATGGTGTCTCCTTGGTGTTGATGCTGAAAATAAGCAGATGCTTAGTTGTGGTGAGAATCACATCTAAGCATCTGCTTAGCTATGCCGTCAAGACTGTTTCGAAGGGCATTAGACTCTGCCTTATGGAAGAGTTCGTCAGTGCCGGTTATGGCACCGGCAGGGAAGCCCTGCTCGCCGCTACTATTCACGTGGTGGCACGGAAGGGGTTGCGGGGTCTGACGTACCGTGCCGTCGCCGAGATCGCCGGCGTGAACAACTCGCTCGTGGCCCATCACTTCGGTAGCCGGGATGCCCTGATCGAGGCGGCGCTGGAGTGGTCGGTCAGCCGGTCGATTGGCCTGTCCGGGCTGGAGAACCTGCCCTCGAATGAAGACGATTTTTGCCGCAGCCTCATGGCGCTCATACGCGAAAACCCTGACCTGCAGACGTTCCAGTACGAAATGATCCTGGAGGCAAGACGGCGTCCGGAACTCGCTGGCGCGGTCCGCCACCTCTACGAAAGCTACATTTCGGCGCTATCGGCCGGACTTGGCCGCCTGGGATTAGGCAGTGATTCGGGGGCGGCGCAGGCCGCCTTCGCGGCCCTTGACGGCCTGGTGCTCCAACTTATCGCCGGCGTGGACGAGGAAGGCGTTGAGCGTGCCATCCGCTATCTGTGGACAATCCTGGCCCGGTCGGCCGAAGCCGGATCCCAGCCAAACCTCAAGGCGTGAAGGGTTATCTCATCAGGGCCTGGCCGCCGGCGAGGAGGAAACCATCAGCCAGGTGCAGGGGGAGTTCCATGGTTCCGGTCGCGGGGCCGTGCAGGTCGTTGAAATGGTTAGGGACCAAGTAGACGAGGGAGTCGGCGATGGTGTGCCGGTGCTCGGCCGGCGCCGAGACGTAGTCACGGAGCCGGGTGCGGATGAGTTCGGACACGGACGTGCCTTCCCGCACTGCTTTGCGGTGGGCTTCGTTCCGCAGTTCGTCACTGACTCGGATCCTGTGCCGCGGTGTCCCTGCCGACATGGCGCGCTGCCTCGGAATGCCGATCAGCGCGATCATCTTTTCCGGCATGAGTTCACCGGTCCCGTGCCATCGCGGAAGCGTTCTCTGTTACCGCCGCAGACTTTCCGAGGGCAGTTCCCCAAAGGTGTCCAGATACAAAGCAGAGAAACGTCCCTGATGGGAGAATCCGCAGCGCTCGGCTATCGAAATGATGGTTTGCTCGCCCGGCTCGGCCTCGAGAAGCATTTCCCGGGCGCGGTCCAGCCGTACCCTCCGCAGCAGTTCCGACGGCGTTGCCCCTGTCTCGGAGCGTAGGGCGAGTTGAAGGGTGCGGACCGAAACCCCGAGGTTCTCCGCTATGTCCGGGACGGCAAGATCCTCCGATGAATGATGTTCCAGGAGCTCCCTGAAGCGCCGAATCAATCTGCTCTCAGAATCCGGGTTGCGGTCACCGCTTTCCGCGGGGGCGTCGTCCATCGCCATGAGCAGTCGGGACAGCATGGTGTCCACCAGAAGCTTCTGGACAAAAACGGGCGCGGCGCCGTCGGCCTCGCTGATCATGTCGTCGTGGAGTTCGACGACGGATCTCAGGAAAGCGCGTCCGGCGGCTGTGGCGAGGTTCATCGAATAGCCAAAGTCCACCGCCTTGCTGGCAGCCTCACCATAGACCTGTTCGGCCACGGTAGCGAGTGCCAGGCGGCGCACGTAGACGATCAAATGGGGGGTTCCTTGATCCCAGGCCATTGAAAAAGGGCGATCGACGGGTGGAACGGTCGCGACCCTGGGGCTGGAATCCACGGTGCTTGAGCCCACGTCCATGCGGGCGTGCCCCGCCAGTGGAATCTGGATCAGATGGAAGTTTTCCAGGCCTTGGGGGTCGATCCGGACGTCCGCACCGTAGTCCAGGTACTCGATTCCGACGTCGCCTCTGTGCAGGGAGCGTAGCTTCATGTCCACCGACGTTCCACGCGTGCGAGGAACGAGGTCGTGGCCGCAGAACAAATTGGCAATCTTCTCGTGTGCGTCATCGACGTCGGTCGTGGCGACCGTGGGGAGGCCCCTCAAGACGTCGCGCGGAAGAATCCTGACCATTGGCACCGACTTTCCCAGGGTTTCGCTTTTCGGATGTGCCCTGCGCCAAGTGGATATACCGGTTTTCAGGGTGTGAATAGAGTCACTTCTAGGACAAGTATGACGCAGGTCATACAACAGCAACAACGAATCCACCTTAGCGAGGTGAGCGGAAATGAAGAACGTCAAGCTCGTGCACGAGCGGCGCGTGGAGTGGGAACGGACTCACCCACGGCCAATCCCAAGACCGTCCGCGAAGTAGGCGACCGTCCCACCCAAGCAATCAACCATCCCACTGATTACCGATGAAAGGTTTGGCGATGTCCGGACTCTCAGGCAGGACCGCAATCGTTACCGGAGGCGTGACAAAGATCGGCCAGGGCGTAGCTGCCGCACTACGCGACGCGGGCGCCGCCGTCGTCGTCGCAGATATTGACGCCGCAGGAGGCGCCCAGGTGGATGCCCTGGGCGGCGGCATCCACTTTTCGCAGACCGACATCACTGACGATGCGGCGCTGTCCCGCCTCATGGATGAAACTGTCGCACGGCACGGCAGCGTCGACATCCTCGTGAACCTGGCCTGCACCTATAAGGACGACGGTGCGGAATCCGGCCGGAGCGACTGGCTTGAAGCACTGAACGTCAACCTGGTCAGCGCTGTGATGGCTGCCAAGGCCGCGCGGCCCCACCTGAAGGCCTCCCGGCACGGCGCCATCGTGAACTTCACTTCGATCTCCAGTTCCGTTGCCCAGACGGGGAGATGGCTTTACCCCGCCAGCAAGGCGGCCCTTGTTCAGCTGACCAGAAGCATGGCGGTCGATTTCGCCGAGGACGGGATCAGGGTCAACTCGGTGAGTCCGGGGTGGGTCTGGAGCAACATCATGGATACCCTCAGCAACGGAAACATCGGCAAGACGGATTCTGTTGCCGCGCCGTTTCATGTGCTGAAGAGGGTTGGCCGTCCTGAGGAGATCGGCGACGTCGTCGCCTTCCTCGCAGGTGATCGGGCAAGTTTCGTCACCGGTGCTGACTGGGCGGTCGACGGCGGGTACTCCGCGTTGGGCCCGGAACGTGCCGAGGAGACCATACCCCTGCTCGCGGCTGAAGAGAGGTGAGTGCAAGTGAAGAACGTCAAGGTGGTTCACGAACCGCGCCAGGGATGGGAACAAACTTGCCCAAACCGGCGCCAAGGCCGGCCATCAACTAGTTTCCCGCTCCCAGTTGGGCTAGATTCCCATACCGTGTTCGCGGCAGCGGGACCCAAATCATCCAGACATGCCGAGAAGATCTAAGGACAAAGGGGCAACAACATGACACAACGTCACATCACCATCGTTGGAGCAGGGCAGTCGGGGCTGCAACTGGGAATCGGGCTGCTGGATGGCGGGTTCGCCGTAACCATGGTTTCCAACCGAACTCCCGAGGAAATCCGGGAGGGCAAGGTCTCCTCAAGCCAGTGCATTTTCCACGACGCGCTGGAACACGAACGCAGCCTTGAACTGGATTTCTGGCCGGACGCCCCGACTGTCGACGGGATCTCGTTCACCGTTCCCCATCCTGAAAATCCGGGAGAGAAGGCCATTGGCTGGGCCTCCCGGCTGGACAACCCTGCCAAGTCGATTGACCAGCGAGTGAAATTCCCGCGCTTCATGGAAGCCTTTGTTCAACGAGGCGGCGAACTGATATTTGAGGATGCGGGAGTAGAGGAACTCGAAAGATACACACGGGAATCGGATCTCGTCATTGTCGCAGCGGGTAAGGGCGAAATTGCGCAGCTCTTCACCCGGGACGCCGGGCGAAGCACCTACGACGCACCGCAGCGAGCACTTGCGCTGACGTACGTGAACGGCATGACGCCCCGGGAGGAATATTCTGCCGTTTCCTTCAACCTCATCCCCGGGGTCGGGGAATGCTTCGCCTTCCCCGCGCTGACAACCACGGGACCCTGCGAAATCATGGTCTTCGAAGGCATTCCAGGTGGCCCGATGGACTGCTGGAAAGGCCTCACGCCGCAGGAGCACTTGGAAACCTCCAAGAACATCCTCAAAGCCTTCCTCCCGTGGGAAGCAGACCGTGCTTCCGGCGTCGAACTCACCGATTCGAACGGTTTCCTGCAGGGACGGTTCCCGCCGACGGTCCGCCACCCCATCGCTACGTTGCCCAGCGGCAAGCAGGTGCTGGGCCTGGCCGACGTCGTGGTCCTCAACGATCCAATTACCGGCCAAGGATCCAATAACGCCAGCAAATGCGCAGCTTCCTACCTGAAGAGCATCAAAGAACACGGTGACGGCGTCTTCGACGCTGCCTTCATGCAGGCCACCTTCGAAAGCTACTGGAATTACGCCAAGCACGTAGCCCAATGGACAAATGCCCTCCTCGCGCCGCCCCCGCCGCATGTCCTGGAGCTTTTTGGTGCAGCGAACCAGTCGGCGGAAATCGCCAACAGGTTCGTGAACGGATTCAACAACCCGCCGGACTTCCAGGAGTGGTTCATGTCCCCGGACAAGGCGGCCGCCTACTTGGCGAGCGTCGACGCCGCCAGGGTCTCCTAGCCACGCCCTCTGGCAATTTGCTGAACAACGTCGTGTGAAGGAAGTCTGGAAATGCGAACGATTGCAATTATCGGTGCGGGCGAATCCGGCGCCCAGCTGGCCCTGGGCCTGCAGCGGGAGGGGTACGCGATTACGCTCTTCTCGGATCGCTCAGCCACCCAAATCCGGACGGGCAAGGTCATGTCCAGCCAGTGCATGTTTGCCACCGCCCTCGCCGCGGAGGCCCAGCTGGGCCCGGCGCTAAGCGGACTCTATGACAGCGGGGCGGTGCCCGCCATCAATGCCATCCGAGTGCGGGTCGACGGGGGAGGCTCGGCGGATCCGATTGACTGGGAGGCCCCCTTGGATGCGCCGGCACGCTCGATCGACCAGCGGATCAAGAGTGCCGCGTGGATCGAGGCATTCGTAGCCGCCGGCGGCGACTTCCGAATCGAGAAGGTCACTCCGCACGTGCTCGAGGAACTCGCACGCGACTACGAACTGGTCATCGTCAGCACCGGCAAGGGCGAGATCGGCCAGATCTTTCCCAGGGACAAGGCCAAGTCACCCTTCGATCGTCCGCAGCGGGTCCTCGCGCTCAACTATGTCAGCGTTGGCAACCCGGGCGGGGAGCAGCCTGGGGCGGAACAAGAGCCCGGTGCCGGAGAGCTGCCGGGGCAGCGCGATGACAGCATTCGCATGTCCATGGTGCCCGGGGTCGGGGAGTTCTTCACTTTTCCCGGACTGACCATCTCAGGGCCCTGCCAAATGATGGTCTTCGAGGGAGTCGTGGGTGGTCCCATGGACCGCTGGAGCGACGTCCGCACGCCGGACGAGCAGCTTCAGCGTTCACTGGAAATCCTGGAGGAACACTTCCCGCATGAAGCAAAGAACTTTGCGGATGCAGTCCTCACGGACGAAGGTGCGACTCTCCTGGGACGCATCACCCCTACCGTGCGTTCCGCAGTGGGGGAGTTGGGCAACGGCGGACTGGTTTTCGGCCTCGGAGATGCGGTGCTGCTCAACGACCCGCTCACGGGCCAAGGCTCAAACAACGCAACCTTGGCTTCCCGGTACTACCTGGACTCCATCGTTCGCAGGGGGCAGGAAGCCTTCGACCGGAAATGGATGGAAAGGACCTTCGACGAATTCTGGCGTGGCTGGGGTCAATGGGCGGTCACCTGGACGAATGACATGCTCAAGCCACGCAGGGAACACCAAAAGGCGGCGTTGGGCGAGGCCTCGGAGCATCCTGCCCTGGCTTCAAGCATCGCGGCCGGATTTGATGATCCCCGAACCTTCCATCCATGGTGGTTTGACCCCGCGGCAGCGGAAGATTTCGTGCAGTCCAAGAAATCGGAAGACTCCGCCGCCTTTGACCTGAGGGACTTCAGGGGCGCGCTTGGACAGTTTGCCACCGGCGTCACCGTGGTCACCACCCTTGCGGCGGACGGACGGAAAGTGGGCATGACCGCCAACTCCTTCACCTCCGTCTCCATGGAACCCCCTCTGGTGCTGTGGTGCCCCAGCAAACGGGCTCCAAGCCTCACCGACTTTGAGGAATCCACCTATTTCGCGATCAACATCCTTGCGAGCGACCAGCACGTGCTGTCGCGGCAATTCGCCACTCCCTCTATCGACAAGTTCGAGGGAGCCGAGACATCGGAAGGAATTGCGGGAGTTCCACTGTTGGACGGGGCGGTGGCCACTTTCCAGTGCAGGACCGTATCCCGGCACGACGCCGGCGACCATGTGATCTACGTGGGCGAGGTGGAGAAATACGAAAACCCGGGCGGAGCGCCCCTGGTGTTCCACGGCGGGAAGTACCACGCCACCGCCAGCCATCCGGACTTCTGAGAGAGGAGGCACCGCATGACCTCCAGTGAAATAGCGATCATCGGTTCAGGGATCAATTCCCTGGTGGCCGCAGCGGAGCTCGCCCTCGCGGGGAAGCAGGTGTGCCTGATCGAACGGCAGGACAGGCTCGGCGGCTTCATCCACTCCTCGGAACGGACACTGCCGGGCTTTGTCCACGACACCTTTTCCTCTTGGCATCCCTTGTTCGTGTCGGGAGGCGCCTATCAGTCCTTGGGACGGGAACTGCATGCCAGGGGGCTGGAATACTGCAACACGGACGGCGCCGTAACAGCCAGCGTGGCTGGCGACGCCCGGACCGGCGCACACCGGGTTGCCATAGCCCACCGCGACCCGAGTGTCACTGCGGCGGGGCTCCATGCCCCGGAGGACGAAGGCGCCTACCTCACGATGCTGGAAGACCTCGGCCGCAACGCCGGGACCGTTTTCGGTGCATTCGGCGCTGAACTTCGATCCTTCAAGCAGGTCCTGAAAATCGCCTTCGGCGCCTTGAAGCGAGGGAAGATCAAGGGCACGGAGGCGTTCGTGCGGGACTCCGTGATGAGCGGACGGAACTACCTCAGGAGCCGGTTCGACGGGTGGGAGGCAGACCAGCTCTGGTCCCCATGGCTGCTCCACGCCGGCCTTGGCCCAGACCAGGCCACTGGCGGCGTCATGTTGCCCGTCATGGCCATGAGCATGCACACCCATGGCCTTCCCGTGGTCAAAGGTGGTGCCTCGAACTTTGTTGCCGCCTTTGAGTCCCTGCTACGTGAAAAAGGCGTACGGATTCTGTTGGATACAGATGTGGACGAAGTCCTCATGGAAGCCGGCAAAGTTGTGGGCCTCAAGACGTCCAACGGCCCCATCGACACGAATACGGTCCTTGCCAACGTCTCTCCGCAAGCCCTGTACTCCCGGCTGCTCAGCCAAGCACCGGACGGCACAGCCAAAGCCGCCGTACGGTACCAGAACGGCCGCGGCGCAATGCAGATCCACCTCGCTCTGGACAAACCCGTGGAATGGCTGGACGCCAGGCTGAACACGGTTCCCCTCGTGCACGTGAGCAGCGGCTCCGACAGTACAGGCATAGCGTGCGCCCAGGCCGAAGCGGGTCTGCTGCCGGCGGAACCGACCGTGGTGGTAGGGCAGCAGTGCGTACTCGACCCTTCACGGGCCCCCCGTGGCAAGGCGACGCTCTGGGTGCAACTGCAGGAAGTGCCCTTCGCGCCCAGAGGGGATGCCGCAGGGGTGCTTGCCGTGGACGACGGTTGGTCCGTAGAGCTGAAGGAACAGTACATGGAACGTGTCCTGTCGCGGATTGAACAGTTCGCGCCAGGTACGCGGGACTCAGTCCTGGCATGGGACATCCTGGCACCCACTGACCTGGCCTCGGAGAACCCCAACGCCGTCAAAGGCGACCCCTACGGGGGATCTGCTGAGCTCTTCCAGAATCTGCTGTGGCGTCCCTTCCCTGAGGCCGCAGGACACAGGACCCCGATCAAGGGTCTGTGGCATATAGGCGCTTCAACCCACCCCGGTCCCGGGCTTTCCGGCGGCTCAGGTCACCTCGTAGCCCAAAGACTGAACAAATCATCAAAACCATAGGAGAACAAATGTCTGTCCTCAGCGGGCTCATGGCGGCCCTGTCCGATGGCTCGATCGAAGTCATCGACCTTACGACACCCCTCAGCGGTGATACCCCCGTACTTAGCCTGCCGCAGCCGCTCGCCAACACTGTAGGTCTCACGCTCTCGCCGCTGAGCAATTTCGACGACGCCGGACCCGCCTGGGCGTGGAACAACGTCACCGTCGGTGAGCATGCCGGCACCCACTTGG
Source organism: Arthrobacter sp. NPDC058127 (assembly GCF_042884555.1). Taxonomy (NCBI): domain Bacteria; kingdom Bacillati; phylum Actinomycetota; class Actinomycetes; order Micrococcales; family Micrococcaceae; genus Arthrobacter; species Arthrobacter sp. NPDC058127. Next base: position 148,116 of record NZ_JBHVTT010000006.1, on the reverse strand, counting down.
ATGCACCTGTCCACTGGATTACGGGCCGCGAGGGAAAGTCGGTGGACCGGATCGAGCCCCGGCGCCTGGTGGGCCCCGCCGTCGTCATCGACAAGAGGGCCGAGGTAGCGCAGGACCCTGATTTTCTGCTCGAACCGGAGCACCTTGAACAGTGGCAACAAGAGCACGGTCAACTACCCGAGAACTGCTGGGTGATCTTCAGGACCGGCTGGTCCGCCCGCGGACGAAATGCGGCGGACTTCGTCAATGCAGACGAAAGCGGTCCGCATACTCCCGGAGTTTCTGTTGCAGGCGCCAAGTGGATTGCCGGCAACGACGGAATCAGCGGGTTCGGCGTGGAAACCGTTGGCATCGATGCCGGCCAGGCGGCAAACATGGACCCCATGTTCCCGGTCCATTCCTTCCTCCTCGGGGCGGACAAATACGGAGTGACATCGCTCCGGCAGCTAGACCGCCTCCCGGTCGTAGGCGCCACCCTGGTGGTCGCGCCGTTGCCGATCGTTGGTGGAACCGGCAGCCCGAGCCGTGTCTACGCCTTGGTGGAGGCTTCATGAACGGGAAGGCTCAAGTGTCCGTGCTGGTAGGGAGGACCCTCGCCCGCTTGGGAGTCGGACACGTCTTCGGCGTTGTTGGCAGCGGCAACTTTGAGGTCACCAATGCCCTCATCAAGGAAGGGATTCCCTATACGGCGGCCAGGCACGAGGGCGGGGCGGCCACCATGGCTGATGCCTACACCAGGATGTCGGGGAAGGTGGGCGTGGTGACAACCCACCAGGGTTGCGGTTTGAGCAACGCCATCACGGGAATCGGTGAAGCAGCGAAGAGCCGCACGCCCCTCATCGTGCTCACTGCCGACACCCAGACCGCCGCGATCCGGTCGAACTTCAAGATTGACCAGGACGCGCTTGCCCGAAGCGTCGGGGCTGTGGCCGAACGGATCCACTCAGCCGACACCGCAATCGCAGACACGGTGAGGGCCTTCCGGACCGCCGTCAATGAACGTCGCACCGTTGTCCTCAACCTGCCCCTCGACGTGCAAAACGCAACGGCGCCGGATCTGCTTGGCGATATTGGGATTCAGGAACCATCCCGGATCAGGCCCGATGCCGCTGCCGTGGAAAAACTTGTGGGCCTGATTGCCGAGGCCCGCCGTCCGGTCTTCGTCGCGGGACGCGGCGGGGGGGGCGCCAGGGACTCCATACTGGCATTGGCCCGGCATGCGGGGGCGCTCGTGGCAACTTCCGCCGTCGCAAGCGGCCTGTTCAACGGCGATTCACACAACCTGGGCATTTCCGGTGGCTTTTCGTCCCCGGTTACTGCGGAGCTCATCAGCGGAGCGGACCTCATTGTCGGATGGGGCTGCACCTTGAACATGTGGACCATGCGGCACGGAAGGCTGATCTCCGCCGGCACCAAAGTGATCCAGATCGACGTCGAAGACGCAGCCCTGGCCGCCAACCGGCCGATCACCCTCGGCGTGCTGGGCGACTCTGCCCTCGTGGCGGAGGACGCCGTGGCGGCCTTGCGCAGGATCCAGCCGGCCTCCGCGGAAAAGTACCGCACCGAGCAGAACGCGTTGACCATCAAGCAAGGCTCACGGTGGCGGGACGTTGAAACACCGGACCTGTCCACGGCGACGTCCATCGATCCGCGGGTGATCAGCCGGGAACTCGATTCGATCCTCCCGGCAGACAGGATTGTCGCCGTCGACTCGGGCAACTACATGGGATACCCGAGTCAATATCTGGCGGTGCCGGACGAGTTTGGCTTCTGCTTCACCCAGGCCTTCCAGGCAATCGGCCTGGGCCTGTACACGGCCATAGGTGCAGCCGTCGCCCGCCCGGATCGCCTGCCTGTCCTCGGCGCGGGCGATGGCGGGTTCCTGATGGGCATCACGGAACTGGAAACCGCCGTGCGCCTCAAGCTGCCCCTCGTCTGCATCATCTACAACGACGCCGCCTACGGCGCCGAGGTCCACCACTTCGCCGAACACCACGGGGACGCAGAGCTGGGCACCGTGTGCTTCCCGGATACCGACGTGGCAGCCATCGCCAGGGGATACGGCGCCGACGGCGTCACGGTCCGCACGGTGGATGACCTCCAGCCGGTGCGTGACTGGGTTGCTTTGTACCGCAACGGGAAGCAGGAACGCCCTCTCGTGATCGATGCAAAGATCGCCTCGGATGGCGGATCCTGGTGGCTGGCGGAGGCGTTCCAAGGCCACTGACCCATCATCGGCCTGGAACCCGCAGGCCGGGCCGTCAACGAAGGGGCGTTGATTCAGCGAAGGGGCCGGGACCGGCACAACGGGCCCGGCTCCTTCTGACGGCCGTGCTGTCCGGACTAATTTGCGCCGACGACGGACAAGGCGTAGCGCTGGGCCTTGGGTCCAAGGAGTTCGTGCAATCTTGTAAAGAGTTCCTGGGCGGCGAGGCCGTGCCAGTTATCGGGCAGGTACTCCTGGGGAAGTCCAGGGTCCATGTAGGGCAGCCGACGCCATTGGGTGACCATGGGGACATAGTCGGCGAAGGCCTGCTTCAGCAGCTCGGGGGACTCGGAATCCCCTTGTTCGTGCTGCAACCACCGCTGGAGGACAGGCTCGTGCTGCTCCATGAAGTCGGTGTAGAGCGCTTCAAGCGAGGGCAGGTCCCACCATTGCCCCACTTTCTCGTGGATGTGTCCCTCGGTCAGGTGAGTCGCCTTGAACAGATCGACATAGTCCATGAGGCCGGCGCGTCGAAGTAGTTGTTCCACCTCGTGTGCCAAATTGCCGGGTGCGATCCACAACCCCGGGGACACCTGGCCGCACCCGATACGGGTCAGAATGGTCCTCAGCTTGTGCCGTAGGTGCCTCTGGGCCTCAGGGACAGAGAACGACGCCACGAGCCAGGCGTCGTCCTTCTTGGCGCGGCGTGGAGCGAAAATACGTTCGTCGCCTGCCGTGAAGACGTCCTCAAGTTCGGGTGAAAGCTTGTAGGCAGCGGAGCCTCCACGCTTCAAGCTGACGAGCACGCCGCGCTTCTTCAGCCGCGACACGGAAGACCGTACACCTGCCGACTCCACTCCCAGGTCGCCTAGAAGCTGGATGAGGTCGGCAACAGCGAATGTCCCGTCCTGGTTGCGGGCGTAGAGGCCATACACGGTAACGATCAGGTGTTGATGGCGTGGCATCGGGGCAACGTCGGGGACAGCATCGGCGTTGGCCATTCAGTACTACCTCTATTGGTTCGGGTTTCAGTGACAGTCATAGGCTACATCGGCAGGCCCCGGTGTCAGATGAACGTCAGGCCGGCCCAGGCAGTTGCAACAGGTGTGCTGCCACCAAACACGGCCCTGAACTCTTCCTCAAGCAAGGCCCTCACGGACAGTTCGTGGGCATTTCCCTTGTCTTCTTCAAAGCGTGAACCAGACATCGTCGTCTCCTTGGAAATGCAAGTAGAACGGAACACTCTTGTGTCCGCGATACATGCGGCATGAATCAAGTGTATGACGCTATGGTGACGCTCGTAAATACTTCTCTATATATTGTTATGGTTGAGAAATTAGGACCGTCAGGAGTTTCGATCCTGGGGTTCGAAATGTCGAGAGGAGCCGCTATGGAGCGCATGTCCCGCATAAGTCCCCGCGCCAGTGTCGAGCGCACAGTGGAGTGGGTGGATACCGATGCGTCCGGGCATCAACACAATTCGGCGATCATGCGCTGGGTGGAGTCTGCCGAGGCGGAGCTCTTCCTGCGCAGGCTCCAGCTGCCCGACTATTTTCCCAGCGTGCCTCGCGTCCACCAGGAGATCCACTTCAAAGCCAAGTTGTGGTTCGGGCAGCGCATCACTGCAACAGTGGGTATTTCCAAGCTGGGTAGGGCTTCCATGACATATGCCTTTGAGGTTCGAAGTCATCCGCACGGCGAACTGCCTGGTGGCCTTGCCGCCTTCGGTACAGTGACGGTCGCCCACGTCCCGCCCGGGTCCGACAAAGCGCAACCCTGGCCTGCCGCCGTCGTGGATGCGGTTGCCTCTCAGCACGCGGAGCAGCAGGCCCGCGCAAGCAGGGCGGATTGCGGCGCAAAAGAACCTCCGGCGATCCCAGCGGCTCAATCCGAGCGTGCCTGCGTCACCGGAGGTTCCGGTCCCGAGGGTGGGGAGTCCCCGCCGTCGGAATTCTTAAGTCGGCCTTCAGCGATCCTGGATGACGGCGACTCCCTGGATCTCGATCATGGCTTCCTTCTGCCACAGGCGGGTAACTCCGATTCCTGCCATTGCGGGATACTCCGAGCCTGCCATTTCGCGCCAGATCCGCCCGATTTCCCTCCCGTTGGCAATGTAGTCGTCCACATCGGTCAGGTAGATGGTGACGCTCACCAGATCTTCGGGTTGGCCGCCGGCTTCCGCCAGGGTGGTCAGGACGTTCGAGAACGCCTGCCTGAACTGTTCCACGATGCCGCCGGGGACGATGTGCATGTCGCGATCGAGTGCGGTCTGGCCTCCGAGGTAAACCGCGTTTCCGGCGAGGATGCCGTGGGCGTAACCGGACGGCGCGGGCAGTGTTTCGGGGTTGACGGTCCTCTTGCTCATGGTGCTCCTCCTGAAAATGAGTGGTGGTTCCTATGGATGAAAAAGACCCTTGTTCGGATCGATTCCGTCGTGCTACCTTGAGCATATGTGACGACCGTAAAAAAGTCGACATATCAATAATCTCACGCAACCTGGCACGGACCGAAGGGAATCGGACGGATGAAACTTGCCACACTCCGCACAAGTTGGGGCGGTACGACGGCGGTCATCGGGCTTGGCGCCGATGCGTTTCTGCCGTTGTCCTACCCGAACGTTGGAGCCCTTCTGGCCGATCCGAACTGGCGCGCTACCGTCGAGGCCGCGGTTGGGGGATCGAAAGCCGGCAGGACGACGATTGATGCCGGTAGTGCAATATTTGCGCCACTGGTGCCCGAGGCGGGGAAGGTCATCTGCTGCGGCTTGAACTATGGTGACCACATCCAGGAGATGGGCCGGGATCTCCCCGAATACCCGACGCTCTTCGCCAAGCACGCGGACACACTGACGGGCGCAACCGACGTGATCGACATCAGGGGAAGCGAAAAGGTCGACTGGGAAGCAGAACTGGCTGTCGTCGTCGGAAGCCCGCTCTTTAAGGCCGGCGAAGAGCAGGCCAAGGAGGCGATCGCTGGCTACACCGTGGCCAACGATGTTTCGATGCGCGACTGGCAGAACCGCACCCTGCAATGGTTCCAAGGAAAGGCCTTCGACGCGACAACCCCGGTCGGCCCGGTGATGCTCACGCCCGAGGACGTCGCTGGAGACTTTGAGGTCCGCGGTTACGTGAACGGCGAACTCGTCCAGGAAGGGAACACCCGCACACTGGTCTTCGGACCTGCGCGCCTCTTGTCCTATATCTCACAATTCACCATCCTTCGCCCGGGAGACCTCGTCCTCACGGGTACCCCCGGGGGAGTGGGAATGGGAATGACCCCTCCCCGCTTCCTGCAGGAGGGAGACGTCCTGACGACCGAAATATCAGGCATCGGACGCCTGGAAAACCCGATCCGTATCCATTCGAACGATGGCGCGGCCACCCCACGCATCCCCGCGCCCACCACAAACACCAAGGAGTGAAGACCATGACCGACCTCACTACAGAGACCCAGTACCGGACCGAGGGAGACAACTCCATCTACGCGGGAGGCGACGGCAAAGTTGTTCCTGTCGTCACGCGGGCCGGGCAGGAAGACACCAACACTGCCCAGTCCGGAGACTGTGTCCGGGTATCCGGCGTCTCGATACAACACACCCCGGCAACGAAGATCTGGTTCGGACAAGTTTCCAACGTCCCCGGATACCGCTCCTTGCCCCACCACCACGGCGAAGCCGAAACCGGCGGATACGTATTGCGGGGCCACGGCCGGATCTACTACGGCGACAACTTTTCCGATTACCAGGACATGAAGGCAGGGGACTGGGTCTTCGTTCCTCCGTTCATGCCCCATGTCGAGGCGAACATGTCCGTGACAGAGGAACTGGTCTGGCTCACGACCCGCACGCCGGAGAACATCGTGGTCAACCTCGAAGATGTTGCAGATGATACCCTCGCCGGTTATCGCCGGGCGTAACACCATGAATGCGACAACGCCGGCCCAGACCCTGACATCAGCGACGTTTCTCCGCGCCGTGGAACTGACTCCGGTTCCGGCCCAAGTGCACGAGGAAGCATACGAGGCCACCACCCAGTACGTTCCCTGGCCCAAGGCTTACGGCGGAGACATGGTGGCACAGTCGGCCGCTGCCATGATGCGCTCGGTTGACTCTGATCGGGCGCTCCATTCCATGCACAGCTACTTCATGCGTCCCGTGGATGTTGGATCAACCGTGCGCTACGAAGTCGAGCACCTGCGCGATGGCCGCGGCTACTCCACACGAAGCGTGCGCGGCTATCAAAACGGGAAGACGGTCTTCGCTGCGATGGGATCCTTCCAGGTTCCGGAAGGCGGCACCGACTACCAGACCCCTGTTCCTGCGGAAGCAACTCCTGCGGATCTCGATCCGGAATCGCAGCGCAGTGCTGCCGAGGTCCTCATCGGCGTCGAAGGCCCCGCCGCTGAGTACTGGTCCACCGGTCGCAGCTTCGACATGCGTCACGTCCCGGGCCCCGTCTACGTGGAGGTCGAAGGGGGACGGGAGGCCCATCAGGCCATCTGGGTGAAAGCCTTCGATGGCCTGCCCGAGCTCGGCGACCATCGACTGAACTCCAATCTGCACCGCGCAGCCCTTGCGTACGTCTGCGACTACACCATCCTGGAGCCTCTCCTCCGGGTCCAGGGCCTGCACTGGTCCTCGCCCGGCCTCACCACGGCCAGCCTGGACCACTCCATGTGGTTCCACCGCGACGGAAGAGCCGACGAATGGGTCCTCTACGCGCAGAAGGCCATCTCCGGCCAGAGCAACCGGGGAATGGCCCTTGGCCACTTCTTCGACCGGGACGGCCGCCTGCTGGCCACCGTCGCCCAAGAAGGCATGATCCGGCCCGGATCCTAATCCGACATCAGAAGCAAGAACCCTAGAAGGAGCGGCATGAGCACATCGGCCCATGTGGACACATTTACGCGGGACCACCTGCCGCCGGCCTCAACCTGGCCGGCATTGGAGTTCACCCTCCCCGAGCTCCAATACCCTGAACAGCTGAATGCGGCCGCAGTTCTCATCGATGAGGCTGTAACGCAATTCGGAGGCGACCGACCGGCCCTCCGGACGCCGGACGGCACCGTATGGACCTACGCTGAATTGCAGCGGCGCTCCAACCAAGCCGCCCAGGTATTCACCGAAGATTTCGGCGTACTCCCTGGCAACCGCGTCATGCTGCGCGGACCCAACAACCCTTGGCTCGTCGCCGCCTGGCTGGGTGTTCTCAAGGCCGGCGCCGTCGTCGTCACCACCATGCCGATGCTGAGGGCCTCAGAGGTGGCGACACTTATCCGGCTCACACGGCCGGTCCTCGCAGTCTCGGACCATCGCTTCATGGAAGATCTGGCCTCCGCATCCGAACGCGAACCTGTCAGCCTCCTGGCTTACGGCGGCACGGACGGAGCAGATTTCGTCCAGCGGTGCGCTGCCAAGAGCGGAACCTTCACGAATGTCGAAACCGCGGCAGACGACGTCGCCATTCTGGGTCCGACGTCGGGGACTACGGGAGACCCGAAAGTCACCATGCACTTTCACCGCGATATCCTCGCGATCGCAGACACCTTTGGCCGCCACATCCTCCAGCCAACGCCGGACGACGTGTTTGCCGGGTCTCCGCCAATCGCCTTCACGTTCGGGCTCGGTGGCCTGGTGGTGTTTCCCTTGCGGTTTGGCGCCTCTGCGCTGCTGACGGAGCGGGCGGCTCCGGTGGAACTCGCGGAGAACGCGGCCGACGCCGGTGCCTCCATCCTGTTCACGGCACCTACCGCGTACCGCGCCATTCTGAAGGCCGGCCGCGGTGAATTGCTGAGCCGCCTGCGCATCGCCGTGTCCGCCGGCGAACACCTGCCCAAAGAAACGTGGCAGGCCGTCTACGATGCAACCGGCGTCCGGCTCGTCAACGGCATCGGTGCCACGGAAATGCTGCACGTTTTCATCTCAGCACCCGGTGAGGACAGCAGGCCCGGGGCGACCGGCAAAGCCGTCCCTGGATTCCGGGCGGCCATCCTCGATGACAACGGCGCCGAACTGGGTCCTCACCAACCCGGCAGGCTGGCGGTGGTCGGCCCCACCGGGTGCCGCTACCTGGATGATCCGCGGCAGTCCAAGTACGTCTGGAACGGCTGGAACATCACCGGTGACACCTTCGTCCAGGACGAGGACGGCTTCTTCATATACCAGTCACGGTCGGACGACATGATCGTCTCCTCCGGGTATAACATCGGCGCCCCCGAAGTGGAGGCGGCCATCAACCAGCACCCGGACGTTCTGGAAAATGCCGTCGTCGCCCGCCCCGACCCGGACCGCGGAAGCGTTGTGTGCGCGTTCGTCGTCCTGCGTGAAGGCGTGGAGGCCGGTGAGGCCAAACGCAAGGAAATCCAGGACTTCGTCAAACTGACGACTGCCCCGTACAAATACCCGCGCGACATCCGCTTCGTGGATGAGCTGCCACGAAACCCGAGCGGAAAACTGCAGCATTTCCGGCTGCGGCAGTACCTCGAAAACGAGAACGACCAGCTGGCCGACGCGGCCGCAACCCAAGCCTAGAAGGGACCCGATCCATGAAGATCGCAATCGTCGGAGGCGGCCCCGGAGGCCTGTACTTCGCAGCACTGATGAAGCAGCTTGATCCTGCCCACGACATCACGCTCTGGGAACGCAACGCCGCCACGGACACATTCGGCTTCGGCGTCGTGTTTTCTGACGAGACGCTGGGCGGCATCGGAAACGCCGACCCCGTGGTGGCCGAATACATGAGTCGCCGCTTCGCACGCTGGTCGGATATCGACATCCACTTCCGCGGCGAAACCCTGACCGTTGGAGGCCAGGGATTCGCGGCCATGAGCCGGAAGGAGCTGCTGGAACTCCTGCAGCGCCGCTGCCTCGAACTCGGAGTGGACGTGCGGTTCAGCACACTCGCTCCGCCCATCCAGGAGCTCGAAGCCGGCTACGACCTGGTGCTCGCTTCGGACGGTGTGAATTCGCAGATCCGAGCAACATACGCCGACTCGTTCCGCCCCAACCTCAATCCCCGGGCCAACAAATTCATGTGGCTGGGCACCGACCTGGTCTTCGAAGCCTTCAAGTTCTTCGTCAAAGAAACCGACTACGGCGTCATGCAGATTCACGGCTACCCCTACTCTGACGAAGGATCCACGTTCATCGTCGAAATGTCTCCCGACGTGTGGGAGGCGGCCGGCTTTGACGAAACCGCCGGCGAGGTTTTCCCGCCCGGTGTCTCTGATGAAAAGGCCATCGAGAAGATCCGCCGCATCTTCGCCGACGAGCTGGAAGGCCACGAAGTCCTGGCGAACAACTCCAAATGGCTGAACTTCACCACGGTGCGGAACAGCAGCTGGCGCCACGGCAACATCGTCCTGCTCGGCGACGCGGCCCACACCGCGCACTTCTCCATCGGTTCCGGAACCAAGCTCGCCATGGAAGACGCCTTGGCCCTGGCAGCCTGCCTTCATGAACACTCTGACCTCGAGTCCGCACTGTCCGCCTACGAGGTGGAGCGGCGGCCCGTCGTCGAATCCACCCAGCGGGCCGCCCAGGCCTCGCTTGAATGGTTCGAAAGGATCGGCCAATACAGGAACCAGGACCCCACCCAGTTCGCATTCAACCTGCTCACCCGATCCCGCCGCATTACCCAGGAAAACCTGCGGCTCCGCGACCCTGAATTCGCCGACGACGTAGACCGGAACTTCGCCCAACTCCAGGGACTGCCGACCGTCGCCCCGGCCATGTTCCAGCCGTACCGCATCGGAGAGCTGGAACTGAAGAACCGGATCGTGGTCTCTCCGATGGACATGTACTCCGCTACCGACGGGATCCCCGGGGACTTCCACATGGTGCATCTGGGGTCCAAGGCACTCGGTGGAGCAGGGCTGGTCATGACGGAAATGGTCTGCGTCTCCGCCGAAGGCCGTATCACCCCCGGCTGCTCCGGCCTCTACACCGACGACCAACGGGACAGCTGGAAATCCATCGTTGACTTTGTCCACGCGCGGTCGACGGCGAAAATCGGTGTCCAGCTCGGACATTCCGGCCGCAAGGGATCCACGCGCCTGATGTGGGAGGGCATCGACGAGCCACTGGAGACAGGGAACTGGGAGCCGGTCGGGCCATCTGCGCTACCCTACGGCCCGGGAAACCAGATCCCCCGCGAGATCGACCGGGCCGAAATGGAAAGTGTCAAGGCTGACTTCGTGGAGTCCGCACACCGGGCCGCCGAGGCCGATTTCGATCTCCTGGAAGTTCACGCGGCGCACGGCTACCTGCTCTCGTCATTCCTCTCTCCGATCTCCAACCGCAGGACCGACAAGTACGGAGGCAGCCTCGAGAACAGATTGCGCTTCCCCCTGGAGGTCTTCGACGCTGTTCGGAAGGTCTGGCCTGCCCACAAGCCGATGACCGTCCGCGTTTCGGCGACCGACTGGATCGAAGGAGGCAACACCTCCGATGATTCACTGGCCATAGCCAAGGCCTTTATCGCCCACGGCGCTGCCGGCATAGATGTCTCCACCGGACAGATCGCCAAGGAGGAGAAGCCGGCCTTCGGCCGCAGCTACCAGACGCCTTTCGCGGACCGCATCCGACAGGAAGTCGCCGAGCCCGCGGGAGCGGCCGTCATCGCCGTCGGCGCCATTTCCACGTACGACGACGTCAATTCGGTCCTGCTCGCGGGCCGCGCCGATCTCGTGGCCCTCGGGCGCACACACTTGTACGACCCGCAGTGGACACTGCATGCAGCTGCCGAGCAGGAATACCAAGGCGACGGAGCAGACTGGGTTCCGCAGTTCAGGGCCGGACGCCGGAAGCCGCCGAGCAGCCGCACCGATGCAGTCCGCCCCCGGCTCTCCCTGCTCAGGGAACTGGATACGGATGTGCAGACTACGTCACACCTGCGCTGGACGCCAGCTGCCCTCGCACCGGAAGGCGTCCTGGCCCCCTGACGGCTTGGGAGTAACCTGGGCCGCGGACGACTCAAGGCTCGGGTAGGGCCGGGTGCCGCCAGGAGGCGGACCCGGCTACTTTCCACCCCGGGGTGCGTTGGCCGTTGCCGCTATGAGGTGCCTGACGGTTGGCCTCTCGATGCTCAGGGCTTCTGCCTGCGCCTGAACGGCCTGAACGGCGGCGGTATTCCTTTCCTGGTGTTGGCGCAGGTGACCCTCCCAGGAACGAATCAGAAACTTCTCGACGAAACGGCCGGGGGCGTTGCCATCGGCAAAGAGCCCCCATTGCATTGCGCCGGAGCGTTGTTGTGCCTCGCCGACCTTGCACATCAGCGAGGTGAAGGAATCAATATCTTCCGCAGCGACCTGATAGGTCTTCAGGACCATGACCGGGCCGTCTGAGGGGTCGGGTTCAAAGGCCAGTGCGGGTTCGGGCCAATGCGCCGAGGGCGTGAGGTCGAGCTGGCCAATAGTCGGCGGCAGCGGCCAGGTTGCCACCGACATGGCACAAATACCCAACAGAATGGCGGATACGATCAACGCCCAGACGGTGTCCGTCAGCCCGGCAACGCCTCCCCAAAGTAGCGACCCGACCGCCTGGCCACCCATGAAGACAACCATGTATGCGGCCAGGCCCCGTGCGCGCACCCAGTTGGGGAGCATCAGCTGCATCGACGAATTCAAGGTGGAGAGCACCACCAGCCAGGCGGCCCCCGCAAGAATAAGGACGAGCGCGACCACGATCACGGAGGGGACCAAGGCTAGCCCCACCGTCGCGCCACCGAAAACGATCGCTGAGGCCGCCATCAGCTCGTTGGCGCTGAACCGCATCCTGAGCCGGGAAAGGCCGAATGCGCCAAGCACCGCACCCAGCCCAAGTGCACCTAGAAGACCACCGTAGCCCGCCGACTCCAGGTGCAGGGCGCCGTGAGCAACAACGGGCAGCAGCGCCCACAGGGCACTGGCCGGAACGATGAACAACACCGACCGCAGAAGGATTCGCCGCACCGCGGGGGCGTTGCGGATAAATCTCAGGCCGGAGCCCAACGCAGCAACGGGGCGTTCCATCGGCAGGGCCTGTGCGGCCGGCTTTTTCTCACGCCAGGCAATGAGGACCACAACGACCCCTATGAAAGAGAGCGCGTTGAGCCCGAACACCAGGGTCGGGCCCGATACCGACACCAGCACCCCGGCTATTGCCGGACCCACGGCGCGCCCGACGTTGACGTTCATACTGCCCAGCGCTGCAGCCGCTGGAATCTGCGCCCTTGGCACTAGACTCGGCTGGATCGCCTGCCAGGCCGGGGCAGTCAGGGCCTGACCACATCCCATGAGGAACAAAAGCACCAACACCACCACCGGAGTGGTCACCCCGGCCCAGGTGAGGACCGCCAGAAGGCCGGCCGTCAGGGCCATCGCCGTCTGCACCGAAATGAGCAAATGACGTCGGTCGAGCAGGTCGGCAAGGACGCCGGAAGGCAGGGACAGCAGCATCACCGGCAGCGTGGTCGCGACTTGCACCAGGGAAACCAGGACGGCCGCATTCGGTTCATTGACCAGCATCCACTGAGCGCCTACAGTTTGCATCCAAGTGCCCACATTGGAGCCAAGCTGAGCGAACCAGAGGCCCCGGAAGATCGCCGAGGCCATCGGCGCCCAGGTGGACGGCTCGGTGCCCTGGCGTATCTGGTCAGCCATCGACTCCACCTGCCTCAGTTGCCACGTCCGTCTGCCGTACCTTTCAAAGATTAATCATGTGTCCTGTGAGCCCGTGGAAGGTTTCCTGCAGGGCCTCGCTGAGGGTCGGATGAGTGTGGACGTTCCGTGCCAGTTCAGTGGCAGTGAGATCCCACTTCTGGGCCAACGTGAGCTCGGGCAGCAACTCAGAGACATCCGGCCCTATGAGATGGCCGCCCAGCAGTTCACCGTGCTGCGTTTCGGCGATCAGTTTGACGAAGCCCGTGGGCCCTCCCAAGCCGTGCGCTTTGCCGTTGGCCGTGAACGGGAATGTGGTGACCTTGATGTCTCGGCCTTCGTCGCGGGCCTGCTGTTCGGTAAGGCCGAAGCTGGCCACCTGCGGCTGGCAGAATGTGGCGCGCGGCATCATGCGGTAGTCGCCCAAGGGCATGGTCTCCGCTCCGGCGATGGTTTCGGCAGCTACAACGCCCTGTGCCTCGGCGACATGGGCGAGCTGAAGCTTGGCCGTCACATCGCCGATCGCGTAGATGTGCGGAACATTGGTCCGCATGTAGTCGTCAATGGCGATCGCCCTTCGGTCGGTTGTTAGAGCCACCCCCGTGCTTTCCAGTCCGAAGCCGCTGACGTTCGCGGCAAACCCGATCGAAACCAGCACCTTGTCCGTCCGGAGGCTTCCGGCCGCACCGTCGCGGCCGGTGTAGGTGACAGTGACTGATGATCCCTCATCCAGCACCGTTTCCACCTTCGTCGAGGTGAGGATTGGGACGCCCAGCTTCTTGTACTGCTTGAATATTTCCTTGGAAACGTCCGCGTCTTCGGTCGGGAGCGCTCGGTCCAAGAACTCGATGATCGTTACGTCGACCCCGTAGTTGCGCAGGACGTAGGCGAACTCCATGCCAATGGCCCCGGCGCCGACTATCACGATGGATCGGGGCAGCTCCCGGTCCAGAATCTGCTCCTCATATGTCACGACATTCGCGCTTGCCACGACCCCTGGCAGCATTCGGACCGTTGATCCGGTGGCGATGATGGCGTGGTCGAAGGTGAGGGTCTCGGTTCCCCCGGTGTTCAGGTCCACGTCCATGCTGTGGGCGTCCGTGAAGGATCCGGAGCCGTCGTATTCGGTGATCCCGTTCTTCTTCATCAGGAAATGCACGCCCCTGACACGTCCATCGGCAACCTGTCGGCTTCGGTCGAAGGCGGCGCCAAAGTCAAAGGACACGTCCCCTATGATTCCGAACATTTCCGCCTGGGTATTGAATATATGTGCAAGCTCCGCGTTGCGCAGCAGGGCCTTCGATGGGATACAGCCGACATTCAGGCACACGCCGCCCCAGTACTTCTTCTCGACCACCGCCACCCGCAGACCAAGCTGCGCGGCACGAATCGCCGCGACATAGCCGCCGGGGCCAGCCCCGAGAATCACGACGTCGAAGTGTTCACTCATGACAACCAACTCTCCTTGGGTTCGGGCGCGCGTAGCCCACCGATGACAGCAGATTCAGCATAGTTGCGATATGTTCCGCGCAACCGTGAAATTCTCTTCCCCGCCCCGGCAGCATTACATGTGCGCCTCCTGCTGCGGGACGTTGACGATAGTGAACCCGGGGTAGAGGCTTGGAACCAGCGCAGCTCTGGATGACGCACACAACTACACGGCGACATTCCTCCATCAACATCTCCTGCACGAAAGGCGCTCCCCAAATGACTAGCGAGCCTCGCCGCGATCCACTCACCGACGGACTTCTCACCCCGGAAAACTCCGACCTCCTCGTCATCGACTACCAGCCAACACAAGTGCAGTCGATCAACTCGATCGACAGGGCACAACTCATCCGAAACATCGCTACGACGGTAAAGCTCGCTCGCACATTCGATATTCCGATCGTCTTATCGACGGTAAACGTGGCCACTGGTCGAAACAAGGGCACTATCCCAGCCCTCGCCGACTTACTGACCGGCGTGCCCTCGTTGGACAGAACATCAATCAACGCGTGGGAGGATGTGGCATTTCGAGCGGCAGTCAGCGCGACCGCGCGAAAGAAGCTGATCATAGCCGCGCTTTGGACCGAAGCATGCCTCACCTTCCCCACCCTCGATGCGCTGCGCGAGGGCTTTGAGGTCTTTCCAGTCGTTGACGCGGTCGGTGGCACTTCGGTCATCGCCCACGAAACAGCGATCACGCGCGTCACACGGGCTGGCGCCCAGCCGGTCAGCATTGCCCAGCTGGCCTGCGAGCTGCAGCGGGACTGGAATCGAACCGACACGGTCCAGGCGTTCGTCGACGAACTCACTGAAGCAGGCATCTTCCTCAAGCTGGGTTAGGAGACCGTTGAAATAGGGCGCATTTGACGTCGTTGGCGGTACCGAAGGTGTGCGGGCGCGGCGGATCGCGAAGGGTCAGGCGTCGACGCGGACCAGTCGCAAGACGAGGGCCCGGTCCGGGTGGAAGGTGGGCAGGTCGAGACCCGCCTCCCGGAGAAGGCTCCCAGAGTAGGACGGGGTCCCGGCGTCGGAGTCGAGACCAGCGGTCTGGTCTAGCCAGTACGGGCTCAGCCACGAGGGGCCGAGCGAGCCTGGGCGGGCGGACTCGACGCGGTACCGTGCCTCTGCCAAAAGTCCTGGCAGGCGGACCCGACGTCGCGAATCCGCGGACAGCGGCGGCGTCACGATTGTGTAGATCGCCTCCGAGCCGTCGGTGGCAACGACACCGCGCAAGGCCGGCCCGTCAGGGTCAAAGTCGCCGTCGGCGACGACCCGGCCGGTGCTGATGAGTTCCCGATGCTCCTGATATGCGGAGATCCAGCGGGCCGCCGCGAACCTCAGCACTGGGGGCTCGCTCGACGCGGCCGTGACGATACGCAATGACGGCGATAACACCGTAGAGGTCGACCAGCTCTACGCGGCCTTCCCGTCGGCCCCCGTAGTTCGCCCGGCCGTACAACTCATCGGGTACGCACGGATCCCGATCGGGTCCGGTGAATCGCGGACGGTCTCCTTCCGCGTGGACGCTGCCCGGCTCGCGATCACCGGCGAAGACGGGGCGCTCGGAGCCGACCCCGGCCCGTTGCGGCTCATCGCTGGCCCGTCGGCTGCCGAGGCCGCGGTGACGGCCGAGGTGGCTATCATCGGCGAGCGGCGACTGCTTGCGGAGCGCGTGCTGCGCACACCATGGTCGATCGGCGGCCCGATCAACTGACCGCGCAGGAATAACAGGTATTTTTCCGTCAAATTCATAATTATTGACATAGTTGTCATATAATGATTGTTTCGGCGACGCTCGCCAGCACGAACGTCAATGCAGCCAATCGTGAAGGGGACACCGATGCCTGGCCAATTCGAACTTGTAGACGCTGAACCGCGAGGGGTCCGGATAAACCTCGTCAATTCCGCCGGGGAAACCCTGGCAAAGTCGGAGGCGTACGAAGACATGGCGACAGCAGCCGCCGCCGTCAGGGACATCCGGGAACAGGCGGCCACGGCGCATGTTGTGGACTGCACAACTAAATCCCATTCCCGACAGTCGTGACGAGCGGTCAAGGAAGGTCACAGTGAACATTAGAGATGAGTGGGACCGGCTCGATTCCGAGACCCGGACATGGCTTCTGGAAAATCCGGCAAGTCTGCTCCTGCCCCCGGCAATGTCGGCGAAATTCCGCAAAGACCCGTGCGGGGACATTGAGTTTGACCCGAAAGGACAGGTGGTGCTCTCCAGAGATGACCATGACTTCATCCGGGGGAAAGCTGAAGCCGCCGGAACAATCCGCGCCCCCATGGGGGAATACCGATTCTTCGACACAGCACCTTTGCCTGTTATCAGAAAAGGGCAATGAATCTCCCCGTTCCCGAGAGCTTGACCGACGGCTTGAGCACTTGGCCGGCCAGGAGCTAACGATGGGGCCAGATGAGCAACTGCCACTATCGGTGGGGGCGGTGTCCCGCAAGAATAATGCGAATTAGGGACAGCGGTGAACTGATAAGTGCCACGCCGGCCGTAGACATCGTGAAGAAGACGCCACGCCAGGATCCTCGGCTTCCGATCTCAAGTAGCTCATTCAGTGCGTCTTGTCCGTGTGGAACGGGAAAGAATTCATCGGCCCCAGGGAGAATGCGGGCGTAATACCTGCGAATACGCTGCATCGAGTTCAAAGCGGCGTAGCGCGCTAAGGCAAGCTTGGGACCGGTCAGGTAAAGCGTGAACTGAATCCCCTTCTGCTCATGTTGGGCCCACTAATTCCGGTTCATCCTCTCAGTCAAAACCGTATCGAGATTTTCGTTTATCTGCTGGCTTCTTCCAGCCACTGTCTTGCGGCTTCGAGATCGGCGTGCGCGATGCCGTGTCCGCCGGGACGCAGGACCTGTTTTACATCGGCGCCGTTTTGGTGGAGGGCGGCGATGAGTGTCCTGACGCTGGGAAGCGGGGCCATGGGGTCGGACTCGCCGTTTAGGATCAGCAGCCTGCTGCCACTGAGGTCGGTCGCATTTTCCCGGTCCCCAAAGGGGTACATGCCGGAAAATGCGATGACCTGATCCAGGGTCTGGGGGTACAGGATGGCTGCGGCCAAGGCAATGTTGGCACCGTTTGAGAAGCCGACTGCTATCACGGGCCTGTTGCCGAATCCGTAGTGTTCTCGGGCGGCGTCCAGGAAGACTGCCAGATCTGTTGCCCTTGCGATGACGTCGTCGACGTCAAAGAGCCCTTCGCCGTGGCGCCGGAACCATCGGAGGATGCCGTGCTCCTGCACCTGGCCGCGGGGTGCGAGTACGCCGGCGTCGGGTTGGAGTTCGGCGGCGAGGGAGGCGATCTCGTGCTCGTTGCCGCCGGTGCCGTGCAGCATCAGCAGCACTGGGGTCCCTGCCTCGCCGGGGCTGAAAAGATGCGGCCGGCCGGTGACGATGCTGGTTTGAGTGCTCATCGGCGAACTACCGTCCAGCCAGGGCGGGGTTGTTCTCGGCCGGCAATTCGATGCGTGCCACGGAATGTTCGATGGCCTCGCGGGAGGGCTCGAGCCACGGCGGCAGCTTCAGGGAGCGGCCGAGTTCGAGGAGCGGTTCGTCGACGTCGAAGCCGGGGGTGTCGGTTGCGATTTCGTAAAGCACGCCGCCGGGTTCGCGGAAGTAGATGGAGGTGAAGTACTGGCGGTCCAGGATGTCCGTGACGTGGAAACCGCGTCCGACCAGTTCCTGGCGCCAGTTCTCCTGGGTCGCGGCGTCAGGGACCCTGAAGGCGATGTGGTGCACGGTGCCGCCTGCGGTGAGACCGGGCTGGGCTTTGGGGTCGGCGATGACGTCGATGAGGTTTCCGGGACCGCCGTTGCCGGCCGCCAGTCGGGTGCGGTTACCGGAGGTGCCGACCAGGTGCAGGCCAAGGTCCTCGGTCAGCACGGCCACGGTCTTGTCCGGGTCGGCCACGGTGAGCACAGAGGAGTGCTGGCCGCGCACGGCATACTCGGCGGGCACGGAGGCGGAATCCCAGGGGTTCCGGGGATCGCTGGTGGAGGATGCGACCAGATCCAGCTGCAGCCCGTCCGGATCCCGCAGGGAGAGGCGCTCTTCGTCGGCAGACTCACGGGTGATTGTGGATTCGACGCCGAGTGCCTTGAAATGCTCCTGCCACCAGCCCAGCGTGCCTTCCGGGATCGAGAACGCGGTGGAGGTCGACTGTCCTGCCCCGATGCGGCCGGGAGCGATGCCCCGCCACGGGAAGAATGTCATGAGGGTGCCGGGTCGGCCGGACTCGTCGCCGTAGTACAAGTGGTAGGTGGACGGATCATCGAAGTTGACCGTCTTCTTCACCATGCGCAGGCCTAGGCCCCTTATATAGAAGTCGATGTTGGCCTGCGGATCGCCGGCGATAGCTGTGACGTGGTGCAAGCCTGAGGTATTCGCGGTCATGTTGACCCCTCCTGTTCGGACTGATCCGGTCAGGAAGCCCCCGGCCGGTGATGTATATGCAAATGCATCTATCGAGAAAATTATTTCCTAGGAAGATAAATTCGTCAAGGCGGCAAGATAGTGCTGAGCAAGTAGGTTCCACGGAAGTAGCTTCTCTGGCGCAGTATCATTGGGAACGGAAAGGATTGGACATGACGGAGCATGCGGAAGCGGTGGCCGGCCGGAATCTTGATCCGGTCACCCAGTGGGGGCTGGTTATCGAAGGCTTCCAGATCACGAACAGGAAGCTGCACCGGGCGGTGGCCGCCGCTTTCTCCCTGGATCCAGCCGAAGCCGAGACGCTGCTGCGCCTCACCCGCAGCCCCGAGCGCAGGATGTCCATGGCGGCGCTGGCTCGTGAGGCGGCCTTCAGTACGGGCGGGTTTACCAAGATCGCGGACCGCCTGGCCAAACGCGACCTGGTCGTCCGAACCCCTTGCGCCGACGACCGAAGGGTGGTCTATCTCGAACTGACCGCGGCCGGCGTTAAGTTGGCCGACGAACTCCAGAACCTGGTTGCGGACATCGTCCGCAAAACCTACATCGACGTTCTCGGGGCCGATAGGGCGGCAGTGGTCGCCGATGCCATGGCCGAATTGCGCGAAGCCAACTCCACCTTGTAGGTTCTCGGCCGCCCCTGCGCGCAGGAGGCTCGAACGTGTCCCGCGGCGGTCGTCGCCCGGCCCCTGAGGTAGAAACCAGGGAGGCCTGCCACTAGAAAGCTTTCCAGCAAATTATTTGCCGAAAAGAATCTTCTCAGTTGACAAGCGCCGAGGGTATGGCGATAGTTATATGCATACGCATGTAAATCAACGCGCGACGACCCAACCAAGGAGACAGACCGTGACCACGATTGAACTCATCCCCGGCACTTGGATGCTTGACCAGGCACACACCGAAGTAGGCTTCACCGTCCGCCACGCCGGCATCAGCAAGGTCCGCGGCCAGTTCGCCGAGGCAGACGCAACGCTCGTCATCGGCGACACCCTCGGCACCTCGTCCGTCGAGGCCAGCGTGAAGACCGCCTCGTTTGACTCCAACAACAATGACCGCGACGCCCATGTCAAGGGACCGGACTTCTTCAACGTGGAGCAGTTCCCGAACATGACCTTCACGGCAACCGAGGTCCAGGGAACTCAGGAGAAGTTCAGCCTCAGCGGCGACCTGACCATCAAGGAAACCACCAGGCCGGTGACCTTCGACGTTGAGTTCGGTGGCGTGGCGATTGATCCCTTCGGGGCGACCCGCGCCGGGTTCTCCGCTTCCGCACAGATCTCGCGCAAGGAATTCGGCATCACCTGGAACGCCGCCCTGGAAGCCGGCGGAGTCCTCGTCGGCGACAAGGTCACCATCACAATCGACTCGGCCTTCGTTCTCCCCGCCAGCTAACGCGTCACCCGGGAGTCACAATGGATCCGGAGAAAACCATCGCCGTCCGGCACGTCCCCGTCAACCACTGCTACGAGCTCGTCGACGAGGAGAGCGCCATCGGCAAGACCGAGTACGTGCCCGCCAGCGACCCGGCCGACAGGGAAAGGATCTTCTACCACACCGAAGTCAGCGAGGCCTACGCGGGCAAGGGCCTTGCCGCGGTCCTGGCCAAGCATGCATTGGACGACACCATAGCCGCCGGGCTGACCATCATCCCGGTGTGTCCCTACATCAAGGCCTGGATACGCCGCCACCCGGACTACCAGCAGCACGCCGCGCCGATCCGGCCCGGGCACCTGGCCGCCGTCGACCGCTTCTACAAGCCGTGAGCGGAACGGGCGCGGGACGTACATTTGAACACATCACCCTGGGCCAGCGGGTGCTGTTCGGCGCCGGTAAGGCGGCCGAACACCTCACCGGGGAGATCAAGCGCCTTGGAGCCAGGAAGGTCATGGTCATTGCTTCCGCCAGGGAACGGCCAGAAGCCGAAAAGGTCACGGCCGGCATCAACGTGACGCTGAGCTATGACGACGTCGCCCCGCACGTCCCCCTGCACAAGGCCGACACGGCCCGAAACGCGGCGATCCGGAACGGCATTGACCTGCTCGTCAGCGTCGGCGGCGGCTCCGCCACGGGCCTCGCCAAAGCCATCGCCCTGACAACCGGCCTGCCCATCCTCGCCGTTCCGACCACGTATGCAGGCTCGGAGGCGACCAACGTGTGGGGGCTGACCGAAGCAGCACGCAAGACCACCGGTGTCGATGACCGTGTGCTGCCCGTGACCGTCATTTACGATGCCGAGCTGACCCTGTCACTGCCGAGGGAGCTGAGCATCGCCTCGGGCCTGAACGCCTTGGCCCACTGCATCGACTCCTTGTGGGCGCCCCGCACCGACCCCATCAACCAGGCGCTTGCCGTCGAAGGCATCCGCGCCCTGAACGACGCGCTTCCGGTTATAGGCAGGAACCTGAACGATCTCCGCGGCAGGGAACAGGCACTGTACGGGGCCTATCTGTCCGCCGTTGCCTTCGCGTCCGCGGGATCCGGGATGCACCACAAGATATGCCATGTCCTGGGCGGCAGATGGAACCTTCCCCACGCCCAAACCCACGCCGTCGTGCTCCCATATGTCCTGGCATTCAACGCCCCCGCCGCCACCAGTGCAGTCCACAGAATCGCAGCTGCCTTCGGAACCGAGAACGCCTTGGACGGCCTAAACGCACTGCAGGACACGCTGGGCACACCCACTGCACTCAAGGACCTCGGACTGGCCAAGGAGAGCATAACCGAAGCTGTCCAGCTCATCCTTCCCACCATCCCTGCCTCCAACCCCCGTCCAGTCACCGAGGAAAACCTCACAGCGTTGCTGGCGGCAGCCCACGCCGGTGTCCGACCGGGTGGGCATATCCGCTACCAAACCTCTTCCCGAGCCGTTGCGAGTAATATCGCTGCCATGGACAACACCGGGACTTTGTTTGGCTGGGCATTCGGCGATGCCGCTCGCGAAGATGACGGCAAGTATGTTGAGGAGCTTCAGCGCGAGGCTTTGGACAATGCCAGGCAGACGGCGGAAGCCAAGGGACTGACGGTCGAGGCCGGTTCCGAAGTCTTCGCCATCCTGAACGCCCACGAAACCCTGGTTGAGATGGACACCGCCCCGGATAGCCTGGTGGTCCGGGCCACAGTGCACCTTGAAGGCCCAGGAGCCGGCAAGCTGCATGCAGAAGGTCCCATGAACGGCTAGCGGTTTTAGGGGGCCACGCCGTTCACGCTCGTGTTGAAGGCCGTAGGGATAGGAAGCGACGCGTTGGTTCCTGTCGCAGCGTGGACGACGGGCGCAGCGGAGCTGATCACGTTGAGCTTCCACGGCATACCCGCCGAGAACCCCACCGTAAGCGGCGCGCTGTTGCCGACGCTGCGATCGCCGAGGAGAGTCTTGAGCAGCTTCGCCTTGAGGGTCAAAGTAGCGCCGTCGAGCGAGTAGTCCCGGCCAGTCTTCAGAACCTCGCTACCGAAGCGGAGCTCCTTGAACTTGAGGCCGTTCAGGTTGAGCGCGACGGTCTGGTCCTTTACCTTGCTCGAGCTGTCGATGAACACGAGGTCTGAGGAGGCTGTACCCGAGCGCATGGTCCACCCGGTCTTGATGTAGTCGAACTCCTCCTGGTCACGCCACTTGAGTGCGACCCGGTCGAACCGATCACCGTTGTCCCACCACATGGTGGTGATGCCCGAAGTGCGTGCGAGATAGCCGAAATCCTCGAAGAATTTCAGGGCCTCACCACGCTCGACCTTCTTGTCGTACCCGTCGAGGAGACCGTACTCGCCGATAATCACCGGGATTCCCTTGGAAATGAAGGCATCGACTTGACTCTGGAAGTTCTTCTCCAGCATTCCCTGCACCTGCTGGTCATGCTTGGTGTAGCCGGCGATGTTTGTGCTGAAGGGCCAGAAGCCGTATGGCTCGCCAAGCGCTTCGGAGGCTTGACTCCCTCTGTCGCAGAGGTCACCCCTCGCGGGGGCAACCGATCAGGCCCACTGGGCCCATCGCAGCGGCTTCAATCGTCTTCACGATGACGCCCGAAACGGAAGTCCACCACGAAGGCGTTCTTGCTCGCGCACGGTCACGAGCGGCCGACGGAGTCGATCCCGGGCCAACCCCATTCAAAGGATTCGGGAATTGCCGTGTTGGACGAATTCAGAGAACTGGGCGCCAGAACGGTTCGGCAAACGCGTCGGTGAGCTCAGCAACGACTGGCTGTCCGGCGGCCCGGTTAATGAGGGTCCTGTCGGCTTTGCTGTACGCAGCAATACCCCTGAAGAAGCGCCAGACTTTGGTGCCCGGGCATGGGTCTCAGCCTCCGAGCAGCCACTGGGCCGCCGCATCGCGGTATCGGGAGATTCCTTTGTAGTCCGCCATGTCCTCGGGCAGCTCGGCCAGCACCCGGCCGAGGCGTTGTCGCCACGCCGGAACGGCCGAAATTTCGGCCAACGAGATCATGTGGGTGCGGACGAGGAAGAGAATGGCGCCTGAATGCGGCAGCCGGATGAGGTGCTGGACTTCGACGCGCAGGTGGAGCCGTTTGGGCAGGTCGGGGTCGTCGACCACCTCTAGCCGATCCGGTCCCCATTCGGGATAGGTCTCCGTGGAGGTGTCGAGACGCCGGTCCACGGTCATGGTCCAATTCGTCCGCCGGAACTTCTCTCCGGGCTGGAGCCTCATCAGGAATTGCTGGGCCCGCGTAATGATCTGCTCTTCGTGGACCCGGGGCACCGGGCCGTGGACCTCGAGGAAGCGCATGCCGACGTCGAAGCCTAACGACCAGTCTGCGGCAAAGGTGATCACGCCGGCGTCCAGCCAGAGGGCGTCTTCGCGCTGATCCAGCAATGCGATGTCGTCCTGGATCTGGCTGCCGATGAAGCGGAGGGGCTCCATCGGCAGGGTCGAGGCGTCCCCTATGACGAAGTCGATATCCAAGCCCAAGAGGTCGTTGCGCCAATGGCAGCGGCGGCCTTCGCGCGTGAAGAACATGACATCGGGATAGTCGGCAGCCAGCACTGGCAGCAAGGTGGTGATGGTGTCCCAGACGGCTGGACCCATATGCGGGAGCATTGCGATGCGTGACGGGTCACGGTCGAGTATTGCCGCCCGTTCCTCCAGTTCGGAACCGTAATGCGGATCGATTTCGATCAGCCGGTCTCCCCATCCACCGGCATCCGTCGGCACGAACTGCGGGGCTGGTTCCACGTTGGTGCTGTACCGGTAGGAGTCTTCGCGGAATGGGAATGGGAAGCGCCGGGCGGACGGCGTGAGGGTTGATTCCTGCGTGCTCAACATCAAAGGTCAATCTCCAGTCCGGCATCACGGCTGCGTGAAACGCAGCACATTATCGAATTGTTGGCGGTTTTCTCGGCTTCGGACAAGTAGAGGTCCCTGTGCTCAGGCGTGCCACGGAGGACGGGCAGGATGCATTCGCCGCAGACGCCCTGGCGGCACATGAATGGCACTTTGTGGCCGGAGTCTTCCAGGGCTTTGAGCAGGGAGGTGCCGGAAGGAACATCGACGACGGCGCCGCTCCGGCCAAGCGTGACGCTAAACGGCTGGCCCGGGTCCAGGTCCGCGGTGCCGAACGGTTCCGAATGAAGCCGCGACGGCGGCCATCCCGCCACGGCGGCCGCGCTGAGCACCGTATCCATGAAGCCCTGAGGGCCGCACACATACAGGTGGGTGCCCAGGGGCTGTTCGCCGAGCCGGACGCCGAGCGCAGCCAGGAAACTGCTCCGGTCTGTGCACTCAAGCAGGCTCTCCCCGCACAGTTCCCGAACGTCGTCGAGATGGGCTCCCTCGCCCTGCCGGTAGGCATACAGCAGGGATGCGGAATGGCCCCATTCAGTTGCGGCGCGCATATGGGACAGCATGGGTGTTATGCCGATGCCGGCGGCAATGAGCAAATGGTGCCTGGCCGTCGCGACGGGAGCGAAGGCGCTGCGCGGGCGGGACACACTCAGCCGGGCACCCGGCGCCAGCTGGTGCAGTGCGGCGGAGCCGCCTCCGCCATTGTCGACCCGCAGTACGGAAATGGTGTATTCAGCGGGAAGTACACCCGAGCCGGTGAGGGAGTAGGCATTGGCCTTGTCCCCGGAGTGGACAATTATGTGGCTGCCGGGGACGTAGGGAGGCAGCTCGTTTCCGGCTGGGTCGCGGAACGTGAAGCTCCGGATTGACGGTGTCCGGTCGGTGACATCCGCGAGGACAAGTTCCAGGGCGTCGTGAAACGCGGGTGCCGATGCTTCCGCTGTCGCTGTCATGCGGCATCCTCCTTAGCTCGTTCTTCGGCATCCACCATGTAGCCCAGGTACGTTGCCGTGCGGCGTGAGAAGTGGTGGTAGATCACGAGGCTTTTTTGGCACCCCGTGCACACGACCACCTCACCGACAGGTCGGTCCGTGACAGTCGTGGACTGGCAATGGGGGCAATGGACCCGTCGGGAGCCATCCGGCGTCACCAGCAGGAACACTTCCTCGTCCACGGCGCCCATTCTGAGTGCAAGGGCCCGGAGGGTGTAGACGTCGGCCTCCGGTCCGGCCAACACCACCCGGATGCCGACGACGGCGGACGCCAGGCGCGCCTGCAGCGCGGCGGCTGCGGCGTCGTCGCCCGTCCGGAACGCCACATGCTGGCGCTGGATGGAGTGGTCCAGCCGCCGCAGCCATGCATCCGATTCTTTGAATCCTTCGTTTCCGAAGGATACTGCGAAGTACTCGCGGGCCCGCGCCGGGGACGGAACCGCCCCCGGCCGGGGCACGCTGGAATGGCGTGGAATCATCACTTAAGGGGCGAAGGTACGGTCGCCTGTGAAGAAGCCCAGGGCGTAGTCCGGTGTCTCGAACTTCACCGTGGTTCCCTTGGGGAAGAACAGGACGTCGCGTTCCTTGGCGTGCGTGACGGCTCCGGTGGCCAAGTCCGTGAGGATGAATTCGCCCTGGACAACCAGCTTCATCTCGTCGTAGGTGTATTCGTAGACGAGTGGCTCCGAGGCCTTGAGCTCGAAGAACCCTGCGCACATCGAGGAGCCTTCGGGGTTCGCAAAGGAGTCATTGATGAACGCCTCGCATCCTTCTTCATCCATTTTCGGCAGGTCCAGGAAGCCATTCTCGACCTTGTGGATGGAACCGCCCTTGGACATCGTGCCGCTCAAAGTTGTAGTCATGGTGTTGTCCTCTGCTTGATTTACTGTGGTGAAACTAGTTTTACTGAAATTCAATTGCGATGGGTTTCGGGGATGTTAATTCCCTGGATCCGGGACGTGACCCGGTCAGGGCCGTGACATCACGGGCGTGGAAAGGTACGCCTCGATGCTGTCGTCCATGGCGTCCAGCCATGCCGTGTGGTGCGCCGAGGCTGTAGTCCCCGTCATCACTGAAGTGTGGACGCTGTCGCGGTACCCCAGGATGTTCTCTTCCTTGTCATGCATCCATTGCTTGAACAGGACTGCAACCGCGTCCAAGTCAAACGGCGGGTAGTCGGTCAGGCCTATAAGGTCCTTCACGTAATCGGTCTGAAAGTCGACCTCGTCCTCGTGTGTGTGGAGGGCTTCCTGCTTCTGCAGCCAAAACTGGATGTCCTCCTGCCGCTCAATGCTCCCCGGAATCTCGTGCAGCCCCATGATGTAGTCACGGGCCAGCCAAGCCTGGGCGTCGAACATGTTGAAGGTGTAGTACTGGTCCTGCATGCCGATGTAGAAGAGATCGGGGTTGCCTTGCCAGACAATCCCCTTATAGAGGTTGGCCGGGTACAGGACGTTGGGCGTGCTCAGCGCGAGGCTGCCAGGCAGGAATGGGAACTTGTGGCGGTAGCCCGTGCACAGGATCATCGCGTCGAACCGTCCCGAACTGCCGTCCGCGAAATGGACGTACTGTCCGTCGATGCGCTCTATGGTGGGGACTTCGCGGGCTCCCTCCGGCCAGCGGAAACCCATCGGTTTGCTCCGGTAGCTGATCGTCACCGATGCCGCGCCCATCTTATAGGCCTGCATGCCGATGTCTTCTGCGGAGTAGCTGCTCCCGATCAGGAGAACGTTCTTGCCGGCAAACTGCTCCGCACCGCGAAAGTCGTGGGCGTGGAGCACGGGGCCCGGGAAGGTCCCTATGCCCTCGAATTCCGGCACATTGGGCGTAGAGAAGTGTCCGGTAGAGACGACGAGCTTGTCGAAGACATGCTTCCGGGTCTGTTTGGTGACCAGGTCTTCGACCAGGACCGTAAATTCCCGTGCGGCGTCGTCGTAGTCAACCCAGCGCGCCGCAGTGCTGAACTGGATGTACTTGCGGACATCGCTTTTGACCGCTCTTCCTTCGATGTAGTCGAAGAGAGCAGAGCGAGGCGGGTAGGACGAAATCGTCTGTCCGAAGTGCTCGTCGAAGGAGTAGTCGGAGAATTCCAGGCATTCCTTGGGCCCGTTCGACCAGAGGTGGCGGTACATGCTGCTGTGAACAGGCTCGCCATGGCCATCCAGGCCGGTTCGCCAGCTGTAGTTCCATTGCCCGCCCCAGTCCGCTTGCTTTTCGAAGCAGGTGATCTCGGGGATGTCCGCGCCCTGCCTTCGGGCGGATTCGAAGGCGCGCAGCTGCGCCATTCCGCTGGGGCCGGCACCAATGATGCCTACTCGCAATTTTTTCGTGGTCATTTCTACAGAACTCCATTCTGAATGGGTGGGGTACACATCCGTGTTCAAAGGAGCGCGAGGCCCTCGTCCACAGTTACGCGCCGGAACGTTTCGGTACGGACAAGTCCGGGCATTTCCTGGCGCCTGCGCAGGGCAAGGGCTTTGCGTTGTGATCGTGGGATCTCGTTGATTCTCTTGCCGAATGCCGCGGTCCATGACCGCAGGTCAGTCGCGGTGCTCGGCCCGATTTCCATTTCGACGAGCTCTTGGTCCGTCAGGCCGTCGAAGTGCCTCTTGGTTCCCTCTGCGTCAAGGCTCCAGCTGGTCATCAGTTCCAGCTGGCGGTCGGCCGCGCGTACCGTCACATCGTGGTCAGGCACGTGGCCGTCCGGCGAATAGACCAGGACACTGCTTATCCGATCCAAGGCGGCGGACCTGTCGGTCCAGCCGCTCGCTTGGGCCTGGAGGTAGTCCAGCGGCCTGGCCCGGCCGATAGGCACCGCCAGCCGCGTGATGCCCCTGTCATTGATTTCCCCCAAAAGGGCGCAGGGGGCGTCGGTGACCATGACCTCATGCCGGGCGGGCCAGACATCGAAACTGCTGTGATCTCCGAAGGCGCCGCCGACGTGGAAGAGGTAGGTCTGGGGGTATTGCGGGTTTTCGTCGCGCCTTCCGGTCCGGGCCTCGTAGAACTGCAACGCGGCCAGCTGGATGAGAAGGCTCGCTCCCAGCGCCCCGAAGGGTTCCCGCACAACGATGCCGAACCGGTCGTGTGGCGACCAGCCGGCCATGACTTCGCCGGGACGGCGGAGAGACCCGTCGATGGTCACGTCGAAGAGATGCTCTTTGACGTCGCTAGCAACATGCATCCGTGTAGCTCCTGCCGGTCTTGCCCCGCGTCGGGCACAGCCGTGCCACGGGAATCTTGATGAGAGCTGGAAGGGTTCCGGCCAATCGTTGGCCTGCCACAAGGTGGCTTCGCGGCCCTGATTTAGCCTTGTGAAACCATGATTACCCACAGTGGACCTCGGTGGGTTTCATCCGCGTTAAGTCTGCGTTTCACTCGGGGGCCTTGAAGCTCTCATCCCCTCCCGCCTCACTTGCGCGTGCGGGATCCAAAGGCTTCCAAGGCAAGAGGCAACGTGGAATTTACAACCCCGAAACCCACCGCTGGTTCACTGTCAGTCACACTGGTTTCATATCAGTTGTCATCTGAAAAACCACGTCGAGCCACTCATTCAACTCGGGCTTCGGTCCCTTGAGATATTCGCCGCCGACGAAGACGCCAGACCTTTCACCTTCCCAAGCCGTATCAACCCTTAGTTGCCTTGATCCAAGGAGTGTAATGACTACGATCACAACCCCCCACCCCCCTTCGCCAGAGACGGATGGGGACGCCGAACATCTCAGCGAACTCGGCTACAGCTATGAGACGAAATTCGAGCGCGATGTAACGTTCTGGGGCAATGTGTCCCTCGGCTTCACCTACCTGTCACCGGTTGTCGGTATCTACACCCTGTTCGCCAGCTCCCTTGGCATCGGTGGGCCGCCGATGATCTGGTCGCTTGTTATCGTGGGCGCCGGCCAGTTCCTCGTAGCCCAGGTCTTTAGCGAAGTAGTCTCGAGCTACCCCGTGGCCGGTGGTATCTACCCTTGGTCGCGACGCCTTTGGGGCCGTAAATGGGGTTGGATGAGCGGATGGATCTATCTGTTCGCCCTGCTGACGAGCATTGCCACCGTGGGCTACGGAGCCGGTCCGTACGTGGCAGACCTCTTGGGATTCGAACCCGGAGTAGACACAACCATTGCGGCGGCAATCGTCCTGATCGCCATCTCCACCGCGTTGAACCTCTGCGGGACCAAGATCCTCAATACCGTGGCAATGATCGGTCTGATCGCCGAGCTCGGCGGGGCGATCGTCGTCGGCAGCTGGCTGCTGATCGCCTCCCGAAACCAGGATATCTCGGTCATTTTCCAGACATTCGGTGCGGGCGGAGGCGATGGGTACTTCGCCGCATTTGCCGCGGCCGGTTTGATCGGAATTTTCCAGTATTACGGCTTCGAGGCCTGTGGCGATGTGGCGGAGGAAGTCAAAAATCCCGGGACAACCATTCCTAAGGCCATGAGGGTGACAATCTACATCGGGGGAGCGGCGTCGATGTTCGTATGCCTCTCGCTACTCCTCGCCGTTCCGGACTTCGGTGCCGTCATGTCCGGCGCGGACGCGGACCCGGTCCACTCTGTCCTCTCATCCGCCTTCGGAGCGGTCGGAGTCAAAGTGGTCCTCGCCGTCGTCATGATCTCCTTCATCTCCTGCCTGCTGAGCTTCCAGGCGGCGACGAGCCGCCTGACTTACGCCATGGGCCGCGACCGGATGCTGCCGCTGAGCGGTCTATGGACGAGGTTTAGCGAGAGCCGCAGAGTGCCGCCATTCGCGTTGCTCCTGGCCGGAATCGCGCCTGCTTTGATCGTCCTGCTTTCGAAATTCTCTGAAGAGGGGCTGATGGCCATCATGTCCTTCGCGACGATGGGAATCTACCTCGCATTCCAAATGGTTGTCCTTGCGGCCCTCCGGGCACGACTCAAAGGCTGGAAGCCCGGCGGTCAGTTCAAGCTGGGCAAATGGGGCGTGCCCGTAAACGTGTTGGCACTCGCTTGGGGAGTGACCGGCATGATCAACATGGCGTGGCCTCGTACTCCGGACGGGCCATGGTGGCAGAACTGGCTGACGTTGCTGAGTTCAGCGCTCGTGGTCGGCGCCGGCCTGCTCTACATGCGGTGGAAGAAACCCTACCTCCGCGGAACCGCGCCGGCAGCCGATGCGATTCCCGCGACCGGCATCGCGACGTTCTCCCTCGTCCCGGAAAAGGCAGGCGTCTAGAAAAGGCAGGCGTCTAACCCCCGTTCGCCCGGACAGAATCACTCAACAGCTCAGCAGTCGGGTCCTCAACCGAACGAGGGCCTGGCTGCTGAGCGCATTAGGCACATAACTGCGTCGCCGCAGTGTCAGTTCATCTGTTGCATACGGCTGACTTTTCTTCTCACCGCGAAACATGGATTTAACGTCCCTGGAGAGCCGCTGTAACATCACTCTGACTACTGTGGTTCAACAACGTTTCCCGCTAGGTAACACCAAATTGAACAGGACAGTTCCGATGACAAGTGTCGCAACCCCTGCAGTACTGAGCGCATCAGCGCTATCAAACGCCGGGCTGCCGGCCGAGGCCGGACAGATTTCCCTGGCCGACATCGCAAAGGCCCATGACGTGCGCTTCCTGTTGGCCACCTTCGTGGACATGACCGGCAAGCCCTGCGCCAAGTTGGTCCCGGTCGAAGCCGCGGACGAGCTCGAGGCCGGCGCGATGGGATTCGCCGGCTACGCCGCCGGGCTGATCGGGCAGAAGCCGCAGGATTCGGACCTCATCGCAATACCCGATCTCACCTCTTTCACGCCTGTGCCGTTCATCAAGGAGGGCCTGGCGATCATCCACTGCGACCCGCACGTGGACGGGACTCCCTGGCCCTACGCCCCGAGGGTCATTCTGAAAAACACGCTCGCCCGCTTGGGGGAGAAGGGCATGCAGGCCAAGGTCGGCGCCGAGGTCGAGTACTTCCTGGTCAACAAGAACCCCGATGGCTCCCTGAGCACTGCCGACGCCCGTGATGACTCGCCGCGTCCTTGCTATGACGCCCGCGGCGTCACCCGCATGTACGAACACCTGACCTCCATCTCGGAGGCGATGAACGGCCTGGGTTGGGGCAATTACGCCAACGACCACGAGGACGCGGCCGGGCAGTTTGAACAGAACTTCAATTACGCCGATGCCCTCACCACGGCCGACCGCGTGATCACGCTGCGCTACATCCTGAACATCCTCGCCGAACAGCGCGGCATGACTGCCACGTTCATGCCCAAACCGTTCACCGACCGGACCGGCACCGGCCTGCACTTCCACTTGTCCCTGTGGTCGGGGGCGGACGCGCTGTTCCCGCGGGACGACGATGGCGCGGACGACGGCGGTAGGGGACTTGGGCTTTCGGACCTCGCCTATTCGTTTATCGGGGGCATCCTGGAGCATGCGCCGGCCCTTCAAGCGTTCCTCGCCCCGACGGTCAACTCCTACAAGCGGTCGGGCGCGACCACCAGCTCCTCCGGAGCGACCTGGTCACCGCGCAAGGCCTCGTTCGGAGGCAATGACCGCACCCATATGATCCGGGTCCCGGACGAGAAGCGGATCGAGCTTCGCTCGGGGGACGGCTCGGCCAACCCGTATCTCGCCATCGCTGCGGCCATCGAAGCAGGGCTCGACGGCGTCACGAACCGTACCGACCCCGGCGCGCCGTCCGGCCCCGGCGAAGCACGCGAGGGTGCCCACCTTTTGCCCGCGACGCTCCTGCACGCAGTCGAGGCCCTGCGTCGGGACCCGGTGATGCTCTCGAGCCTGAGCGGGGACGCGGCGATCGGCGGGTACTACGCCGATGCCAAGGAAGAAGAGTTCCTGGCCTGGCATAACCAGGTCAGCGACTGGGAAATCCGCACTTACCTGACCTCGATCTGACAACCCTCACACCTAGCAAAGGACACACCAATGTGCGGAATTGCCGCGCTGCAGCTGCGCAACCCCTCGCTGCATCCCGAAATGGGCAGTCTCCTGTCCTCCATGATGTGCCAGATCGTGGACCGCGGACCGGACTCCGCCGGCCTGGCCGTCTACGACACCCCGGGCCTTGTCTCGAAGGGCACTTCCACCCTCAGCCTCCTCGGCAAAGACCAAGGCCTGCCGCTCGGTGAGATCACAGAATCACTGGAAAGCCTGCTCTCGCCGTCGGCGACGCCGGCCGTCAGGGTAGTGGGCGACACCACCTTGGTGAGCGCCGCCGTCGGGACCGATCTGCTGGTGAAGGCGGTGCGCGAAACCCTCCCGGGCTCCACCGTCATCGGCCGCGGCGAACACGTGGCGGTCATGAAGAGCGTGGGCCATCCGATGCACATCGCCGCCGAGCACGGCCTGGAGGCCATGGCCGGAAGCCAGGGCCTGTCCCACACGCGCATGGCCACCGAGTCCGCCGTCACTGCCGGCGGGTCCCACCCCTTCTCCGTGGCGGACGACCTGTGCCTGGTCCACAACGGCTCCTTCTCCAACCACGCCACCATCCGCCGGGAGCTCAAGCGCGAAGGGGTCGTGTTCGATTCGGACAACGACACCGAAGTCGGCGCCCGCTACATCGCCTCGCGCCTGCAGCAGGGCGACGACCTGGAGACGGCCCTGATCAACCTCGGCAAGGCCTTCGACGGCTTCTACACCCTGGTCGTCACTACCGCGGACAGCATGGCCGTGGTCCGGGACCCGATCGCCTGCAAGCCCGCCATCATCGCCGAAACCGAGGACTACGTGGCCATGGCGTCCGAATACCGTGCCCTGGCGTCCCTGCCCGGCATCGAAACAGCCCGCATCTTTGAACCGGAACCCGGAAAGGTCTACACATGGTCACTCTGACAGCCCCCGAAACAACAACCCCAACAGCCACCATTGACCTGGCCGACAGCCCGGTCCGGGCCTTGAACCAGGCCCTGCACGAGGCCACCGACGGCCAGTCCTGGACCGTCGCCAACCCCGGCGGCAAGCACAGCCTCGCCGTCGGAATCGACGCCGACATCAGCGTCGCCATCAATGGCCATGCCGGCTACTACGCCGCCGGGATGCACAAAACGGGCACCGTGACCATCAGCGGCAACGCCGGCGTCGGGCTCGCGGAGAACATCATGTCCGGAACGGTGCACGTGAAAGGCGACGCCTCCCAATCGGCGGCGGCCACCGGACATGGCGGGCTCGTGGTCATTGACGGCAACGCCGGGGCCCGCTGCGGGATCTCGATGAAGGGCGTGGACATTGTCGTCGGCGGGAACATCGGCCACATGTCCGCGTTCATGGCCCAGGCCGGCCGGCTGGTGGTCTGCGGCGACGCCGGCGAAGCGCTGGGCGACTCCATCTACGAAGCCCGGATCTACGTCAAGGGAACCGTCGCTTCCCTGGGCGCGGACTGCATCGAAAAGCCGATGAACATCGAACACCTCGAGGAGTTGGAAGGCCTGCTTGCCGCTGCCGGCCGCACCGACAACCCTGCGGACTTCAAACGCTACGGCTCGGCACGGAACCTCTACCACTTCAGCGTCCACAACTCGGCCTCGTACTAAAGGACACTCCCATGACCATCACTTCACTGCCCCAGGACACCGTTCTTCCCGCCGGGGGTATCCCCGCCCAGCACGCCGAGGAGCTTGGCCTGCGCGAATCCGCCACGTTCGACCGCGCAACCATCTCCGATATCCAGCGCGCAGCCGCCACCGGCGTCTACGACATCCGCGGCTGGGGCGCCAAGCGCAAGGTCCCGCACTTCGATGACCTGCTCTTCCTCGGCGCCTCCATGTCCCGCTACCCGCTGGAGGGCTACCGCGAAAAGTGCGATACCGACGTCGTCCTCGGCGACCGGCACGCGTCCCGGCCGCTGCACCTGCAGACCCCCGTCACCATCGCCGGGATGAGCTTCGGCGCGCTGTCCGCCAACGCCAAGGAGGCCCTGGGGCGTGGAGCCAGCGAAGTGGGAACCTCCACCACCACGGGCGACGGCGGTATGACGCCCGAGGAGCGCGGCCAGTCCAAGCACCTCGTCTACCAGTACCTGCCCTCCCGGTACGGCATGAACCCGGACGATCTGCGCAAGGCCGACGCGATCGAAATCGTGCTCGGCCAGGGCGCGAAGCCCGGCGGGGGAGGCATGCTGCTGGGCCAGAAGATCACCGAACGGGTTGCCGGGATGCGCACCCTCCCGGTGGGGATCGACCAGCGCTCCGCGAGCCGCCACCCGGACTGGACCGGGCCGGACGACCTGGAAATCAAGATCGGCGAACTCCGCGAGATCACCGACTGGAAAACCCCCATCTACGTCAAGATCGGTGCCTCCCGCCCCTACTACGACACCGCCCTGGCCGTGAAGGCCGGAGCCGACGTCGTCGTCGTCGACGGAATGCAGGGCGGTACCGCCGCCACGCAGCAGGTCTTCATCGAAAACGTCGGGATCCCGACCCTGGCCGCCATCCCGCAGGCCGTCCAAGCGCTCCAGGAACTGGGCCTGCACCGCAAGGTCCAGTTGATTGTTTCCGGCGGCATCCGCACCGGAGCCGACGTCGCCAAGGCCATGGCCCTGGGTGCCGACGCCGTGGCGATCGGCACCGCCGCGCTGATCGCGCTGGGGGACAACGACCCCCGCTACGCCGCCGAATACGCTGCGTTGGGATCGGCTGCAGGGTTCTACGACGATTTCCAGGACGGACGCGACCCTGCCGGCATCACCACGCAGGATCCCGAGCTTTCCTCCCGGCTTGACCCGGTGGCGGGCGGGCGGCGCCTGGCCAACTACCTGCGCGTCCTGACCATGGAGGCCCAAACCATCGCCCGGGCCTGCGGTAAATCCCACTTGCACAACCTGGAACCCGAGGACCTCGTGGCCCTTACCATCGAAGCCTCCGCCATGGCGCGGGTGCCCTTGGCCGGCACCAACTGGATTCCCGGGGCGAAGTGATGCCGGAGTCTTCCGAATACGTTGTGGTCGGCGCCGGTCTTGCCGGTGCCGCCACGGCCTGGCAGCTGGCCTTGCGGGGCCATGACGTGACGATCCTGGAACGCACGCAGCCGGCGGCCCACGACGGCAGTTCCCATGGGTCCGCCCGGATCTTCCGCTACGCCTACCCGGACGAGTTCTACACCCGGGCGGTCATTGAATCCAAAGCCTTGTGGGATGAACTGCACCGGGCCAGCGGACTGGAACTCATCACGCCCTTCGGGGCGGTGGACTACGGCCCCGAGCGGCAACCGGAGCAGCTCGCCCGGATCCTCGCCGAGACCGGCGTCGAACACGAACTCCTCAGCGCCGCAGAAGCTCGGGAGCGCTGGCCGCACATCGCCTTCGACACAGCCGTGCTCTGGCACCCCGGCGCCGGCGTGATCGACGCCGAAAGTTCCGTCAACGCCATGATCGAACAGGCGGTCAAGCTCGGCGCGAGGCTGCTGACCGGTTGGAACGTCGCACGGGTGGACAAACGGGGATCCGGCTACCGGCTGTCTTCTGACGGTTGGGAAACGCTCGACGCCGGCAACGTCATCATCAGCGCCGGCGGCTGGCTGCCTTCACTGCTGGGACAGTTGTCCCTTCCCACCGGGTTCCTGGCCAGGCTGCCGGAGTTCACCGTCCGGCAGGAACAGGCCTACCACTTCCGCTACCGCTCCGACGATGCTCCGTGGCCCACCTTCATCCACAAAAGCTCGGACATCCAGACGTACGGGCTGCCTGGAGGCCGGGATGCCGGCTTCGCCGGCCAGAAGGTCGCCGAATACAACGGCGGCAAATTCATCCCCTCGGCTCTTCAGCAGACCGGCCAGGTGGACCCGGTCAACCGACGGCGGGTGGTGGACTACGTCCGGAAGTACTTGCCTGGCCTGGACCCCGAACCGTACGCGGAAACCACCTGCCTGTTCACCAACACCCCCAACGAGGACTTCCTCATCGACCAGACCGGCCGCCTCACCATCGTCTCGCCTTGCTCGGGGCACGGCGCGAAATTCGCGCCCCTGATCGGGCAATGGGCCGCCGAGCTGGCGACCGGGACCGGCAAGATCCCGGCGCGGTTCCGCCACGCAACCGCCAAGGTGGGCGCCAGTTGACCCGATCGGCACCAGCTAAGCGGTTCAGCGCCGACTAATCCCTGAAAGCCAGACGACACACCCACAGAAACGGACCCAGCCAATGACCCCTTCGGTGACCAAACCGGCAACAGATACCGTAACCGGCCTCATGCGGGACATCTCCC
The DNA here is from genome assembly GCF_042884555.1 of Arthrobacter sp. NPDC058127. Lineage (NCBI taxonomy): Bacteria > Bacillati > Actinomycetota > Actinomycetes > Micrococcales > Micrococcaceae > Arthrobacter > Arthrobacter sp. NPDC058127. The sequence continues at coordinate 111,881 of NZ_JBHVTT010000006.1, read as the reverse complement.
GCGTCGGGATGGACCCGCACCGCGGCGGCTACTCCCGGCCCGTCTTCTCCCACGCGGAAACCGAGTTGCGAAGCTGGTTCATCGAGCAGGCGAACCGACGAGGCTTGGAGGTCACCACCGACAACAACGGGATCATCTGGGCCTGGTGGGACACCGCCACCGGCATTCGCAAGGACGCCGTTGTCACCGGCAGCCACCTCGACTCCGTTCCCGGCGGCGGCGAGTACGACGGCCCCTTGGGTGTCGCCTCGGCACTGGCCGCCGTCGACATCCTCAAGGCCCGCGGCGTCCGGCCGCGCCGGCCCCTGGCGATCGCGGTGTTCCCGGAAGAGGAAGGATCCCGCTTCGGCGTCGCCTGCCTGGGCTCCCGGCTCCTCACCGGAGCCCTGGACCCGGACAAAGCCCGCAAGCTCAAAGACGCCGAGGGCAATACCTACGCCGAGGTGGCTGCGGCCAATGGACAAGACCCCCGGAACATCGGTGCAGACCCCAAAACCCTCCAGCAACTGGGCCTGTTCGTTGAACTCCACGTCGAACAGGGGAGGGGACTGGTCGACCTGGGCAAACCGGTGGCGATCGGATCCTCCATCCTGGGCCACGGGCGGTGGAAGCTCTCCGTGCACGGTCAGGGCAACCACGCCGGAACCACCCTCATGAAAGACCGGAAAGACCCGATGATCGCCGCAGCCAAAATCATGATCGGCATCCGGGACACGGCCAGGAACTACAGGGACGCCCGCGCGACCGTGGGCCGCCTGCAGCCGGTCCCCGGAGGCACCAACGTCATCGCCTCCGGGGTCGACATGTGGATCGACGTCCGCCACCCCAGGGACGAAGTCACCGCCGCCCTCGTCGAATCCATCCACCTCAACGCCCAGGTCATCGCCGCCGAAGAAAACTGCACTGTCACCTTCGGCACTGAATCGCTCAGCCCCACAGTCCACTTCGACACCGGCCTGCGGGACCAGCTCCAGGCCCTGCTCCCCGGTGCGCCGGTCCTGGATACCGGGGCCGGCCACGACGCTGGAGTGCTCGCAACCCACATCCCCACCGCCATGCTGTTCGTCAGGAACCCCAGCGGCATCTCGCATTCCCCCGAGGAACTGGTCGAGGACGCGGACGCTGAAGCAGGGGCCTCGGCTTTGGCAGATATTCTGGCAGGTCTGTTGGGCGAGGCGCGGGTGCTCGGTTAAGGACGGCAGTAGCCACCTATGATGGCTGAATGATGAATAGTCTTGGCGAAGAAATAGGCGCGACCAACCGGACCGCGACCGAAGAAGCGGCCGGTAAGCTTGAGCGGATCATCGCTGGCCAAGTCCGCCACTACCGGAACGCAGAGGGGCTTTCGTCGGCCGAACTCGCAGCCCGGACTGGGTTGTCCAAAGCGATGATTTCAAAAATCGAGACCGCCAGCACGTCTTGTTCGCTGACCACCCTGCAAAGACTTGCCGATGGACTTAAGATTCCTGTCACAGCACTTTTCAGGGGCGCTGACACTGACCGGGACGCGACGTTTACAAAGGACGGCCAAGGCAGCCTGACTGTCCGCAGCGGAACACAGCACGGGCATGAGTACCGTGTTCTGGGCACCCTCAAGGGCCGCACGGACGCGCTAGAGCCGACCCTGGTGACTCTCACGGATGCCTCGGATGTCTTCCCACTGTTCCAGCACCCAGGAACTGAATTCATCTACATACTCTCGGGAAAGATGATTTACGGTCACGGTGCGTACGAATACACAATGGAACCCGGGGATTCACTTCTTCTGGACGGCGAAGGACCTCATGGCCCCCTGGAACTGTTGGACCTGCCCATCAGGTTCCTCGCCATAGCAGCGAGGCAGGCGCACTAGTAACAGCTCACTCCGGACCTGGTCGTGGTCGTAGCGTTCCTGAGAGCAAAGGAAGGCACCCAACTGTCCCCACCGCCTCCCTGGCCTCGCAAGCGAGGCCAGGGAACCCTGGCGGCGTGGGCCCTGCAGTTGTTGTCGTTATGAGGCCTCAAAACGACAACTATTGCGAGCCAGTTGGGACTTGGCGGGCTATTCCTGCCCGAGACCGGCTGCGGAGGTCTTCTGCCCGGTCACGCTGTTGAGGGCGCGGAGGTCGAAGATGCCGTTGATGTCGGCCGGTTTGGTGATGCCCGCGTCGACCCCGTCCTGGAGGAGCTTCTTGTAGGTTCCCGCGAGCGGGTCCACGGTGAAGGTGATGTTCTTCAGGGAGCGGTCGATCACGTCGGCCGGCAGGGTGCTGCCCGCTGTCGCCTTCAGTGCGGCGTTGATCGCGGCGGCCTTGTCCGCGGCCGAGGCGGTGTTGAGCCAGTTGACGGAGGCTTCGTGGCCCTGGAGCAGGGCGGTCACGGTCTGCGGGTGGTCGGCGGCGAACTTCTTGCTCACGATCAGGATCGTGGTGGGGAACTGTCCCTTGTCCCACAGGTCCTTCTCGTCCACGAGGACCTTCCCGCCGGCCTGGAGCACCAGGCGCGAGGCCCACGGCTCGGGCAGCCACGCGCCGTCGAGCTTTCCGTCCTGGAAGAGCTTGAGGGTCTGGGCGTTGTCCGTCGGGTTGATCGCGACGTCGCCCCCGCCGTTCGGGTTGGTCTTCAGGCCCTGCTTGCCCAGCCAGGCCCGCAGCGCCACGTCCTGGGTGCCGCCGAGCTGCGGCGAGGCGAGGGTCTTGCCCTTGAGGTCCGCCGCGGTGTTGATGCCGGGCTTGACCACCAGCTGCGCTCCGCCGGAGGCCGCGCCGGCGATGATGCTGATGGAGGCGCCCTTGCTCTGGACGAAGGAGTTGATGGCCGGGTTCGGGCCAAGGTACGCGGCGTCGATCGCGCCGGCGTTCAGGGCCTCGATCGCGGCCGGTCCGGCGTTGAAGATCTGGGTGCTCAGCTTGGTGCCGCCCAGCTTGCCCGCGATGATGCCCTTGCTCACGCCCACCAGCGCGGGGGCGTGGGTGACGTTGCCGAAGTAGCCGAGCCGGAGCTCCGCGGCGGGCGACGTCGTTGAGGCCGCGGCCTGGGTTTCGTTGTTCTTCGCGACGACCGATGCGACGGCGGCGCCGGCACCGATCAGCAGGACGAGCCCGACGGCGATGCCGATCTCGAGCGTGCGGCGGCGCTTGGGCTTGCTGCTCTCGCCCGCGACGATGCGCGTGGTCGAGTTGTCATGAGGTGATGACACGGAAGTATTCCTTCAGGGTTGGGGAGGCCTGCACTGTGGTCCAGGCCTGGGAACGGAGAGTTGTTGGGGGTGAAGAGGATGATCCGCGAGGCCCCTTCGGACGCCGTGGATGGATTGAGATTACGGACGCCCGCTGCATGCGGACAACGGGACATGACACCAGCGGTAATTGGGAGACGCGCAGATTAATTTCCCGACGCACAGCGTCATGAGAGGACTAAAACCTTCATCTCACGGTTCGCAGGGCGGGCAGATCGCAGCTGGCCAAATAGTTTTGCGGAAAGCGGATTCCCTGCTCATTTCGAGGCTGGAATTCCAGGCCCTGAGATGGCGGACCTACCCGAATTCGCGGATCAGCCCCGCGCTTATGTCCCGTACTTCATCCAGGTCTGCAGCCATCCCGGCAAGCACAATGCCCGCGTCTGCCGTCTGCAGGGCTGAATCGGCGCCTACCAAACCATCGGCACGCAGGTTGATCAGGGATTCGACCAAGCGGAAGAGGAGGTCGCCAATCGATGCCGCGCCATGCTGGTCCTCTTCCGGGGTGAGTTCCTCAACGGCTTGCCCCAGCTCCCGGTACAACTGCCGGAGTCGCTGCCTGTCATCCATGAAGCGCTGGAACCTCGGCGCGCGGGCTTCTGGTAGATGGTAGAGGACACCGAGGTTCCAGCGGGCGCTGCATAACTGGCTTCCGTCGTAAAGTGCCACGGCGTGCAGGCGTGCGGCCGCGGCGCGCGAACTGGGCGGCGGCGGGCTGGCATGTAGGGCGTTCGCGAAGGCCAGCCCTCCTGCCACTGTGCCGTCAAGGAGCTCCGCCAGCATTTCGTCCTTGGTGGCGAAATGGTGGTAGAGCGACGATTGGCGGATTCCAACAGCGTCCGCGATGGCCCTGGTGGAGGTGTTTGCAAAGCCCTGGCTGGTGAACAACTCGGCCGCCGCATCGAGGATTTCGTCCCGAGCGGTGGCACCTGGGCGAACTGGCTGCTGTTTGCGGGGTCTGCCCGGTCCGGCTGAGGTCACCCCACATTCTTACATCGCCTGAGGTGCCGACGTGCCCGATTCCGACGCCGTCCGGCAGTCCAGCCTTCCGGTGAGGATATGTTCATAAGCCTGAAATGCGCCGTCATCCACCTTTTACATTGGCGAAACGGAAACGGGACATCCCGCTGGAAAACTATCAATTGACCGGTATTACGGAATGCTGTCAGAGACTACCGCTTCCGAGGTCACCCTCCCCCCGTTCCAGACACGGAGAAACCGATGACTTCCACCCTTTCGACGGCGGCCTCCCACGCCGACGATGCAGACCTGACGTCGCTCGGCTATCAGCCGACGTTGCATCGCAAACTAGGCCGATACGCTTCCTTCGCTGCAGGCTTTTCGTTCGTCTCCATCCTGACCACCATTTTTCAGTTGTTCGGTTTCGGGTACTCCTTTGCCGGGCCGGCCTTCTTCTGGACCTGGCCGATCGTTCTGCTCGGCCAGCTGCTGGTGGCGTTGAACTTCGCCGAACTGGCTGCGCGGTACCCGATTTCCGGTGCCGTCTACCAGTGGTCGCGGCGAGTCGGCGGAGAAACGGTTGGCTGGTTCGCCGGCTGGTTCATGTCCATCGCCCAAGTGATCACCGCGGCCGCGGCCGCGATCGCCCTTCAGGTGGTCCTGCCCCAGCTTTGGGACGGATTTCAGCTCGTCGGCGGCGACCCCGCGTTGAATACAGTCACCGGGGCGAGCAATGCGGTCATTCTCGGGGCTGTGCTGCTGGTCGCAACCACGGCCATCAACGCTGTCGGCGTGAAGCTCATGTCCCACATCAATTCGATCGGCGTCACTTGCGAACTGGTCGGCGTCGCCGCCGTGATCCTGGCGCTTGTTTCCGTGGCGCAGCGCGGCCCCGACGTCGTCCAGGACACGCAGATCGTCAGCGGTTCGGACCTCGGCCCGGTGGGCGCGTTCCTCGTTTCCGGCCTGATGGCCGCCTACGTGATGGTCGGGTTCGATTCCGCGGGCGAACTGTCCGAGGAGACCAAGAACCCGCGGCGCACAACGCCTCGCACCATCATTTCCGCCCTGCTGATCTCCGGACTCGGCGGCGGGCTGATGATCATCGGTGCCCTCATGGCGGCCCCGAGCCTCGATGACGGCAACTTGGCCAGCCAAGGCCTGCCCTACGTGCTGACCGCCGTCCTCGGGACCTTCTGGGGCAAGATCCTGTTGGTCGACGTCGCGATCGCCATCTTCGTCTGCACCCTCGCCATCCAGACTGCCGGCTCGCGCCTGGTCTTCTCCATGGCCCGCGACCGCCAGCTCCCCGCGGCGGAAGCACTGTCCTCCGTCAGCCCGCGCAGCGGCACCCCGCTGTGGCCTTCAGTCATCGTGGGCCTGCTCGCGATCGCCGTACTGGCCATCAACATCGGCAATCCGGCGCTGTTCACGTCCCTGTGCAGCGTCTGCATCGTGATGCTCTACCTCGCCTACTTGCTGGTCACGGTGCCGCTGCTGATCAACCGGCTGCGCGGAGACTGGGTCCGCACGGGCAAGACGATGCCCGAAGGGCTGTTCTCGCTCGGACGTTGGGGGCTTCCGGTCAACATGCTCGCAGTCCTCTACGGCGCCCTGATGGTGGTGAACCTCGCCTGGCCCCGGCCCGAGGTCTATGACCCCGCTGGCGACAACGGACTACTGCTGTTCTCCGCTCCGCTGATAGTGGGCGCCGTGCTGCTCCTGGGCATCTGGGTGCGGAAGCGGAAGGCAGCTGACCTCACACGGGCCGACTGACGCCGACACGAAAACGAAACCGCCACGCAGAAACGAACTGACATGACGCACACTCTTGAAACCACTGAAACGGCCGTTGGGACGGCGACGACAGCAGGCGCCCGCGCCCATGCACGCTCACAGCACGCCAGAACTGCCAACACCATGATCCACGTGCCCGCCGTATCGGCTCCGGAACGGCTCACGGCCCGGCTGGACGCCCGGGCTCGCGAAGCCGTCACGTGGGCCGAATCGCTGGCCTTCGGTCGTTACACGCACATCGAACTAGCGCGAGGGACGCGGATCCGTCTGACCGACACGGACGGCGACGCCTGCGTCCACGCGGTTCTCTTCCGCGGCGGCTCCCACCACGAGCGCATCAACGTCGCGGATACCGTCAAGGTCCCGTGGCAGGCTTACCTCGGGCAAGGCCATCCGTTGCTTTCCGACGCCGGCCGACTGATGGCCACCGTCGTCGCCGACTCCTCGGGGCGCCACGACGCCCTCACCGGTACCACAAACCGGGCCGGCAACGAGGCCAAGTACGGTGCCGGCAGCGCACACAGCGCGTCACCGGCCGGCCGCGAGTTGCTGACCCTTGGCGCACTCAAGCACGGGATCAGCCAGCGCGAGCTACCGCCGTCGGTGTCCTTCTTCAAGGGCATCACGGTCGACCCCGGCGGCGGCATCCGTTTCGACGGCAGTGCCGGTGCGGGGACCGGCGTCGAACTCCTGCTCCACATGGACCTGGTGCTGGTCCTCGCCAACACCGCCCATCCCCTCGACCCCCGCCCGACCTTCACGGGCAGTGCAGTGGACATCGTCGCCTGGCAGGCGCCGCAGGACCTGTGGGCACTCGCCGCGGGAGAACTTGGGCTAAAACCGGGCCCCGAGCAGCTTCTGGCGCTGCAGAACACCGAACACGACCACAAAGCGAGGACCTCCGCATGACCGCCGCCACTGCCACAGCTCCCCAGCCAGACGTCCACTGCCAGCCAGGCGTCCAGTCCGCTGCGCTGGTGTCCGGACGCGTCATCCTTGACGAATACGTTGAAGCCCGAGGCCCTTGGTCGGCCGTGGTCGCAGCGGGGGATGTCCTGACCATCGTGGACCTCGAGGGCAACCAGGCCGTGGATTGCCTTCTCTACTCGGCGACCGACGTCGCCATTCGCTATTCTGCCGCCGTCACCATTGCCGCCCAGCAGTCCATCATTCTGACCACGGGGTCCGTCCTCCGCTCGGACGATGGCGACGCCCTGATGACCGTGGAGGCTGACGAGGTGGGTGTCCACGACACCATCGGCGGAGCGTGCTCGCAGGAATCAAATACACTGCGCTACGGCCAGCACACCCATGAACAGCATGCTTGCGTGGAGAACTTCCTGATCGAGGGGTCCAAATGGGGACTGGGAAAGCCGGACATCGTCTCCAACATCAACTGGTTCATGAATGTGCCGGTCGATCCCGACGGTGCCCTCGGCATCGTGGATGGGCTCTCCGCTCCCGGTAAGCGCGTGGCGCTCCGGGCCGAAACCGACGTGCTGGTCCTGGTTTCAAACTGCCCCCAGATCAACAACCCCTGCAACGGCTTCAAACCGACGCCCGTGCGCATGATCGTCACCCGCCCGGAGGCATGACAGTGAACCGTTTTGATACCCTCCTTGTCGCCAACCGCGGCGAGATCGCCTGCCGGATCATCGAGTCCGCCCGAAAGCTCGGGCTGCGGACCGTCGCGGTATTCTCCGAGGCGGACCGCGGCGCGAAGCATGTTCGCCTCGCAGACGAAGCCGTGCTGCTCGGACCGGCGCCGGCCAAGGAGTCCTACCTCCGGGTCGACGCCATCCTGGCGGCCGCCGCCTCCACCGGCGCCGGCGCCATCCACCCCGGTTACGGTTTCCTCTCCGAAGATGCCGGGTTCGCCGGGGCCGTGGAAGCCGCCGGGCTGGTGTTCGTCGGTCCGACCCCCGAACAACTGCGGATCTTCGGCACCAAGCACACCGCCAGGGACGCGGCGCAGCGAGCGAGCGTGCCCATGATTGCCGGTTCCGGCCTGCTTGAAGACCTCAACGCCGCCATCGGAGCCGCCGGGGAGATCGGGTTCCCCCTGATGCTGAAGGCTACCGGCGGCGGCGGCGGTATCGGCATGGCCGTATGCCGGAACGAAGCAGAACTGACTGAAAGCTACGCCCGCGTGGCCCGCCTCGCGAGCTCCAGTTTCGGCACCGCGGGAGTGTTCGCCGAGCGCTACATCGAACACGCCCGCCACGTTGAGGTGCAGATCTTCGGCGACGGCGAAGGCCGGGTCGTAAGCCTCGGAGATCGCGACTGTTCCCTGCAGCGCCGGCACCAGAAGGTGCTCGAAGAAGCCCCTGCGCCGGACCTGCCGGCAGCGCTCCGGGAAGAGCTCCACCGCAGTTCCCGTGCATTGTGTGCCTCGGTGGGCTACCGCTCGGCTGGGACCGTTGAGTACGTTTACGATCCCGTCCGGAAGGAGGCCTCCTTCCTTGAAGTCAACGCCCGGCTACAAGTGGAGCACCCGGTGACCGAGGCGATCACCGGCGTTGACCTCGTAGAGTGGATGCTCAACCTGGCCCAAGCACGGCCTGTCCTCGCGGGTGTCCCGGAAAGCGTTCCGGTGACGGGCCACGCGGTCGAGGCCCGTATTTACGCCGAGGACCCTGCCCGCAACTTCCAGCCCAGTGCGGGTACCGTCACCAACGCGCAGTACCCGAGCACCGACGTCGTGCGGGTGGACGCGTGGGTGGAGACCGGCAGCGAGGTGTCCACCAACTACGACCCCTTGCTCGGCAAACTCATCACCTTCGGCGACAGCCGGGATGCCGCGCTTGACGCCCTCTCAGATGCTCTCGCTCAGACCCGCATCGACGGCATCGAGACCAATCTGGGCATGTTGCGCGCAGTAACCGGACTCGACGCGGTTCGGGCCGCGAACCATTCCACAGGAACCCTGGACACCGTGGGCGATCCCGAACCCCGCATCACCGTGGAACGCCCGGGCCTCCAGACGAGCGTTCAGGACTGGCCGGGCAGAACCGGACTCTGGAAGGTCGGGGTGCCGCCCAGCGGCCCGATGGATGATCTCTCCTTCCGCTTGGGGAACAAGGCCCTGGGCAATCCGGAGGGTGCCCCGGGCCTGGAATTCACCATGGCCGGGCCCGCTCTGCGGTTCACCCACGCCACTACCGTGTGCGTGACCGGGGCCGACGTGAGCCTCACCCTCAACGGCGAATCTGTCCCAGCCTGGGAACCCATCACGGTCCCCGCGGGCGGCCTGCTGGACATCGGTTCCGCCGATGCGGCCGGGTTGCGCGGCTATGTCCTGTTCCAAGGCGGGCTCGATGTCCCGCACTACCTCGGCAGTGCCTCCACGTTTACCCTTGGTCAGTTCGGCGGCCACGGCGGCCGCGTGCTCCGCGCCGGTGACGTGCTGCGTTCGGCTGGCGGGCCATCGGACAACCTCCCTTCGTGGCCGGTTCCCGTCGAGAGCCGCCCCGCCCTGACGTCCCACTGGGAACTGAGGGTGGTCGAAGGTCCACACGGCGCCCCGGAGTTCTTCAAGCGCGAGGACATCGACGAACTCTTCGCGACGGACTACAAGGTGCATTTCAACTCGGCACGGACAGGTGTGCGGCTGATCGGCCCCAAGCCGCGTTGGGCACGTACCGACGGCGGTGAGGCAGGGCTTCACCCCTCCAACATCCACGACACCCCCTACTCCGTGGGCGCCCTGGACTTCACCGGCGACACCCCCATCCTGCTCGGCCCTGATGGCCCGAGCCTCGGCGGTTTCGTCTGCCCGGTCACGGTGGTGAGCGGAGAACGCTGGAAGCTCGGCCAGCTGCGTCCGGGCGATAAAGTCCGCTTCGTGCCGGTGACGGACTCCCAGGCTCCGTCGGCGAAGGACCTTGGCCCGGGGCGGCAGCTGATCCTGCCGGGCGGTGCCGGCACCGGCACAAACGGCCTAGCCGCCGTCGTGAGAGCCCGGACGCCAAAGGGCGACGGCGACGACGGCGTGCTGCGTCGCGTGGCGGGAAGCGAGGGACGGCCCGCGGTCACGTACCGGCGGTCCGGGGACGACAATCTTCTGGTGGAGTTTGGCGACATGGTGCTGGACCTCGGCCTGCGCGCGCGGGTCCATGCCCTGCACCAGCACATCGAGCAGGCCCGCATCCCCGGAGTGGTGGACCTTGCGCCCGGGATCCGCTCACTGCAGATCAAGGTGGACCCATCGATCCTTCCCACCCGGCTGCTGCTGGGCCTCGTCCAGGAGATCGAGGCCGCGCTGCCGGCCAGTTCCGAGCTCGTGGTGCCGAGCCGCACCGTCAGCTTGCCTCTGTCCTGGGATGACCCCGCCACGCGCGAGGCGATCGAACGCTACATGACCGGTGTCCGGGACGACGCTCCATGGTGCCCGTGGAACATCGAGTTCATTCGCCGCATCAACGGCCTGGATTCGGTGAATGACGTTTTCGACACCGTCTTCAACGCCGAATACCTCGTGCTCGGCCTAGGCGACGTGTATCTCGGCGCGCCCGTGGCCACGCCGCTTGACCCGCGGCACAGGCTGGTTACCACCAAATACAACCCGGCCAGGACCTGGACGCCGGAGAACGCGGTGGGCATCGGCGGGGCCTACATGTGCATCTATGGCATGGAAGGCCCCGGAGGCTACCAGTTCGTCGGCCGCACCACCCAGGTATGGTCCCGCTACGCCGACTCCGCACCCTTCGAACCCGGATCACCGTGGCTGCTGCGCTTCTTCGACCGCATCTCCTGGTACCCCGTCAGCCCCGAAGAGCTGCTGGACCTGCGCGCCGACATGGCCGCCGGCCGCGGCCGGGGTGTCGAGATCGAGGACGGCACCTTCTCCCTTGCCGAACACGAGGCGTTCCTCGCGCAGAACTGCGAATCGATCGGCGTCTTCAGGGAGCGGCAGGCGGCGGCATTCGCGATCGAGCGGCGGGCCTGGGAGAACGCCGGCGAGTTTGATCGCGCGGAAGCCGTAGCCTCCGTCGCCGTTCCCGATCCCGGGGAAGTAGTGGTGCCCGACGGCGGAACACTCGTTACGGCGCCGTTCGCCGCCAGCGTCTGGAAGGTGGACGTCGCCCCCGGAGACCGCGTGACCCAAGGACAGCCGCTGGTTTCCCTTGAGGCCATGAAGATGGAAACCGTCTTGTCAGCTCCGTGCGACGGGGTGGTCCACCAAGTGCTGCCGACCGCGGGCTCCCAAGTGGTGGCCGGTGAGGCCATCGTGGTGCTCGTGGGCGCGGATGAACTGAGCGAACCTGAACTGGAAGAGGCAGCAGCATGACCACCCAGGAGACAAAGATCGGTGCAGCCACGGCCGCCAAACGCGTCAAGCACGCGTTGGCCGCCATTGACGACGTGGACCGGCCCGAGATCTGGATTGAAATCCGCGGAGAAAAAGAGTTGCTGGCCGAAGCGGCCCGCATTGACGCCGCGGTGGCATCCGGCTCCGAACTGCCGCTGGCTGGGCTCCTGCTGGCGGTCAAAAACAACGTGGACGTTGCCGGCCTCACAACGACGGCGGCGTGCCCGGGGTTCGGTTATGTGCCGACGGAGGACGCGGTAGCCGTGGCGCGGTTGCGCGATGCGGGCGCCCTGGTGCTCGGCGTGACAAACCTTGACCAGTTCGCCACGGGCCTGGTGGGCACGCGGAGCCCCTACGGTCCAGTCCGGGATTCACGCCGGCCTGACCGGATCTCCGGGGGATCCAGCTCGGGTTCGGCTGTGGCTGTGGCGTTGGGACTCGTGGACATCGCCATCGGTACGGACACGGCCGGCTCCGGCCGTGTCCCGGCAGGACTACAGGGAATCGTCGGTATCAAACCCACCCTCAACGTGGTCTCCACCGCCGGCATAGTCCCGGCCTGCCAATCCTGGGACACGGCCACCATCCTCGCCCGGGACCTGGAGACCGCCGAACTCGCGATGGGCGTCATGGCCGGGCAGAGCCGGACGTGGCCCACAGACATCCGCTTGGCCGCTCCCTCGAAGCCGCGTGTCGCCTATCCGGCGGACCTCCCGGCCTTGGATCGCGCCTGGGCTGTGGAGTTCGGGGTCCAGATCGAGCGTCTGCGCGCTACCGGCGTGGATGCGGAGCCGATCGAATTCGATGTCTTCCTGCAGGCGGCACGGTTGCTATACGACGGCGCGCTGGTTGCCGAGCGCTATGCCGCCGTCGGGAGTTTCATCGACGGCGCACTTTCCGGTGGAGCTGACTCCGGCGTCGGGCTGGATCCGACCGTGGCGGACATCGTCAGTGCGGCCGGCCGCGTTCCCGCCCACCAGTATGTGGCGGACACCGGGGCGCTGGAGGAACTGAAGCGCGAGGCGATGTCCCGGTTTGAAGGCTTTGACGCCCTCATCGTGCCGACAGCGCCGTTCCATCCGACGCTGGCAGAGGTCGCGGCGGATCCGTTGGGCGTGAATTCCCGCATGGGCACGTACACGAACTTCTGTAACCTGTTCGATCTGTGCGCCGTAGCTGTTCCGGCCGGCATTGTGGTGGACAGCGACGGAACCGACGACGGCGGGGCGCCGGGGGCATCGCAGTTCGGCCTGACGGTGGTCGGCCGGACCTTCGACGACGCCGTCGTGGCCGACATCGCGCGGCGCGTCGAGTACACCCCGGCGAGGCCAGGGGTTTTCGCGACCGGCGCCGCGCCGGCCCCGGCCTCCTCGCGGCGGGTGCCGTGGCCCGCAGCGGCGGGGGCCGCCGTCGTGCCCTTGGTGGTGGTGGGCGCCCACCGGAAGGGCCAGCCGTTGGTCCCGGAATTGGAACGGCTTGGCGCTTTCTGGGACGGTCCCGTCAGGACAGCGCCCCGGTACCGGATGGTCTCGCTGGACACCCGGCCGCCCAAACCTGGCGTGGTCCGCTCCGACGACGGCGCCGAACTCGCCGCTGAGCGATGGTTGCTCTCCCAGGCGGCCCTGGGCTCCTTCCTCTCGGAGCTGCCCGAACCCATGCTGTTGGGATCCGTGCTGCTGAGTGACGGTTCAAGCGCAGTGGGCTTCGCGTGCGACGCGGTCGCGGCGTCCCGGGGCGAGGACATTACGCACTTTGGAGACTGGCTCGCCGCCCAGACCGCCCAGGCGGCCCAGACCGCCGAGTCCGGCTCCAAGGTGGAGGCCGACGGTACGGCAGAGGTGGAACGGGAACCGGCCTGGAAGGGCGTTTGGCGCGAGGTCGGCAAAGCGCTCGTCAGGGGGCTGCAGCGGGGGAGAGCCTAGGAAGAAGGCGAGCCTCCGCCAACATGCCCGGGCGTGTCTGTCGGGCTCGGAGTCCGTTCCGGCAGCGGAGCAGGGCTGGGCATGAGGGGCCGAAGTGCAGCCCGCCCAAGCAGCTGTCTAAGCCACCGACGGTCCCGTGTCTTAGTGTCACGATCTGTCGTGCGCTGAACGTACCAGGTTCTCGACACGTTCGTTGAGTTCTTCGACGATGTCCTCAGTCTCTGGTTTCATGAGAACACTGCGTAGGATGCGGCCTCGTTCGATGTCCGCCTCCAAGCTGAAGCCCCGAAGCGCCATGTCTGCAGCCGAAACGTCATAGGTAGCAACATACAGGGCCTCGCTTGGCGGAAGTGCGATTCCGGCCTGCAAGACATGGCCGGAGACTCGATCGATTTCTGACAACGTAGATTCGGCGGGTAGATAGGTCAGGATATCCAGTTCCGGCTCCTGGAAGAGGATAAGTTCCTCGGACGCTCTAATTCGCTCTGCCCAGGCAACGGTCGCGCGTCTCCCCGCGCGCAGGACTTGGCCGAGCCCCTCTTCTGTCGGCGGGAGGAGCCGAAAAGTCATCCACAGTGCTGCGGCGGCTGCTCCCGAACGCGAACATTCGATGGAAATCTCGCCAAGGTGAAGATCCTCAGAAGTGAAATAGGTGTAGGGCGAATCATGTACATAGTGGCGTTGCACACTTGGATCACGGAAGATTACTGCCCCGCATCCATATGGTTGCAGGCCATGCTTGTGTGGATCGATAACAACGGAATCGGCGTGAGCGATGGCTTCAAAGGGAGCGCGGGCCACGCCGTCAACGGAGTCGTCGGCGATTATCCTGAAGAACCCTCCATAGGCGGCATCCACATGCACCCGCACCCCGTACCTTTCGCAGATTGGCAGTGCCAGATCGATGGGGTCAATTGCCCCGAGTCCGGTTGTCCCGGCTGTCATGACAACTGTTCCGACCGTTCCAGTGGACAGAATCGTCTCCAAGGCTTCCAGATCCATTTTGCCGGCGGCATCGGCGGGCACTGAGTGGCTGGTCATGCCCAGAAGGTGGCTCATGCGGCTGTGTGTGTAGTGAGCATCAGCGCTATAAGCGATGCCCTTGCGCGGGTGGATTTCGCGCGCGATAAAGAGTGCCTCGAGATTGGCAATCGTTCCGCTGCTGGTCAGGTGCCCGAGGTGCTCTTCATAACCGAACATTTCGGCTAGTTGTGCGACAACCTCCTTCTCCATTCGGGCCGTTGCCGGACCGCCGTCGAGGGCATGGTTGTTCGGGTTAATCAACATCGCAGTGACGTAGGCCACGACCGCCGCGGGGTGAGGCGGTTTGAGCATCTGCCCGATGTAACGAGGATGAAAAAATGGATAGTTATCACGGAGCCTGTTGATCAGATCATCGTGGACGGCAGCGAGGAGGTCGGCCTTAACGTCCATCGTTGGGTGCGGCTTGAAGTCCCCGTACTCTTCCATCCATCGAGAGACTGCGGAAATCGCCTTCTCAACCGAATCCTTCAGTGGGAGTTCTGCATCCGCGCTCATTCCCGGAAGCATCGAGGTCATGTTCTTATCCTTTGAATTGTCGGGGGTTCCGCAGCGCTGTGGGGCCTACGGTATTTTTGGTCGTACGGGAATCAGGCGTGCACTACTTTTCGCTGTGCTGTCAAAATGCAGACCAAGGAGGTCAACACACCGACTACGCCGAGCATGAGCATGCCTGTAAACGCGCCCCCGGCGGACTGGATTAAAGCTCCGCTGACCACTGGCCCGATGGCAAAACCGGCGCCGATCATGAGGTTGGTTGTGTTCATGATGTGGCCACCGCCGGAAAGATCAGCAAGCGTGGATAGCAGGTAGGGCAGGATGAAGGTCCAAGCGAACTTAAAGATGACGGCGGCCATTGCGAAACGCGCCAGCCCTGGTGTTCCAAAGAGCAAAGCGACGCTTATCGACATGACCGCGTATCCCGCGATGAGGTAGAGCTTCCTTTGTGGGGTGTCGCCGAGAATCGTCGCCGTCAATGCGGACACGATACCCGCGACCGTGGCGAGTGACAGAACAAGGCTGCTCGAAGATAGATCGATTCCAGCACCCGCAGAAATCTGTGCGATAAAGGACCACACGCCGCTGAGTGCAACATAGAACAACAGGACCGCGGCCAGGCCCAATGCAAATCTGACCGCAGGAACCCTAGCGCGGGTGTGGTCCCGGGGAATCGACTGTCTTAGCGCGTTTCCGTCGATGCCATTGACCACCAGTAGACAGAGAACGTCGAGCCCGGCTAGCGTCCAGTAGATAGCTGACACAGGCGCCTGAGAGAACAATGCCGGAAAGACGGCCAGGATCAGTGCACCCATAGCCAGTTGGCACACGACGAAAACGCCAAACGCTCTGCTCGGGTTGGCGGTTTTGCCGCTCAACGTAAGAATAATCACCGTAATGGACCCTGCCGCGAGCGATGTAACCACGCGTGTAGCCATCAGCAGGCCGAAGTCATCAAGCAATCCGGACACGACGTTGCCGGCTATTACGATAGTAGTGAAAACGTAGGTGGCCGTCCGCAGGTTTACGCGATTGAGCCAGAGGTAGGCGGGGACCGTTGCCAAGCTGAAGGCGCCTAGTTCGAGGGAGAACAGGGCCCCCACCTGCACTGGCGACAGTGCGAACTGAGTTATCAACTTGCCTGCGATCACGGGGGCAATGAGGAGTACGGTGTAAAGCACGGCGCTGTATGCGGCGATGTACGTGTATGTCCCTCGGCTTGAGGTCGACACTGCGGCTCCAGGGGTTTTGATGAGACTTGTCATTGGAGGTGGCTTTCAATGAGGAATGGTTGTTCGTCGAATAGACCTAATGTAGATGTGACCTATATCTCGCACTTTTCTTTGCGCGCAGAGAAGTTGACTAAAGCTGCCCGGGCGGAGTTCACTACGGGCCCTCGCGATCCTGCACCGGGAAATATAGGAGCACTCATCGATCGCGGCTGTCACTGGATCGTCCGGGGGATTTCCAAGCCACCGAACCGATAGCCGGGAGATCCAACCTCTGCCCGCCAATGCCCGGGCTGCAATATCTGTGCGCCCTGCGAATACTCCTGTGCGCGTGAGGCGAAGACTACCTGCAACCTTGCAGAGGACACTGGGCAATGAAAACCCAGTGTTCAAGCGCATCAAATCCCAAGGAGAGAATCGTGAACGATGTCCTTTCCCCTGAGCTCATCGTGGTCGGGGGCCCGGTCTATACAGCAGACCCCCAAATTGAGTGGGTTGAAGCCTTTGCGGTGCAGAACGGAAAGATAGTCGCGGTCGGCTCAGAGGCCGAAATCCGCGGGTTTGCAGTTGATACAACGACCGTTCTCGACACCGGCGGAAAACTTGTTCTACCAGGCCTGAGTGATGGACATATTCATCTGGGCCTCGGCGGTAGTCAGGCAGCATGGGAGCTTCCCATTCTGCCCACCGACTCGAAAGAGGTAATCTTCGAGAAGATCAAGGGCTGGTCTGCAAATTTGGGGCCCGATGAGTGGATTGTCGGTGGCATTGTCGGCAGCACCGTCATGGACGCCGTGATGAACGTAGACGACCTGGCATCGCTCGATGAAGCGGCCGGCGGAAGACCCGTACTCCTGCGAGACGACTCGATGCACAACCGCTGGGTGAACACGCGCGCACTCGATCTGATGCGAGTTACCGGTGACACTGCGGATCTTGAAGGCGGAAGCTATGTTCGCGACACCACGGGTCGGCTTACCGGGGTCCTGCATGAACTCGCCTCGGCAAACGCCGAGGCAGCATTTGATTCTTCGATCGCGGATCCCGACTCTCGCAACATTGCGTCACTGAAAAAGGCCCTCGAGGTCGTGAACTCCTTCGGGATCACGGCGGTTCAAGACGCCGCGACCATGGAGTATTCCTGGAAGGCGCTTTCGGCCATCGAAACCAGTGGTGAGATGTCTGCCTGGGTTGTAGGGTCCATGCCTGCGCGCCCCTTTATCGAATCCGGGTATGTCGGCGAAGAGCTCTTCGGAATTGCCGCCGGATACAGGAGTGAACATCTGCGCCCGGATTTCGTCAAGTTTGTGCTCGATGGCGTTCCGATGACGCGGACCACAGCGATGCTGCGGCCTTATGTTTGCCATGACCAGCAAGACCCGGGTTACGTCGGTTCCTCGTACTGGACCCTTGAAGAGCTCCTCGAAGCCATTGAGCTCTGCTACGACCGCGGCCTGAGCGGAAAACTTCACGCCACGGGCGACGCGTCCGTTCGGCTGGCGCTCGACGCAATCGAAATCATGCGCGAAAGGCGCGGGCCGGGTCCGGTGTTCCAGATCGCGCATGTCGAGTTCGTGGACGCGGCGGACGTTCCACGATTTGCGGCGCTGGGAGTAATACCTGATGCCTCTCCGTATATTTGGTACCCAGGCGTCATTCAGGAAAGCATCGGGAACCAAATCCCCGCTGAGACTGTGAATGCAAGCTGGGCCACAAAGGACTTGATTGATTCCGGGGCGCTTCTTGCAGCCGGCTCCGACTGGCCGTGCGTACTGCCTTCTCCGGACCCATGGATCGGAATTCAAACACTTGTGACCAGGGCCAACATTGACCCGACTGTAGCTGGCGAACTCAACCCCTCACAGAAGCTGACTGTTAGTGATGCCATAGCCGCATTCACTAGAAACCCGGCAGCCGCCATGGGTCTGGGCGCGGTAACGGGTTCGATCAAACCCGGACTGTCCGCCGACTTCATCCTGTTGGATCAAAACATCTTCGCAATCGACGCGCATGAGATTCATGCGACAAGAGTCGAAGCAACGTACTTTGAAGGCAAGAAAGTCTATGACCGAAGGCAGTCCGTCACGTAAGACCTCGGGCAATCCGCACTGCATGGTCCTTCTAGGCAGCGGACGGATCTGAACCACGCATTGGTTATTGAATACCGTGTTGAATTGCCGAGTACCCAACCACAAAGGGTGGCGATGAACAACCACACGACGAAGTGAGGAAAGCCCATGCAGTTCCACCATCATGGTTATGTGTCCGGTGACCCGCGGGTCCAGCCGGCCGCCGGTGTCGGCGTCAACAGGCCCGTGGACCTTCCGGAGGAGGTCGACGTGCTCATCGTGGGCAGCGGGCCCGCCGGGATGCTCGCCGCCGCGCAGTTGTCGCAGTTCCCGGGTGTCACAACCCGGATTGTGGAGCGCCGCGCCGGGAGGCTCGCGATCGGCCAGGCCGACGGTATCCAGGCCCGGAGCGTGGAGACGTTCCAGGCTTTCGGTTTCGCCGAGCGGATCATTGCCGAGGCGTACCGGATCACCGAGATGGCGTTCTGGAAGCCGGACCCCGCGGACCCCTCGCGCATCATCCGGACCGCCCGCGCCCTGGACGATCCGACCGGGGACATCAGCGAATTCCCGCACCTGATCGTCAACCAGGCGCGCGTGCTGGACTACTTCGCCGAGTTCATGGCGAACTCCCCTGCCCGCATGGCCCCCGACTACGGATACGAGTTCCGCGGCCTCGAGGTCGCCGGCGAGGGCGACTACCCCGTCACCGTCACGCTCCACCACACGGCCGGACCGGACGAGGGCCGGGAGCGCGTTGTCCGGGCCAAGTACGTCGTCGGGGCGGATGGGGCGCGGAGCAAGGTGCGGGAGTCGATCGGCTGCACGCTCGCCGGCGACCAGGCCAACCACGCCTGGGGCGTCATGGACGTCCTTGCCGTCACGGACTTCCCCGACATCCGCACGAAGTGCGCGATCCAGTCCGGCACGGGCGGCAGCATCCTGTTGATCCCGCGCGAGGGCGGGCATCTTTTCCGCATGTACGTCGACCTCGGCGAGGTGGACCGGAACGACAACCGCTCCGTGCGGAACACCACCATCGAGGAGATCATCGCCAAGGCCAACGACATCCTCCGCCCCTACACGCTCGATGTGCGCGACGTCGCCTGGCACAGCGTGTACGAGGTGGGCCACCGCCTCACGGACAGGTTCGACGACGTCCTGCCGGAGGAGCGCGGCACCCGCACACCGCGCGTGTTCATCGCCGGCGACGCGTGCCACACCCACAGCGCCAAGGCCGGCCAGGGCATGAACGTCTCCATGCAGGACGGCTTCAACCTGGCCTGGAAGCTCGGACACGTGCTCGAAGGCCGCAGCCCGGAGAGCCTGTTGTCCACGTACTCGGCCGAGCGCCAGGTCGTTGCCAAGAACCTCATCGACTTCGACAAAGAGTGGTCCACGCTCATGGCGAAGAAACCCGAGGAGTTCGAGGACCCCACCGAGCTGGAGAACTTCTACGTGAGCACCGCGGAGTTCCCTGCCGGCTTCATGACCCACTACGCCCCCTCAGCCCTTATCGCCGAGCCGATACACCAGGACCTGGCCGCGGGATTCATCATCGGCAAGCGTTTCAAGTCCGCGCCCGTGGTGCGCGTCTGCGATACCAACCCGGTCCAGCTCGGCCACCAGGCCAAGGCCGACGGACGGTGGCGCATCTACGTCTTCGCGGACGCAAGCGAAGCCGGCACGGCACAAGAGGGGCTCTCGCCCGTCGCGGACTTTGCCGGGTGGATCGCGAACTCGCCGGACTCGCCGCTGGCCGCAACGCCGTCGGGCGCCGACCGGGACGCGTGGTTCGACGTGAAGGTGATCTACCAGCAGGAGCACACAGGCGTCGACATCGGGGCCGTGCCGGCGGCATTCAAGCCCCAGGTCGGACCGTTCAAGCTCACGTACCTCGAGAACGTCTACGGCACCGACCCCTCGGCAGACATCTTCGAGCTGCGCGGACTGGACCGCGGCGGCGTCGTGGTGGTCGTTCGGCCCGACCAGTACGTCGCGAACGTCCTGCCCCTGACCGCGACGGCGGAACTCGCCGCGTTCTTCGCGCCCCTCCTTCGATCGGGCCGGACCGAAAGAGAAGCGCTGTCCGGAGTGAACGTAGACGCAGGCCTTGAGCAACCTTGCATGACATTTGTTGAACACGTGAAGGTTTCTTCGGCGTTCTCGGAAACGCCTTGGGGGCGATTCGCAAACATCCAAGGGGATGGCAACCGGAACTGATCGGGTGCATGCCGGAAGAATCCTGGACCAAGGTTCGCGGTTGCGCCAACGAACCCCAAGAACGGCGGTGTTCTTCGTCGCGGTATCCGCGATTTCGCGGGACCGGCCTAGGAACCAGCGAAACCCGTAGAATGCATTGGTCCGCTCCATGTGGCCTCTATCGAATCAAGACTCCGTTGGGAGTAATAGTCAGTTACTGTCCCGATACGAAAGAACCCAAATTGGCAGCAGCAAAGATCACCAGCAGCGAAATCCGTGATCTCAACGAATGGCGACAGACGGTGGCGTCCAGGCTGCTCCCACTAACCATTGACACCGACGATGTGGACGGCTTCCACGCCACGATCCAAGGCGTCACGGTTAACGGGATCCGGCTCTTCAACATCACTGCAACCAGGCACAGGCTCGAACGCACACGCCGCCTTGCGCAAGGAAACGCGGACCCCTTTTACTCAATCTCCCTTCAACTGAAGGGCACCAGCACCATCGAACAAAACGGCAACACGGCAACACTGCAGCCGAATGACTTCGCCGTTTACGACTCCACGTTCCCGTACCGGAGGACATTTCCGGACGATTCACAAACTCTTGTGGTCATGTTCCCACAACAGCTGATCAACTTGCCGCCCCGGGCACTCGCGGAGATCGCAGGCCTGGGAATCTCGGGTCAAAATGGTCTAGGTGCCATCGTCGCGCACTTCCTGGTCGGTGTCGCCGATAACTTGGAGGCGTTTCAAAGCAGCCTGGGCCTGAGCATGGCGCACTCCCTGGTGGAGCTAGTTTCGGCGGCATTCTCAGAGAAGCTAGGAGTCGTAGTACCGCACCGCTCCGATGCCCATCTGGAATTGACGATGCGGATCCGGGACTACATCATCTCCCAACTCTCTGACCCGGAGCTAGGACTAGACCAGATCGCATCGGCCCACTTTATTTCAACCCGACATCTTCAGGTGCTCTTCCGAGAGCAAGGGACAACTGTCTCGACATGGATGCGTGAACGCCGGTTGGAAATGTGCCGTCGTGATCTCGCTGACCCCCTCGGACAAGCAGAATCTATTCGGGCAGTGGCTGAACGTTGGGGCTTCTATAACCCTGCGCACTTTTCCCGCATTTTCAAAGATGCATACGCCTACAGCCCCCGAGACTACCGCCTGAACGTGCTTCACGGCCAAGACACCAGGCTCAACGCTGTCGACTCCGGGGCTTGAAGCCGTAGTTTCTGGCGATAAGCCCGCCGAGCCTACGGGATGTAGTGACGCCTCGGGCGTGTCATTACTTGTGAAAGGGGCGCCCATCAGCCATTGCTACGGGTCGTCGAACAGGCGTGCACAAGTGCGCACTTTGCCGTCGGATCGGGCCGGACTGGCCCGGATTATTGGTCGAGATGCGGCCTGCTCGGTGGTCAGGTGGGCGCAAGGATTTGCTGTGGGAGATGGTGCCGGATGTCCAGCGTCAAGAGGTGTGAGATCCTGCATGGCCGCTACCTCCTGGACAGATAGCGTCCGAGCAGGATCTGGACAGCGGCGCCTAGATGGTCTCTAGATAACCGGAGTTCTCTTAGCGGATGACGTTGAAGACCTGTTTCTGCAGGCCGTTGCTGTAGGCGTCCTGCTCGATGAGCTTCAGCCTCTGGGTGTCCTTGTCGGTAGTGCTGAACAGTCTCTTGCCGGCGCCGAGGAGCAGCGGGAAAACGAGGAGGTGGTAGCGGTCGATGAGTCCGGCGTCCGAGAGTCCGTTGTTCAGCTGTGCGCTGCCGTGGATGATGATCGGGCCGCCCTCGGTCTCTTTGAGGGCGGCGACCTCCTCGAGTGAGCGCAGGATGGTCGTCTCGCCCCAGTTGGAGACGAGTTGGTCGTCGGTGAGGGTCGTGGAGACGACGTATTTCGGCATGGTCTTGTAGTGTGCGAACTCGGCCATGTCCGGCCATACAGGACTGAATGCCTCGTAGCTGACCCTGCCCATCAGGATCGCGGTGGATTCCCGTTGCTCCCGCTCTTTGATCTCGAATGCCTCGGGGACGAATTCGATGTCCTTGAAGGTCCATCCGGAATTGCGGTAGCCGGGTTCGCCGCCCGGGCTGTCCACGATGCCGTCGAGGGAGATAAATGCGGTGCTGATCAGAGTGCGCATGACGCTTTCCTTTGGTGTGTTGTGATCGGTTGTCATACTCGCCGCTCTAGCTGTGGTCGCGGTGAGGTCTTGGTGGGCTGAGTGAGGGTCAGCTGAGGAGGCTGGTTAGCCGATGATGCTGCGACCCGGCAGCCACAGCGCGCGACGGCTCGTCGTGACTGGCTGGTCACTAGGTGCGATCGAGGTGGTTCTGGACATGTCGGTCTCCTTGTCGAGTGGTGGGGTGGCCGCCTGCAGCCTCTGGTCTCAGTTTTCTACCGAACATTTTATTTGTCAAGAACAGATTAATTGTCGGTTTTCAATCGTGGCATGTTCCGGCGCGTTGGTGGCATTGGGCTCGCTGCCGGACGCGGCTGGCGGACCACGAAGCGGGCCCGGGCTTTGACAGCTATGTCGGGTCAACCCATGTTCCGGTCATCCTCCAGCGGATGCACGAAATGGCCTTTTGCTTGAGGCCCCGTCAGTTTTTCAAACCACTGCCTCATTCCGGCCAAGGCCACGGCCAGTTCCGGGAGCTCGGGATGCCACGGGCGCTCCCACTCCAATGAAAGCCACTCGGTTCGGTCTTCGAGGAGAGCGAGGATTTCGTGCAGCGGAATATCGCCCTCACCGAGGAGCCGTAACCGTCCGTCCAGGTTGGCATCTTTGAGTTGCGCATAGCCAAACCACGGGCCGATGGCTTCGAACGTCGTCGCGGGCAGCTCACCGGCAGTGGCCGGGTGGAGAACGTCCCAGATGATTTGGACGCCATGACCGGGGCATATCTCTTCCAAAAGGGTCATGACCCGCCGGACGTCGCTTCCTCGAGGATGCGAGTCATGCGTTTCTAGATAAATTCGGATATCAGGTGCGGAGCGGGTGGCCGCCGCGAGCCGCCTTGCGATGCGGGCATCCGAATCCGGGCCAGCTCCGCCCGGAAAAACGCGGACCCCTGCCGCTCCCAAGTCACGAGCGAGAAGCATCTGAGCCTCAAGCTCGCCGAGTACGTGGTCGTCGCTCTGCCCCGGATTGCCTACACGTACGTACGTAGCTACGCAGACGACGTGCAACCCTGCCGCGTCGATCCGCCTACGGATCCAGCCGCGCTCTTCACGGGATAAGCCAGGATGCACTGCTTGTCCTGCCATGGAACGGAGTTCGAGCCCTTGAACCCCGTAGGTGGCCGCAATGTCCAGAATCTCCTGGAGAGACGCTTCAGGGCAGCCGAGCGTAGAAAACGCAACCTTCGCCTTCACGAAGTTCTCACCAACAAAGCGGCCGCCGCTGAGCTTTTCGCCCACTTCACTATCAATTCTTCTCCTCCGATGAAAGTGCCTTGATTCAAGGAGAAGTCCCTGAGGAACCTGGGGTCAAGCATTGGTAGGTCATTTGAACAACAATGCACACATCCCGCGACCGAGGTTTGCGGTCCTTCTTCTCCTTGACTTTCGAAGCCCGCGTCCGCTCTAGTTCATACTGAACAAATCAAACACAAGTGAACTTGATGGGAGACGCTCATGCTGCCCGAGGACCGGCACCTGCAGATTCTGAAGGAGTTGGCTTTTCATGGCTCCCTGAGCGTTGAGGATTTCGCGGCAAGAATGGGAACGTCAGGGATGACGGTCCGTCGTGATTTGGCGGTGCTCGCGGAGCAGGGGCTTCTGCAACGCGTCCGAGGTGGTGCCGTCCCGGTTGCCGGGTCCGCCATGGAAAGCGCCAGACGTGGCGCTACCGGCATGATCCGCCGGGGACCTTCGGCTCCTGGGGGCGTTCCTCCGTTGTCGGGGCGGCCGGGCGGGAGCCGCCCGCTGGCGACGATCGGCATGATCGTCCCGTCGGCGTCGTACTATTTTCCGGGGGTTATCCGGGGCGCTGAGGCCGCCGCGCATGAAGCGGGCGTGCAGCTGGTTCTGGGGGTTTCCAACTACTCGGGCGCCGAAGAGCGACGACAGCTCCGCCGTCTGTTCGAGCACGGCGTTGACGGCATCCTGGTTACGCCCTGCGAGGTTTCATTGGCCGGGACTGAAACCCTCGCGTTGTTGGCTGAGGCCACGGTGCCGGTGGTCGTCGTCGAACGCTCCATAGAGGATATTTTGGACGAAAGCCGGCTGGAATCCGTACGCAGCGACCATGTGCGCGGGGCGGAGATTGCGGTCAACCATCTCCTGTCCATCGGCCACAGAAGGATTGCGCTGTGCGTTCGGGAGAAGACTCCCACGGCCTCGCAGGTCATCGAGGGCTACCACCTCGCCATGCGGCGGGCCGGGACGCCGCAGGACCCCACCATGGTGCGCCCCGTGTCCCGCGCGCTGAACGATCCACAGGCGCACCGCCTGGTGTTGGACGGGATCCTCGACTGGTGCGCCGAGTCGCACGTGACGGCCGCGATCGTGCACAGCGATGAGGACGCGCTGCAGTTTGCCAGCGCCTGCCAGGATCGCCGCGTCCGCATCCCCGAGGACTTGGCGATCATTGCGTACGACGACGAAATCGCGGCACTCGGGGCCGTTCCCCTCACGGCCGTGGCACCGCCGAAATACGACGTCGGACATGAAGCGCTGCTGATGTGCCTGAACAGGATCGGGGCCCAACGACGGGGTGTGTCGGCGCTGCAGCGACTTAGTCTTTCTCCCAGTCTCAACATCCGCGATTCCACGCAGAGCCAGGCGCTTGACGTCGGGGCCGCCGGATGACGGAGGCCAAGACAACCTCACTCCGGTTCTAGTGTTCAATTCTGTTCATTCCGTTGATATGTTTACTCGCTGACCGTTTCATTGGGAGTTAAGTGCTTCAAAGCACACCACGACTTCGCATCGTGAACTTCAAAGGAGAACAGAATGAAGCGTCGCCAGCTTCTGCTCGGAGCGGCCAGCCTCGTGGCCAGTGCCGCCCTCATCACGTCCTGCGGGACCACACCGTCCGCAACCCCGACCCCGGCTCAAGACCCTGCCGGCACCATCACGTTCTGGTCCTCGCTCGCAGGCATGGACAAGGTCGCCGCAGCGTTCAACGCAAGCCAGAACAAGATCAAGGTCAACTTCGAAACCGTCCCCAACGGCGCCAGCGGGGGTTACGCCAAGCTGTCCACCGCCATCACGGCAGGCAACGGTCCCGACGTGGCCACCATCGAATACCCGCAGCTGGCCGAGTTCGTCAGCAACGGCCAACTCCAGCCGCTGGACGGACTGATCGACAAGTCCGCCACGCTGGACAAGCTCTCGGACCAAGCCCGCGGACTGGTGCAACTCGGCGGGAAGACCTACGCCCTTCCCTACGACACCACACCGATGGTCATGTGGTACCGCAAAGACCTGCTGGAAAAAGCAGGCGTTGAGGTTCCCAAGACCTGGGATGATTTCGAGAAGGCCGGCCAGAAGGTCAAGGCAGTGGCACCGAATGCCTACCTCGCCAGCTTCTACCCGAACGATCCGGTCGTCACCGCGGGCCTGGCCTGGCAGGCCGGTGCCAAGTGGTTCTCAACCGACGGCGACAGCTGGAAGATCGGCGTCAAGGATGAGGCCACGCAGAAGGTGGCCAACTACTGGCAGAAGTTGATCGACCAGAAGATCGTCAAGGTCGAACAGTCCTTCAGCGACGAATGGTCCGCCGATCTGGCCAGCAGCACCGTTGTCGGTGTCCTCGGCGCGAGCTGGAGTGCCCCTGGCCTGCAGTCGCGTACGAAAGCAAACAACCAGGCTGGCCAGTGGATCGCGGCCGAGGTGCCGAACTGGGGCACCCCATCCAACGGTTTCCTGGGCGGTTCCAGCTTCAACATCCCCAAGGGCAGCAAGAACCCCGCTGCTGCCGCGAAGTTCATCGAGTTCCTCACCACCAACCCCGACGCCGTCAAGGCTCGCGGCAGTGCCGGCTCGGCCTACCTGGCGTTCCCGGGACTGACTCCCGTGGCGAAGGGCGCGTTCGACGCGAGTTACTTCGGCAACGACATCTACGCCGTCTTCGACAAGGCCTTCGCCTCCGTCAAGAGCGGCTGGCAGTGGGGACCGAACTGGGACCTCACCAACACCGCCATGAAGGATGCTTTCGGCAAGCTGACCACCGGCGGCACCGTCAAGCAGGGCATCGAAATCGCGCAGACTGCCACGGTGGGCGGACTCAAGCAGAATGGTCTCTCCGTCAAGGAGTAGGCCCGTCCGGCGGGGTGGCTTCATGGCAAGCCACCCCGCCAGCGAGGAGATTCATTATGGTGAACCTAGCACCCACAAAACCGGCCAGCCGCGTTGCGGCCGCACCCACTTCCACCATCCGCAAGCCGCGCGGCCTTTCCGGAACCGGCGGCCGCACCGCCGCCCTGTTCCTTACCCCGTTCTTTGCCGTCTTCGCATTGGCGATGGTGGCACCCGTCATCTATTCGATCGTGCTGAGCTTCTTCGCCCAGCAGAAGTCCGGCCTGGGCTTCGGCGAGGCCAAGACCGCATTTGTCGGCCTCGAGAACTACCTGCAGGTCCTGCAATCCGAGGCTTTCGTGGGCGGCATCGGCCGCCTCGCGCTGTACTGCGCTCTGTACATTCCCTGCATGGTAGGCGGCGCCGTGGCGTTCGCCCTCCTACTGGATGCCGCCGTCGCACGGGCCCGAAAGCTGTTCCAACTGTTCGTCTTCCTGCCGCATGCCGTGCCGGGCGTCATCGCCGCGCTCATCTGGGCCTATATGTACACGCCGGGAGTCAGTCCCATCGTCTCCGTCCTCGAAACCGGCGGCATTTCGCTGAACTTCCTGGACGCCCACCTGATCCTGCCGTCGATCGTGAACATCGCCGTGTGGGAATGGACGGGCTACAACGTGATCGTGCTCTTCACGGCGCTGCAGGCGGTTCCGCGGGAAGTCCTGGAGGCCGCGCGTGTTGACGGAGCCGGGGAAATCCGTGCGGCCCTCAGCATCAAGCTGCCGCTGATCCTGCCCGCACTCAGCGTCATCATGCTCTTCACCGTGATCGGCACGCTGCAGCTGTTCACCGAACCCTCCATCATCTCCAAGGCCACGGCGTCCGTCACCAGCACATGGGTTCCGAACATGTGGGCCTACGACGCGGCCTTCAATCGGCACAACCTCAACCAGGCCGCGGCCGCCTCCATCATCATTGCGCTCATGGCCGCCGTGCTGTCCTGGGCCGTCACCCGCTTCAGCTCAAGGATGAACAAAGCATGAGCGCCACCACCTTCCCCCGGCCCCGAACTGCGCTTGCGCCTTCACCTTTGAAACGACGCCGGGCCGCCCGAGTCGGGTTCGCCAGCACATTCACCGTGAACGCACTCCTGATCCTCGGTTGCGCCTACATGGTGCTTCCGGTGCTGTGGCTCTTCTTCGCCTCCACAAAAAACACCGCGGACCTCTACGGAACGGCGGCCTACGCTTTCGGGCACCCGGCCTTCTTTGACAACGTCGTCGCGGTCCTGAGCCAAGACGGCGGCGTGTTCCTCCGCTGGATGGCGAACTCCATGTTCTACGCGGCTTTCGGAGCCGTCTTTGGCGGGCTCATCTCGGTCATGGCCGGGTACGCGTTCGACAAGTTCCAGTTCCGCGGCAAGGACTCCTTCTTCGGTATCGTTCTGGTGGGCGTCCTCATCCCGAACACCGCCACCGTCCTGCCCATGTATCTGCTGGCATCGGTCTTCGGGATCACCAACACCATCTGGGCCGTCCTCATCCCCGTGCTCTGCAACCCTTTCGGCGTCTACCTGGCCCGGGTTTACTCCGCGGCCTACGTCCCGGCCGAAACGCTCGAAGCCGCGCGTGTGGATGGGGCCGGAGCCATCCGATCCTTCTTCTCACTCGGCCTGCCCATGATGCTCCCCGGATACATCACCATCGCCCTGTTCCAGTTCGTCGGCGTCCGGAACAACTTCATGCTCCCGTTGGTGATGCTCCAGGACCAGCAACTGCTCCCGGTCAGCGTCGGTATTTCCATCTGGCAGGGCTACGCCGTACCGCAGCCGGAATTCACACCCCTCGTAATCACTGGGTCCCTTCTGTCCATCGTGCCGCTGCTGCTCGCGTTCATCATGCTGCAGCGATTCTGGAAGTCCGGCCTGACGGCAGGGAGCGTCAAGTGACCCTCAACGTTGCCTTGGCCATGCCGGCCCACACCGCCCAGGCCCTGTTCCCGGAACGCAGCCTCGACACCCTCGAGCCTGAACTGAACCTCCTGAGCCTTGAGCCCATCCAGGACTTTTACGCACCCGAAGGCAAGGCGCTGCTCGCGGAGGCGGACATCCTCATCACAGGCTGGGGCTGCCCCATGATTGACGACGCCGTCCTGGATGTGGCACCGCGCCTGCGCTACGTCCTGCACGCGGCCGGGAGCGTGAAACACCACGTCGCGGACGCATGCTGGGAACGCGGCGTCCAGGTCAGTTCCGCCGCGGATGCCAACGCTATTCCGGTCGCGGAATACACCGTAGCCATGATTGTCCTGGCCAACAAGCGCGTCCTTCAGATCGCCCGCGCCCTGCACACCGCCCGGGCAGAGGTCCTGCCGGAACAGCTCTTCCCCGATATGGGCAACTACCGCAAGCGCGTCGGGATCATCGGTGCTTCCAAGATCGGGCGCCACGTCATCCGCCTGCTGGCTCCGTACGAGCTGGACGTCGTGGTGGCCGACCCTTACCTCGACGCCGCCAAGGCGGCCGCGCTCGGCGTCGAGCTCGTCACCTTGGACGAGCTCGTGGCGAGCAGCGACGTCGTGTCCCTCCACGCGCCGTCGCTTCCCTCCACCAAGAACCTCATTGACGCCGGCCGGATCGATCGGCTCCGCCCCGGAGCCACGTTCATCAACACCTCCCGAGGTGACCTCGTCGACCAAGACGCCTTGCTGGCGCGGGTGGAGCGCGGTGACCTCTATGCCGTGCTGGATGTCACCAGCCCTTGGGTCCTGCCACCGGACTCCGGCTTCTACACGCACCCAAATGTGCTGCTGACCCCGCACATCGCCGGTTCCCTGGGCAACGAACTGGAACGCATGGCAGCCAGCACCATCCAGGAAGCCCTCCGGCTTTCCCGGGGCTACCCCCTCGAGTTCCGCGTCCGCGCCGAAGATCTCGGCATCACCGCCTAGTTCTCATTTGTGCCTCGGCGTTCAGGGCGCCGAGGCACGTCCACCACAAATACTTAGGAGCAACTCCGTGTCACCACAGATCTCACGCCGAACGGTACTCCAGGCTGCAGGCACACTGTCCCTCGCGGCCGTGGTCAGCTCCATGTTTGCCCAAAATTCCTGGGCGGCGTCAGAGCCGAGCGCCGCGGACTTCGCCGCGCTGCGGAGCCGCTGGGTAGACCAGATCACCGGCCGCACGGTGATCCAGGCGGGGGATTCAGACTTCGCCACGGCTATCACCGCGCTGAACAACAAGGCCGCAGCTTCGCTGGCCAAGGTCAACCGGGCGGCAGGCCGTACCTCGGTTTTCACCGATCTGTCGCTCGCCAACGACGTCCAAATTGTTGCCACCTACCAGCGTCTGCAGCAGCTCGCCATCGCCTGGGCGACACCCACAGCCACAGTGTTCGGGGATGCCTCCGTGCTCGCCGACATCAAAGCGGGGCTGGCGGACGCGCATGCCGTTGCCTACAACGATACGAAAGTAGAATCCGGAAACTGGTGGAACTGGGAAATCGGTGTGACAAGGGCCTTGGCCGATACGTTGGTCCTGATTCACGGCGAACTGTCCGCCGCTGAGATCGCTGCCAACTGCGCAGCCATCGACCACTTCGTGCCGGACCCATGGCAGCAGTTCATGGCACCAAGAGCCAAGGTCACGTCCGTGGGGGCCAACCGCGTCGACCTTAGCCAGGCAATCATCATCCGCTCCTTGGCCGGGGAAGATACCGCGAAGCTTCAGCACGCCATCAAGGGCCTGAGCCAAGTATGGCAATACGTCACTAGCGGAGACGGATTCTTCAGGGACGGCTCCTTCATCCAGCACAGCACCACCGCATACACAGGTTCGTATGGGGTAGTGCTGCTCACTGGATTGTCCAAGCTGTTCGCGCTCCTTGGCGGCACGGCCTTTGAAATCACCGATCCAAGCCGCAGCATCTTCCTCGACGCAGTCGAGGGTTCGTACGCGCCGTTCATCATCAACGGAGCCATGGCGGATGCCGTGCGCGGCCGCACAATCAGCCGAGAGGCCAACACCGGCTACGACCTCGGGGCTTCCGCGATTGAGGCCATCCTGCTCCTGGCACGCGCCATGGATCCCGCCGCTGCCAGAAGATGGCGGGGCCTGTGCGCCGGATGGATCACCCGCAACACCTACCGCCCGATTCTTGCAGGGGCCAGCGTGCCCAGGACCGCCCTGGTCAAGGAACTCCAGGCCACGGGAGTTGCGCCGGCCGTGGAGGCCCCGGGGCACCGGCTCTTCCCCGCCATGGACCGTACCATCCACCGCGGGAGCGGCTGGGCACTGTCCTTATCCATGTCAAGTAACCGCATTGCCTGGTACGAATGCGGCAACGGCGAAAACAACCGCGGCTACCATACCGGTTCCGGCATGACACATTTCTACACGGCTGACCTGGGCCAATACGACGACGCCTATTGGGCCACCGCCAACTACGACCGGCTGCCCGGCACCACCGTGGACACCACGCCCTTGCCGGACAAAGTGGAGGGCGAATGGGGCGCGGCTCGCCCCGCAAACGAGTGGACGGGCTCCGCGGCCCTGGGCGACGTGGCCGCCGTCGGACAGCATCTGGTGGGTCCCGGTGGCACCGGTTTGTCGGCCAGGAAGTCCTGGTTCGTCAGCGGGGACGTCGCCGTATGCCTTGGCGCCGACATCAGCACCAGGAGCGGTGCCCGCGTGGAAAGCATTGTGGACCACCGCAATCTCCACCAAGGAATCAACGCCCTCACGACGGCGTCAGGCACCATCGCCGAATCGGCCGGCAGCGCAGTGGTTCTGGACGACGATCGATGGGTCCACTTGGAAGGGTTCGGTGGCTACGCGATCCTCGGTGCCTCGCAGCTCACGGTCCTCCGCGAAAGCCGCTCCGGAAGCTGGTCGGCGGTCAACCTCCTTGCCGGCAGCACCACCGTCCAGCAGCGCAACTTCGCCACCCTCTATATCGACCACGGCGTAGGCAGCACACCGGGCAGCTACGCCTACGTTGTGGCTCCAGGGGCATCAGTCGCCCAAACAACGCAGATCGCAAAAGGCAACAACCACACGGTGATCCGCAACGATGCCACAGCCCAGTCCGTGGAATTCAAGACCGAAAAGACCACCGCAGCAACCTTTTGGAGGGCCGGAACAGCGGGGGAACTTGGTGCGTCGGGTCCCGCGTGCGTTGTCTACTCCAGGCACGGAAATGTGCTTAGTCTGGCGGTCAGCGAGCCCACGCAGAAGGCTTCCAGCGTCACGTTGACGCTGCCCGAAGGAACATGGTCCACCGTAGTGGAAGGCTCCGGGGCGATCCTCGGCACTGACACCGAAGGCCGCTCAACGCTCACGCTAGACACTGCCGGACTTGGCGGCCAGACGCAGACCTTCAAATTCCGCCGCTAAGGGAAGAGCGGGCACCGTGCCGCTGCCACAACAGCCAAAAACGACCCGGATTTTCCACGTCCGGGCGTTGGTCGTGAGGTCTAGTTTTGGGATGTTCTCGGGCTGCGAACGAGCCGCACGAGCTCCGCCTCCGGGCCTGATAGTTGACGGGGGCCGTTCCACACCGCACGCAGCGCCCGGTGGAGGACAAGATCTTGGACCGGGATGATCTTTAGTTCTCCGGTCTTTACTTGGTCTGCTACTGCGAGGGTGCTCATCACTGAAGGACCCATGCCGGCCAAAACGCTTGTACGGATTGCGGCCGCGCTGCCAAGTTCGAGCAAGGGAGCCGCACGCGTGTACTCGGCCAATGCAAGGTCAAGCGTGATCCGGGTGCCTGACCCCGGTTCGCGGACCAGCAGCGATGTTGATGCTAGCTCGGCAATGGAGATGGGTTGCCGTCGCCGGGTCCACGGGTGTTTAGGATGGACGACGACGACGAGTTCGTCGCGGGCCACGGTGAGGTTATGCAAGGTGCGGGGGATGGTGGGGGATTCCACGAAACCTATATCGCAGGCTCCGCTGGTCACATCCTCAAATACCTGAGCGGAATTATGGACAAGCAGGTGTATCCGCACTTCGGGGTGCAGCTTTCCAAAGGTGCCAAGCCAACTGGGCACCAGGTGCTCGGCGACGGTCATGCTCGCGGCTACCGTCAGTGCGGTCCGCCGCTCAGCGCGCAGGGAATCGGTAGCCTGCAACATCTGCCGTGTTTCGGCGAGGATTCTTCGCGCCCAGTGGGCCACGACTGTGCCTTGGGGGGTGAGTGTGGAGCCTGTTGGACTGCGCTGCAGCAGGGTCATGCCCAGCTGGCGCTCCAACACTCTGATCGATCGGCTCGCGTTGGGTTGAGCTAGGCCTGCCTGTCGGCTGGCGGCGCTGAGGCTTCCGTAATCGTCCACTCCAACCACTAGTTCCAGTACGGCCAGATCCGGCCACTTTGCCATGCGCTAAGCATATAACAGGGCGATAGGTGTTGCTATTTTGATATACCCCTATGTAAAGAAGACGGCTATCTCGGGACCAGGTCTCCAGCGAGAATTGGGAGATGAGTAGCCAGGAGATCCAGCCAGAGCCTGGCGCATGCCAGCCCCGGGAGGATCGCAGACAAGCATGAGTCAAGACATAGCCGCACCCCTGAAGGACGGACGGCAGGGTGCGCTGCTTCCCCGGGGCTCGCGGAGCAAGCGGCTGCCCGGACTGACGGCGGCAGCGGCCGCGGTCGCCGTCGCGTGGCTGATCCATTCGACGGTACCGGCGATGCCTTTCCTGACGGTGTCGGTCATGCTGGGAATTCTTTCCGCGAATCTCCCCGGGATCAGTACCGCCGTGGAAGGGGTCCTGCAGCCCGGGCTGGTGCTTTCCGCCAGGCGGTTCATGCGGCTGGGAATCGTTCTGCTGGGTCTCAAGCTCAGCCTGATCGACGTGGCCGCGCTGGGCTGGAAGACGCTGGCGATCGTGGTCGGCATTGTCTTGCTGACCTTCATGGGAACGATGGTGCTGGGCAAGGCACTGAAACTTCCGGGCGATCAGCCCCTGCTTCTTGCCACAGGATTTTCCATCTGCGGCGCCTCCGCGATCGGGGCCATGAGCGGGGTCACCAAAACGGATCACCGCGACACCGTTGTCCCAATCGCCCTCGTGACCCTGTGCGGAACGCTGGCGATCGCGGCCCTCCCGGCGCTCAAGGGACCCCTGGGCCTGGACACTGTTCAGTTCGGCTACTGGGTGGGAGCCAGCGTCCACGATGTGGGGCAGGTTGTGGCAACGGCGCAGACGGCGGGCGCGGCTTCCCTCGCCGTCGCGCTCATCATCAAGCTCACCCGTGTGCTGATGCTTGCGCCGATGGTCACCGGTGCCGCACTGGTGGGACGCTTCCGCCGCCGTCGGACGGCAAACGGCGCTGGGGATACCGGCATCAAGCTTCCTCCGCTGATCCCGCTCTTCGTGGCCGGGTTCATGGCGATGATCGTTCTGCGGACGCTGGGGATCCTGCCGCCAGTGGTCCTCGACGTTGCCGGTACGGTCCAGGACCTGCTTCTTGCCGCAGCCCTGTACGGGCTTGGGTCGTCAGTGCAGGTCCGGTCCCTGCTCCAGACCAGTGGCAGGGCCATCATCGCAGCGATGCTCTCTTGGGGTCTGATCGCAGCGCTGGCATTCGTCGGCGTGCACTTCATGTAGGAGCACACCGCCATGGGGTTCAGGATTTCGAAGGACGATGCGGGGTCGAGATCCGGCCTCAAGGCGGCCTTCTGATATTTATCCGCATCGGCACGCCAGGGACATCAGGGCGGCCCGTGGCGTGCGGGGCACTCGGATCGGAGTGCCCTGGGCTCGGACCGGCGGATCCTCGACATCGCGATCATTCAGGTTGCAAAAGAGGAGGCCGAAAGTCTTTCGGGCAAAGCCGATACCCAAAGGGGGAAAGCCTCGACAGGCGGCGTCGCATGATGGCGAAAAGCACCCGACCTGGGTGGTGGCGCACCGGAAAAGCGTCGCGCAGGCTGGTCTGGCTCGGTATGGCGTTGGGCGCAGTCGGAGCCTTAGTTCACCTCGGAAGTTACGCATGGGGCCGCCAACTCAATGCTTATGCTCTCGTCTGGGGTCTGTACTTCCTGGTACTCGAGGTGATCGTTCTGGCAATCCTTGGGCTGGTTGTTGCCGGCGTTGTGATCAGCGCCAGGTTCCTGGTGACCGAGGCAGCGAGCCGCAAGACGCGTGCAGTCGTCACCGGTATCTCGGCGCTGATAAGTTCGGGCCTACTCGCCTATGCGTTCTGCAGCCTCTTTCCGCCCTTGACGGACCCCGGGACAATCGCGGCGGTAACCGGGTTCGTGGTGGGCAGCATGTTCGCGATCGTTTCCTACCGGCACATCCCCCAGACCTGAGCTCAGGATATGGTCAGCGGCACGGATACCGTCCCGGGGGAGCCTGCCGACAATGAGAAATACCGAGTTGTCATTGGACTCAACAATCAACGGTTCCATGCCACGGTGCACTTAATCGAGCTTGTAGCCACGAGGGAGCAGCCGGAGTTCCGGGCACGGTTTGGTTTTGGTCGGTTCGTGGGCCCGTGGCGAGTGGAACGGTCACAAGTTAAAAGAGTCTTCAGGGCGCGCGGATTGTTTTCCGACGGCATCGCGATCCAGGGCGACAATTACTTCGACTGGACCGTCTACTCCTTCTACCCGGAAGTCGTCCTTCTCTCACTTGAGGAGCTCGGCTATCCAGTCGACTGGCTCGATCGATACTGAGGCCTTCACCTAGCGAGTCAACCATTCACCTGTTCTACGGCCAGAAGTGTCTCACTAGGAGTCCCACAAGGTCCCGAAGCAAAACGACACACCTTCGATCTGGCATGAGCGCGAGGCGATTGCTTGGTTGCGGCTTAGTTTGACCGGGGGTTCTTGAGAAGGTGGATGCTGAGGACCTCGCTGGTGTCGCGCGTTGTGACCGTGATCCCGTCACCGACGATGTCCAGGAAAAGGATGGCCCTTTCGCCTACTTTGAGTTTCCCGATGCCCAGGAGGGGAATCTCCTGGGTGTCCCTCCTGAGAACCGACACGCCTGCCGTTCGGTATGCGGCTTCTGGGTCTTGGTCCGCTGGCAGGCGCGTGAGGCTTGGGGAGGCTCCGAGGGCGATCCGGTAGAGGGAGCCTGTCGAGGTGCGGAAGGCAAAAGTTCCGGTGTCTGTGTCCGTCAGTTCCTCGATCACCATGGCCTGATTCTACGTCGGAGCGGTACCCGGCAGTCCCTGGCGTGATCGCACACGGAGGCTGAGAAAACCAGCAGCCCCAGAGAATTCGTGAATCGCCTATACGTCTCGCGCCGGGAGTGTCGACGGGAACCGCTCCGGTCCCTGTCAGCGGTGAACAAGTTGATGGGGCGCGATGGATGCAAAGAGTCCGGGGAGGATCGAGGTCCAAACGGTTTGGCCGGTCCGGTGACCTCCTGGCCAAAATTGTATTAACTGGGCAGGCTGCTTAGGCCGTATGTTTCACCCGCCGCACTCGGGTAATGATCGTTGGGCAGGGCAGGGACCTGAGTACCGTGTGGGCCGTCGATCCCAGAAGGAGGCGTTTAAAGCTACCCCTTCCACGGCTGCCCAGCACCAGCAACCTGGCTTCGGCGGCGGCGTTCGCGAGTGCTTCCGCCGACTCGTTGTTGGACACCAGAACCTGATGGACAACCACGTCGGGATAGTTTTCGGCCAGACCGGCGACGGTCTCGGCGAGGACGATTCGTTCTCCTTCCAAGATGGTCTCGGCAACGTCGGCCGCCGGCATGGCGCGATGAATGAGCGGCGGAGCGAGGACGGCGTGAACCACTGCGAGCTCCTGGCTATCCTTGTCCGCTTCGGCCGCCGCGAAGGAAACCGCTTGCGTTGATTCTTCGGAACCGTCAGCGCCGACCACGATGCCGCGGCGCCCGGTCATGTCCTGTTCCCCGACCACTGCCACAGGGCACTGCGCGACGGCGGCGATCTGCAGCGCCCTGTCAGCTACGGGTCCTCCAGGCCAGTTGTGCCCGGTTCCGATCACAACCATCGAGGCTCCTTTGGAGTGCTTCCTGAGCGCCTGCCCGGGGCTCCCGGAAAACAGAAAGGTTTTCACCTGGACCGTCGGCTCCAATTCGCCTGCATACGCTGCGGTTTTACTGAGCAGCTCGTTTGCTGCGGCCCTGATCACCTCATTGGAACCGACGGATTCGTCGAGCCATCGACTGTCGACCGCGTGAACGAGCTGCACCGGGAGTTTCCGTCGTGCCGCCCGGTCCATCGCCCAAGCCAACGAGGCATGGCTCGCCTTGGTGTCAACCACGCCGACAACGATTGGCTTTTTCATGACTCTGTCCGCCTTCCATGAAATGTGACTCCCTCTTTGCGGGTGCTGTGGGCACCATTTTCTGCTCGTTTTGCCGAGCCGGGCAGGGCCGTAAGTCCTGCAGGTGACGCTCTTGCTGCCACCGTTACCAGGGACCGAACGCACTCGCAGAACTAGGCGCTGTCACTCGTCCGATGCATGGCGTTGTGCTCTGTTCTGACGGGCCGACTGGGTCTAGCATGCGGGTGTCGAATAGTCTGCATGGAAGGGCTTGAATGATGTCCAGCTATCAGCCTCAGTATCTTCCCCAAGGTGGAGTCCCGCTTGAGCTGCCTTACTATGGAGCCCCGCCGATCGAGGCCGTCAAACGGTTCTGGAAGAAGTACACAGTCTTCCACGGGCGGGCTAGCCGCAGTGAGTATTGGTGGTGGGTCCTCGCCTCGGCCATCGTCTCCGGGGTGATCAATGCGGTTGGCGCGACAGGGAGCGGCAACACCAGCACCTCGACGGCCCTTGGCGGCCTTTGGTTCCTGGCGACGATCGTGCCTTCGCTCGCCTTGGCTGCACGGCGCCTGCACGACGCAAATCTCAGTGCGTTCTTCTTGTTGCTGGCCTTGATCCCGGTACTCGGATGGATTGCCCTGCTCGTGTTTGTGCTCCTGCCGGCCAATCCCAGGGGTCAGCGATTCGACCGGTTGGTGCAGGCATATCCGCCGAACCCGCCGCAGCCGTATCCGCCTCAGGCTTGAGGATCGGGCGGAGTCAGAGGAGCCTAGTCTTTGGCCCGTGTGTGTTCCCACTCATCGAGGAGGCCGGGCAGCCGGGTCATGAGGAACCGGTAAAAGGCGCCCATCTCGTCCACCCGGGCCTTCGCCGCTGATCCTTCAGGGAGGCTTGACGCGGTGGAGTCGGCGAGATCGGCGAGTCGGTTGTATACGGGGTTCTGCCGTAGGGAGGCGACGTACCACGCGTTGTCGGGGAGGGCGTAGTGGTCGCGCCGGCTGCCAGGTCGCGAGACCCGGTGGACGAAGCCGACAGTCTGCAGGTACCGCACGGCGCCGGAGACTGCGGCCGCGCTCGCGCCCAGCATCTCTGAGAGCTCGGCAGCGGTCAGCGAGCCGTCGTCGGAGACCACGAGGGCCATGAGGGCGCGGGCCGGCATCTTGGGAAAGCCCGCGGCAGTGAGGACAGCTGCGGATGTCTCGGCGGAGTCGGGCATACGCTTGCTCTCGGGACCTGTCACGCTGTGCCCACCTCCCGGCGGCGGACGGCCACGAGCGAGAATGCCGTGATGACCGCGGCGATGCCGAGCATCCAGAAGCCGCCGCTCCAGTCGGTCCCGGTGCTTGTGGTGACGGGGCTGTGGGTAAACGGCGAAAGGTCCCGGAGTGTCTGGTCGAGGCCGAGCATGCCGCCGTAGATCCCGAGGACGACGCCGACGCCCAGGAGCGCCCACCCGGCAGGGATCGTGGCGCGGGGCCAGACAACGAACACTGCGGCGGGCAGCGCAAGGTAAATGAGTGCTGCGGGAAGCTGGTCGACGGCGGTCTGCCAGACGTCGCCGACTGCGTTGGAGGTGTCTCCGGAGGCGACCAGTGAGACCCAGGCCCCGAGGGCGGTGAACGCCATGACAAGCACGACAGAGACGGTACCAAGTCCAAGGAAGCTCCCCAGCCAGCGTATCCGGCCCACCGACTCGGACACCACGGGCTCGGCGGTTCCGGCCACCTCCTCCTGACGGAGGCGAAGGACGGCCTGGAGACCGCAGGCCGCGGCAAGTATTCCGGCTACCTCGAACAGTGCTGCGACGAGGAGCTTGGTCATTGATGTGCCCTGTGCCTCGATCATGCCGCGGAGCACGGCAGTGATTTGGGGGTTGGAGGTGATCGAGGACTGGATCGCGGAACCGAGCGAGCCCGCGAGGAGGCCCGTCGCGAGGCCGCCGATGCACCAGCCCATGATCGCTCCCTGCTGCAGGCGCAGCGCGAGCGAGAAGCTCCCGCGCAGCCAGGGCCGGGCGTCGGCGCGTCCGGATCGCCCGGCGAGCACGCTCGCCCCGACGTCACGGCGCGCCATCAAAGCCACGACGACGGCGGTGCACACCGCCCAGAGTGCGAGGGGAAGGAGCAACGGCCACCAACGGTTGCCCGTGTAGGCGAAGGTTTGCTGGCCCCATCCGATGGGGGAGATCCAACTCGGCCACGCGGCCGTCATGGTCGTCCCGTCGGGACTCACCTGTCCCGTCGCGTCCCCGAAGCCGCGCAGCAGGTACGCGAGCATCACGAGGGCCGACGAGATGCCGTTGGCCCCCCGCGATGTGCTGAAGAACTCGGAGGCCAGCAGGCCCACGCCGAGGAAGGCGAAGCCCACGGCACCCGTCGCGAAGCCAGCCACGAGCGAGCCGGCAGGGTCAAGCCCTCCGGCCATGAAGCCGAGCGCCGTCGCGACGGCGACGAGCGCGTTGGCCACGATGCCGTGAAGGACAGTGGCGCCGAGCGGGGCCCATCGCCCGGCCGCCGTCGCGGAAATGAGCTCGGCCCGGCCCGATTCCTCTTCCGCCCGGGTGTGCCGGACGGCCATGAACGTATTCATGAGTCCGGCAAGGACGCCCAGGAATGAGAAGATTTCGAAGAACGTAAACGAATCGAGCGCCGGACCGCGTGGGAGGCCGCGCAGCACGAGGATCGCGGGAGCCGCGGTCGCAAGCTGCAGCACCTGCGCGCGTGTCGCGTCGTCGCCGAAGGTTTTAGCTATGGCCGCGACGGCGAACAGCGCGAGGGCTCCGATCGAGAGCACCCACACAATCACCTGCCAGCGGTCCCGGCGTAACCTCTGCCGGTACAGGATCCACAGAGCGCCCATCTCAGGCTCCCGCCCCGGCGCGGTGGCGCCGATGGTGGGTGCCGCCGTCGTCCGCTACCTGCGGGGCAGGCGGGGCGACCGTGTCGCCATAGTGGCGCAGGAAGAGCTCTTCGAGCGACGGCGGCGCGACGAGGAGGCCTTTGACCCCGAGGCTGCCCAGCAGGGGCAGGACCTCGTGGACGCGATCGGAATCGGCGCCGAACTTGACGCGCCCGTCGGCCACGGTGAGGTCGTGGACCTGCGACAGCGTGTCCAGCGCGTGGGTGTCCACGCTGTCCTGGGCGAACGAGATCTCCGTGCGGGTGAGGTGGCGCAATGCGTCGAGCGTCCCTCCGTCAACGATCCGGCCGGCTCGGATGATGCTCACGCGGTCGGCGAGCTGCTCGACCTCGGAGAGGATGTGGCTTGAGAGCAGGACTGTGGCGCCGTTCTCGTGCACGATCCGCCTGATCTCACGCGTGAAGACGGCCTCCATGAGCGGGTCAAGGCCGCTCGTGGGCTCGTCGAGGAGATACAGCTCGGCGTCCATGACGAGGGCGGAAATGAGCGCGACCTTCTGGCGGTTTCCCTTCGAGTAGGCGCGGCCCTTCTTGCCCGGGTCGAAGTCGAAGAGCTCGCAGAGGTGACGCTTGCGCTCCCTGTAGGTGGCTTGGTCTACAGCGCCGTCACGGAGGCGGGAAAGGAGGTCGATGGCTTCTCCGCCCGAAAGGTTGGGCCAGAGGCTCACGTCTCCCGGGATGCTCGCGACGCGTCGGTGGAGTTCGACGGCGTCTGCCCAGGGATGCAGGCCCAGGACGCTCGCGCTGCCCGACGACGGCCGGGCCAGGCCGAGCAGGATGCGCAGCGTGGTGGTCTTCCCCGCGCCGTTCGGGCCGAGGAAGCCGTGGATCTCGCCCTTGTGGACCTCGAGATCGAGGCCGTCGAGCGCTTTGACGCGCCCGAAGTTCTTGTGCAAATCGACAGTCTGGATGACGGTGTCCATGACACAAACGTACGCAGTTTTCACAAAGTTTTGAATGACCGAAAGGCCCTTGTTTTCCAGCGCGGTTCGTGCGTTGGTCTAGCGGTGCTTGTAGTAGTCCCGCCAGATCAGCCGGTGTAGGGGTATGCGGCGGGGCAGCGACCTGAGTCCGGGGATGAAGGGCACCAGGGTCAGGAGGAGTGTCAGGATCACCATGGAAAACACGACGAGGACATCTGCGTTCGGCGATGATTTGAAGGGTTCCACTTGATAGAGGGCGGAGAAGAGCCACAGCCACGACTGGCCGGGGTAGTTCCCGGTTTCATTCATCATTCCCCACTGGTCTCCCGTCAGATGCTGGGCGTCGGCGAGTCCGGGGAAGTAGCTGCCGTCGCCGAGGAACAGGATGCTGGCTTTGTAGTCGGTGTTGTAGAACGAGCCTTTTGCGCTCAGGACCGGATCAAGGGTGCCTTGCTGCGCCATGGCCAGTAGGGCTCCGGTGAGGGCCGGCACCGGGCCGTAGTCGCCGGATGGAACTTTCGCCGGGTCGTTGTCCGGGGCCTTGCTGAGTGCGTCCCCGTACGCGGTGGTCCAGGCAGTGTGTTGGGCGTCGCTTGCCTTCGTCCATTCGTCGATCGCTGCCGGGGGTGTCGGCAGGGTTTGGAGCGGGCCGATGACGAAGTCGTTGGCTGTGTCGATCGGAAGCCGTACGCCGGAAAGGCTCTGCAGGTCGATCGGGCCGAGTTTTTGGGTGGCATCGGGCGTCGAATTGTAGGGCGGTCCATATCCTGCGGTGCCGCTGGTGCCTCCGAGTTCGGTGGTGGCTGTTGCCACGAAGTCCGCGGGATCGGTCTGGGCCCAGGATTTCAGGGTCACCGTTGGTTCGTCCGGCGAGCTGAAAACCGCAGAGAGTCCCAGGACAAGCAGGCCAACAACCGCCAGCCCGACAACAAGTTCCTTGAACAGGTCGTATTCGCGCGTCGTGCCTGGCCATGGCCTGCTGGCGATGTCGTTTCGTGCGCGCCACGACGTTGACGCTAGGGACTTGCTCACTTCGTGTCCTCGCCCTCAGTGGCCGGGTTTGGCGCTGTTGAGCGTAGCTGGGCATCGGATGCCGCGGCCTCCAACGGGGGCACCACTCCGTGCATCCGCACGAGAACAACGTGGAGGGCGACAATGGCGGCGACGGCCAGCGGGAGGAGTGTGATGTGCCACATGAGTATCTGGCCCAGATCGGCGACGTTGAACCATGCCCCTACACCGACCGCGTTGAGGGCGTCTTTGGCTTGGAAGGCAATCCACTGCGAGTCGAAATTGCTTTGAAGGAGGTATCCGGTAAAGGCCGTGACGATTGAGACGACGAACGCGAGCATCCCGGTGATCCAGGTCAGCACGCGCCCGCCCCGCCAAGCAGCCATCCAGAATTTGCCCCAGAGGTGGATCACCATGAACATGAAGAACAGTTCAACGCTCCACAAATGGGTGCTGTTGATGAAACGCCCGAAAGCCGAGGCATGGAACCACGTGGGTCCGTTCAGCGCAAGTACGGCACCGGAACCGAGGATGTAGGCAAACGCGGCAACGGCGCCCATGCCGAAGACGTAAATCCAGGACGACACGTAACTCGGCTGGTCTTCGGGAAGCAGCTTGTCCGGCGGCAGCCGGCGTAGCGCCCAGCCCCGGGCTTTTCCCGTCCAGGTGGAGAACCGTGGTTCGCCGTCGTCGGCAGTCGGGACCGGACCGCGGTGGACGGTCATTTCCGGCTCCTTCGGCCTGGGAACGGAAGAACCAAAGCGAGAATGAACAACACGACCATCGTGGCAATGACCACCAGATTGCCGAATTGGATCAGGAAATCGCCCCACTGGAAATAGATTCCGGTATCCGGCATTCCGGCATCCGCCTGTCTTATTCCGAGCATCACGGCCTCTTTCGATGAAAGGCGAACCTTGGATGGGAAGCCTTCCTATATATGGACGCTACAAGCTTGCGGGCCAACAGACACGGGTCCAAGGGCCCTATTGGATGGTGCGGGCCGCGTGCATGCTGGAATGGCTTGGAATGCCGCACATCGAAAGGATCTGCCATGTCACCGGATACCGCAAACCCCGTGGAAGTCCTGAACGAGGAAGAATGCTGGAATATCCTTTTGGGTGCGACGTTGGGGCGGTTGGCATTGAGCATCGCCAACGAACCCGAGATCTATCCGATCAATTTCGTTGCCCACGACGGGAAAATCCTCCTCCGGACGAATCCCGGGGAGAAGCTGTTTGCGCTCACGATCAACGACAAAGTCGCCTTGGAGGCCGACGGGGTCGGTAGGCAATCCGTCTGGAGCGTCGTGGTCAAAGGCACGGCACGGCAATTGGAGTCCGGTGCCGAGACCGAAGCTGCCGAAAGGATTCCGCGCCAACAATTGACCTCTACAAAGAAGCGGGTTTTCGTTGAGATCGTCCCGACGTCGATCACCGGGAGGCGCATTCACCGGGGACCTGAAGACGACGATCTGGTCCCCAGCGACTTGTACTGAACAACATCTGCTTCACGGGGTGTCCGGGGTTGGCCGACGCACCACCATGACCGGGCAGCTGGCGTGATGAAGCACAGCGTGGGCGACCGAACCGATGGTGCCCCGAACGAGCCCGCGTCCTCTGGTCCCGACGACGATGACGGAGGCATCCTGAGCCTCCGCCAAAAGAGTGCCCGGGATGGACGTGCCGATCGGAGATCTTATCTGGAGATCAAGGCCCGGAATGGTTTCGTGGGCGTTCCGCGCCGCGGAGTCGAGAAGCGCCTGGACGCGGGGTTCTGCTTGGTCCCGAGTCTGGATGCCCTCGTCAGGGATGGGGCGCGGAATCCAGTGATTCTTGCGGACATGCACCACTCGAAGGGGTGCACCCGCCAACGCTGCCAGGGTTCGGGCATGCCGAAGCGGTAGTTCCCAATCATCGAAGT
Organism: Arthrobacter sp. NPDC058127; assembly: GCF_042884555.1. Classification (NCBI taxonomy): domain Bacteria; kingdom Bacillati; phylum Actinomycetota; class Actinomycetes; order Micrococcales; family Micrococcaceae; genus Arthrobacter; species Arthrobacter sp. NPDC058127. The sequence continues at coordinate 68,349 of NZ_JBHVTT010000006.1, read as the reverse complement.
CGACGCCGACGACGACCGGCCCACCGGCGTGTTCCCCGCCGCGGACGACAACAACCGGGCAATCGGCTGTTGCCGCGAGTTCCAGGCTGACGGAGCCGATCAGCAGCCCCATGAATCCTCCTGCGCCCCGGGTGCCGACGACCAACAATGCGGCGCCGGTAGAGAGGGTCCTGAGGTGTTCGGCCGGCCACCCATAGAACAGCGTCGTTTTGACAGCCAATCCAGGAACCGCGTCGTTGACCCGTGCCACGCCCTCGGTCAGAACGTCCTCGGCCGCGCGTCGCAACCCGCTGCCTTCGACGCCCGGCACCGGACCGAGGTCGTGGGTGATTGCGGGCCACAGGGAGCTGTGAACCAGGTGCAGTCCGCAGTTCCGCTGAGCCGCCTGGCGGGCAGCCCAACGGATGGCCGGGACAGCTTCGGCGGACCCGTCGTATCCGACGATGATTTCTTCCGCGGTACCCATGGTCTCCTTACCCGTAAGGGTGTTTGAAGGTGGAGCGGCTCCAGTCTTACTCCAGAAGCTCATTCCAGATGCACGTGGCGTCCGGTGACCCTGTGTGCCTGGATCCGGACAAAGAGGTTCCGTGCTCCGCCGGCCCACGGCTCGGCCATGACCTTTCCCCAGAGCCGGTTCAGCAGATCCTCGTCCTCAACACGTGTCGAGGCCCCGCTGACCAGCACCGACCAACCCTCGCTCCGCTCGGCACGAGAATCGTCGATTTGAAAGGACGACCCGAGCGACGGGACCGCCTCGGCGATCGATCCATCCCCGGCCGTACGGAAGTAAATGGACTGGCCATCGACCAGATAATTCACGGGGAGGATCACCACCCTGCCTTGTTCAACAAAGCCGAAGCGGCCGGTCGTGTTTGAGCGCAGGAGGTCCCAACACTGTTCCTGGCTGAGTTCTTCCGCGACGTGCAGTCCGCCGTCAACGCGGCCTGCGTCCATGCTGGGGAGTGACATGTCTGCTCCCATGTCGTCTAGCTCGTCTTTCGGGCACGCGATCGCGGGTATGAAGACCTGCAACTCCCAGCAGCCTATTGGGGGCACTTCTCCTGCTGTAGGGCCGAAAGGCCCGGAGGTGTGACTAAATGCCCTGTGGGAGGGGCCGGAAACGAGCGACACTGGACGCAGGTACGGAATCCAAAACAAAAGGAAATTGGCCATGATGTATGGATGGGGTGGAAGCGTCGGCATCGGCGGCTGGATCGCCATGGGGCTGATGATGTTGCTGTTCTGGGGTGGCATTGCCACCTTGGTGGTCCTCCTGCTGCACGGGAGCCACGCGGGCGGACGGGGTTTCCAAGGGCCGCCCCATGATGATTCCGAACGTAACCTCAATGAGCGCTTCGCCCGGGGCGAGATTGACGAAACGGAGCTAGCGGCTCGCCGTGCTGCTCTACGTCGCCGGCAATGAGCAGGGCTTCCGCGGGGTCCGGGACCACGTCTTGCATGTCAACATCCTGCGCCGTGCCATCGCGAACCACCCGCGTGAGCGAGCCGTTGAGAATCGCGAGGCGATCCAATGACTTTTTGGCCCGGTATTCCTGAGGGACACCAATGAGGATATTGCCCGCGGCGGCCAGTCCGAAGAGCTTCCTTTCCCCCGCTAGGAAGGGTGCGGCGTCCAGGACCAGTCCCGTATTTCCGGGAGGTCTTCGAAGTATTCCCGGATGTATCGCGCATGTGTATCCAGCTGCCTGCGGCAGAAGTCGACCAGTTCGTCCGCGCCTCCGACCTGCCGGTGAATGCGACGCAACGCTTCCAGGACCAGGTGGTAGCGGCTCATCTTGTTCAGGACCACCATGTCGAAGGGGGTGGTTGTGGTTCCTTGTTCGTTGTAGCCGCGGACATGGAACCGTTCCGGGCGGGGTCTTCCATGCAGGAGTTGGTGCAGGGCCCGGGCGTAGCCGTGCCAGGCCATGATGACTTCTCGGTCTGCCGTGAACAGCTCTTCGAACTTCTCATCGGAAAGGCCGTGGGGGTGGGTGTCGCGGGGCGGGAGGACCATGGCATCCATGACGTTGACAACGCGGACCACGAGTCCGGGCAGATGCTCTTGCAGCAACCAGGCTGCGGCCAGCGTCTCCTGGGTGGGGATGTCCCCCGCACAGGCCATGACGACGTCGGGCACGGCCCGGGCGCCGTCGGGCTCGCCGCCGTTGGGCTGCTCGTTCCCGGCCCAAGACCAGATGGACGCTCCTGCCGCGGCGTGGCGCCTCGCCTCCTCCAGGGTGAGGTACTGCGGGTGCGGTTGTTTGTCTACGACCACCAGATTGACGTAGTCCTTGCTGCGAAGGATGTGGTCGGCGGTGACGAGGAGGGTATTTGCGTCCGGTGGCAGGTAGACGCGGGTGACGGTGCCCGACAGGGACAACACCGTGTCGATCAGTCCGGGCCCTTGGTGGCTGAATCCGTTGTGGTCGTTGCGCCAGCAGGTGGAGGTCAGGAGAATGTTCAGGCTAGGCATGGGGGCTCGCCATTCAAGTTCCCTCGCGTGCTGGAGCCATTTGGCGTGTTGGACGGTCATTGACGCGCTGACCATCGCGAAGGCCTCGTAGCTGGCGAACAGTCCATGGCGGCCCGTGAGGAGGTATCCCTCCAGCCAGCCCTGGCACAGGTGTTCGGAGAGGACTTCCATGACCCTGCCTCCGGGCGAGACGTGGTCTTCGGCCCGGGCATGATCGCCGGCCCTGGCCGGTTCCAGGAGGCAGCGGTCGGTGGCCTCGAAGACAGCCCCGAGCCGGTTGCTGTTGGTTTCGTCCGGGCAGAAGAGCCGGAACCTCGGATCCGGGGCCGTCGCGACGTAGATGTCCCGGAGTAGTTCCCCGAGCGGCCTGGTGGTTTCGTGGACGACCGACCCCCTAGGGGCCGCCGGTACCGCGTATTCTTCCAGCTCGGGGATATCAAGGACAGTCCCGGTCCCGCCGCGTCCGGCACGGGTTGCGCCCATGCGGAGGGTGCCCCCCGGGGCAAGTGCGGCCAATTCGGGGGCGAGCCGGCCTGTGCTGTCGAAGAGGGTTTCGGGCTGGTAGGAGCGCATCCAGGCCTCAAGCTGCGCCAGGTGTTCGGGATTCTCGCGAACGTTTGCCAGGGGCACTTGGTGGGAGCGAAAGGTTCCTTCGACGGGAAGCCCGTCCACCATGGCTGGCCCGGTCCACCCTTTTGGCGTCCGCAGGATGATGGCGGGCCATCGCGCCGGGCCGTGCACGCCCTGGCTGCGCGCTGTGGATTGCAGTTCGCGGATGCGCCCATAAGACTCGTCCATCGCAGTGGCCAAGGCGCGGTGGACTAGCACCGGGTCCTCGCCGGAGACGGTGCGCGGATCCCAGCCATGGGCACTCAGGAGCGCTTCGACGTCCTCGTCGGATTTGCGGCCGAGGACGGTCGGGCCGGAGATCTTGTATCCGTTCAGATGGAGTATCGGCAGCACGGCGCCGTCCCGGGCCGGATTGAGGAAGGATGGCGCCTTCCATGACGCTTCCAACGGGCCGGTCTCGGCTTCGCCATCGCCGATGACGCAAGCGACAATCAGTCCGGGGTTGTCCATGGCCGCGCCCGTGGCGTGCATCAAGGAGTAGCCAAGCTCGCCCCCTTCGTGGATGGAGCCGGGAGTGGCCGGGCCGACATGGCTCGCGATCCCGCCCGGCGTTGAGAATTGCCGGACAAGGCGCCGGAGTCCCTGGAGGTCCATCCCAACTTTGGGATAGATCTCCGAGTAGGTGCCCTCAAGATAGAGGTTGGCGACGACGGCGGGACCGCCGTGGCCTGGACCAGCGACGAACAGGACTTCCGCTGAGGTTCGCCTGATCAGGCGGTTCAAATGGGCATAGATCAACGACAGCCCGGGGCTGGTTCCCCAGTGGCCCAGGAGCCGGGGCTTGATGTGGCGCGGGAGCAGCGGCTCCCTCAGGAGAGGGTTTTCCTGTAGGTAGATCTGGGCCACCGTGAGGTAGTTGGCCGCGGACCAGTACCGGTGCAGCGGCTCGAAGTCTTCGCCCGACGCTTCGGTGACGGGGGTTCCGGTTTCCATGGGCTTGCCTCTTCCGGGTTCGACGGCGTGCCGAATGCACGCGTTTCTGGCGTCTGGACTGTTCTGGTCTTCACGGTGTCAGATGCACGACCGGGGCGGTTAGGGCCATAGGGCCCTAGGCCGCGCCGCGGCGGCACTTCAGCTCGACACAACCCCAGCAACAACACTCTCCCATCCGCCCCAGGGGCCCCTCCCCAAGCCTTACCCTTATCCAAGGGCGACTGCCTCAGGCAAAGCATTCGAACGGATACGGCATGTCAGATATCAACGTCCAGGAGCGGCATTCCATGCAGCTGCCGATCACCGAGGCCGCGTGCCTTCAGCCGGACGAAGTACTCGAACACCTGGGCTCCAGCCCGGCCGGGCTGACAAACGAGGAAGCCGCGGAACGCCTTGCAGAACTCGGCCCGAATGCCGTGCGGACGCACCGGGCCAACGGTTGGGCGGTGTTGGGCCGGCAGTTCGCCAGCCCCATCCTCATCCTGCTGATCATTACGGCAGGGCTTTCCCTCTTCCTGGGCGATGCCACGAATTCGATCGTGATCGGCGTGATCCTCCTGGTCAGCGTGGGTTTGGGCTTCACCAACGAGTTCCGCGCCGAACGGGCCTCCGAAGCCTTGCATTCCCGGGTAACCCATCGCGCCGTCGTGCTGCGCGACGGGACCACGCAGGACGTGAACGTGACCTCCTTGGTGCCGGGCGACGTCGTACACCTTAGTCTTGGCGCCATCGTTCCCGCCGACATCCGCCTCCTGGGCACCAAGAACCTCCTCTGCGACGAAAGCATCCTGACGGGGGAGTCCCTGCCAGCCGGGAAGGATCCGGCCCCGGTGGCGCCTGGGTGGTCCCTGGGGGACCTCGCATCCTGCGTCTTCATGGGAACCGTCATCCAGTCCGGCGGCTGCACCGGCGTCGTCGTAGCCACCGGGGCCCGCGCCGAATTCGGCCGTATCGCGCTGGGCCTGGGAGAACGGCAGCCCCAGACCGAGTTCCAGCTCGGGCTGAAGCGGTTCTCGTTCCTGCTCTTGCAGGTGGCTATCGGGCTCACCACGCTCATCTTCATCGCGAACCTGCTCCTGCAGCGCCCGCTGATCGAGTCGCTGCTGTTCTCCCTGGCAATCGCCGTCGGCATCACGCCGCAGCTGCTGCCCGCCGTCGTGAGCACCAGCCTCGCTACCGGCACCCGCCAGCTGGCCCGTCGCAAAGTCCTGGTCAAACGACTGGTCTGCATCGAGGACCTGGGCGACATGGACATCCTGGTTACCGACAAGACCGGCACCCTCACCGAGGGGCGCATCAGCTTCACCGGCGCGCTGCCCGCCTCCCCTGAAGTGTCCGACGTCGAACTCCTCACCTTGGGTCTGCTGGCCACCGAAACCGACTATGCCGAGGCCAAACAATCCACGGCCGGGCAGAATCCCCTGGACGCCGCATTATGGGAAAGCGCGGGTGCGGCAGCGTTTGATCCCGCCCGCTTTGAGCGCCTCGACCTGATCGACTTCGACCACCAACGCCGCCGGACCAGCGTTCTGGTGCGGGAAGCCGGCGGCCTGGCACGCCTGGTCACCAAGGGCGCTCCCGAGGATGTGCTCGCCCTCTGCGGGCCGACTTCGCCCAGGGTACAGGCCATGCTGGACGAACAGTTCGATGCCGGATCGCGCGTCGTCGCGGTGGCCACCCGCCCAGCCGCGGGGCTGAGCGGCATCACGCCGGCCGACGAAAATGACCTCGTCCTGGCCGGTTTCCTCGTCTTCCTAGACCGGCCCAAGGCAAACGCGAAAGAGTCCCTCGAACGGCTGGCGATGCTGGGCATCTCCGTGAAAATCGCCACCGGGGACAACGCCAAAGTCGCAGAGAAAGTTTGTTCCGAGCTAGGCGTGATTTCCGGCGGAACGCTTATCGGCGCCGACGTCGACGCGTTGTCCGATACCGAGTTGGCCGCAACCGCCCGGGAAGCCACCATCTTTGCCCGCGTGTCGCCCGAGCAGAAGGCGCGGATCATCACCCTGCTCCGCCAAAGCGGCGGAGCGGTGGGCTTCATGGGCGACGGTGTGAACGACGCCCTGGCCCTTCATAAAGCGGACATCGGGATCTCCGTGGACAGCGCCACCGATGTCGCCAAGGACGCCGCCGACATAGTGCTTTTGGAAAAGGACCTGGGCGTCCTTGCCGAAGGCGTGATGGAGGGCCGGAGGATCTTCGCGAACACCATCAAGTACGTCCTGATGGGCACGTCCAGCAACTTCGGCAACATGTTCAGCGCCGCCACTGCGTCGGTGGTGCTGAGCTTCCTGCCCATGCTGCCGGGGCAGATCCTGCTCAACAACCTGCTCTACGACAGCGGCCAGCTGGCCATCCCGGGCGACCGCGTGGACAAAGAGCAGCTGCTGGCACCGTCGCACTGGAACATCGCGTTCATCCGGCGTTTCATGTTCCTCTTCGGGCCGATCAGTTCAATCTTCGACTTTGCCACTTTCGCGCTCATGCTGTTCGTCTTCGACGCCGTCCCGGGGGAGTTCCGGGCAGGCTGGTTCATCGAATCCATCGCCACGCAAACCCTCATCATTTTCGCCATCAGGACCCGTCGGGTTCCATTCCTGCGCAGCCGTCCCTCGGTTGGCCTGTTGAGTGCGTCCTTGGGCGTGGTAGCCGCGGGGATCTTCCTGCCGCTGTCACCGCTGGCGGGCGTGCTGGGCTTCGATCCTTTGCCGGTGCCGTTCTTCCTGTCGCTACTGGGAATGATCGTTGTCTACATGGTCCTGGTGGAATTCGCCAAACAGTGGTTCTTCTCCCGGACTGCGCAGCAAGCGCCCCCGCTCACGGCGCCCGTCCGCCGTCGGCCGGATACCCACCACATCTCGCGCCGGGCATCGCGCTTCAGCGCGCCGGTTGTTGCGGTTGTGCCGGGGCGTCCATTGCGTCGCCGGCTTAAGGGTCTGTGACCACTTGCCGTTGGCACTAGCCGGGTCACGCTTCGTTGAGGCTTCGATCCGCTGAACCGTCCGAAAGTACGACGGCGGCTGTCGCCTCCGCGATGGCGCGTTCCTCGTCGCTCGGGACCACCAGGACCGGAAAAGCCGATGCGTCGGTGCTGATGATGCGGATGCCTGTTTCGCCGGAGTAGTTCCTGTGTTCGTCGATGAAGAGACCGAGGGGCTCGAGCAGCGAGATAACCTGGGTTCTGAACCGGCTGGAATGTTCGCCGATGCCACCGGTAAGGGCCAAGGCCGCGGCCCCGCCGACCACCATGTTGTAAGCGGCGATGTACTTGGCCAGCCGGTAAGCGGCCATGTCCCAAGCGAGGATCGCTCGGGGGTCGCCGTGCCGCGCAGCGTCCTGGATTACGCGCATGTCGGCTGATCCGGCCAAGCCCAGCAGGCCTGCCCGATGGTTGAGGAGCTCATCGACTTCGTCCGGTCCGAAGGCGCGGCGCTGCAGAAGCGTGATAATGGACGGATCAAGATCACCGGAACGAGTACCCATGACCAACCCCTCCAGAGGGGTCATGCCCATGGACGTGTCGACGCTGCGACCCTCCCGTACAGCGGTAACCGAGGCGCCATTGCCAAGGTGCGCCACCACCGCATTCAAGGATCCAACCGGAACTTCGAGGAACGCCGCTGTGTCGCGGCAAACGATCTCGACGGAGATCCCGTGGAAGCCGTAGCGCCTGATCCCGTACTTCGTATGAAGCTCCTCCGGAATGGCATAGCGGGAGGCATGGTCGGGGATCGTTCGGTGAAAGGCTGTGTCGAAAACGGCTACCTGGGGCGTGCGCGGCCAACGGGCGGCCGCGGCACGCATGCACGCCATGCTTGCCGCGTTGTGGAGCGGCGCAAACTCGCCAAATTCCTCGATGGTCCCGATGACGTCCGGAGTGACGCGTGTGGGCGAACTGAAGCGATCCCCGCCGTGGACCACCCGAAGCCCAATGGCATCAGGGCTTGTTCCGCCGGTTACGTCCTGGATGGCGGCATCGACCACGTCGAACGCGTTGCCAAGGAAGACGGGATCCAGCGTGCCCTCTTGCGGGCTGTTGACGGCCCGCTCCAGCAGGATCCCGGGCTTAGCTTCAGATGTTCCGATTCGACGCAGCTGATACTTCAAGGACGAGGAACCTGGATTCAAAACAAGGAGCAACACGCTGATGTCCTTTCACGAAGACGACGCGGCACCCGGACCATGGAACGCGATACCCCTTGAGGAACATAACCCGGAAAATGCGTTCGCGGGGAGGGTCTTACGGCCCTTGCAGGTCATCGACGCAGCCGACGAAACTGGGAAGAGATTGCAGCTGGTTCCAGGAAGGCACGTGCGCTCGTGAAGACAAAGATCCTCGTTGGTGTCGATGGGTCGGTGGTCGGCAGTGCTGCCGTGGACTGGGCTGCCGAACGAGCCCGTGATCTTGGTCTTCAGCTCAACCTCGTCCATGCCGTTCCTGAGCCATGGGCGTTCCCGGAGAAGGCCCTCCACGACGGCGCGACTGCACAAGCCAAGGACCTGCTGAAAGGCGAGACAGCACGGGTCGCCGCACGGTTTCCCTCCCTGGAGGTCGTGACGACACTAAGTTCCGGAGAGCCCGCCGAGACCATGCGCAAGCTTTCTGCGGATGCGGAAATGGTCGTCGTGGGAACCGATCGACGCCCCGGCAACCACGACGAAGGATTCGGTTCGGTCAGCTTTCAGGTCGCGGTCATCAGCCATTGCGCCGTCGCGATTGTGCCAGCCCCCTCAACGCGCGAGTCATACGGCGTAGTAGTTGGTGTCGATGGTTCCCGGGACTCCGAACTCGCCGTCGAGTATGCAGCTGACGAGGCGCATCGAATGGGACAAGAACTCGTGATCGTCCACGCCGGTAGCGGCCGCGATCCTTCCCCGTCCGGGAGACCGGGGCGCGGGACCGGGCCTGCAGAACCTGGACTCGATGGGCACGCGCTGTTGTCCAAATCGGTGCACGGACTGGAGGGGCGGCACCCGGATTTGGCCATACTCAAGATCCTGGACCTTGAGCGCGCGCCAGCCGAAGCGCTCCTGGACGCCAGTACCCGTGCGCGGCTGCTGGTCATGGGCTGCAAAGGAAGGGGCGGTGCCCGCGTGCTCGTCGGCTCCGTGGCTCAGCACGTGCTGCTCAATGTCCAGTGCCCGACGGTGATAACCCGCCCCGCCTTGCAAACATAGCCGCCGGGCGGAAGCAACCGGCCTCTGTTGCACCATCCATCCGGCCGGCCGGGCGGGCGGGCGGCCGGCCGGCAGGCTAGGGTCGAAAGTCATGGTCCAGTTTTCGGGGCTGGGAAGGGGGAACAAGCTCTGACGAATCGGCGCCCGGCATTCGCCTGTGTCCCAATGCCCGGAGCGCATTCAGAATCGTGGCGAGGTCCACTAGTTCCTGGAGGAGAGCGCCAGCCACGGCCGGGACGAAGCCGTAAGCCGCCATGGTCATCAGCCCTACGCTGAGGAGAATGCCGGTCCAGATGCTGGTGCGTGCGATATGGATGGTGTGCCGGCCGATGTCCACGGCTACGGCCACTTTGGATAAGTCATCGAGCATGATGACGACGTCGGCCGACTCGCTGGCCGCGGTAGCTCCCTTGGCGCCCATCGCTATCCCGACGTCGGCCGCGGCGAGGACGGGCGCATCGTTGACTCCGTCGCCGACCATCATGACGGGGCGATCGTCCAACTCAGCGACTGCCGCCACTTTGTCGGCAGGCAGGCAATCGGCCAGGACCCGGGTTATCCCGGCTTCGGCCGCAATATGTGAGGCAGTGGAACGGGTGTCGCCGGTCAGGAGCATGGTTTCCCGCACGCCGAGGCGTCGCAGCTGGGCCAAGGTGGCCAGCGCGTTCCCGCGCAGAGGGTCGCTCATGATCAGCGTTCCGGCGAATTGCCCGTCGACGCCGACGTAGACACCCAGTTGTCCGCTGGCCAGGACTGCTTTTTCGAAGCCGGTTATGGCCGAGCCGACAAAGTCGGCCTTGCCCACCACCACAGTCTGGTCACCGCAGGCTGCCGTGACACCCTGGGTCGCATGCTCGCTGGCGCTGCTGACGGGAAGCAAGGGCAGGCCGCGGGATCGTGCGGCATCAATCACGGAGGATGCCAGCACGTGGGAGGAAGACTGCTCAGCGGACGCTGCCAGTTGGAGTATCAAGCTGGGGGACATGCCTTGCGCAGCGACCAGGGAGACTTGTATGTCGTGCAGGGTGGGGCGGCCATGCGTGAGTGTGCCGGTTTTGTCGAAGACCGCTGTCCTGACGCGGGCGAGTTGCTCGAGAGTACGAGCATTTTTGATGATGATTCCCGAGTGGGCTGCCCGGCTGGTGCCGGCAAGGAACGCTACGGGCGCGGCGATCAACAAGGGACACGGTGTTGCAACGACCAGCACTTGGGCAAACCGTTCTGGATCTTGAGTGATGAACCAGGCGATCCCGGCAAGCAGGAAGGCGAATATCGTGAACGGCACGGCGTATCGGTCCGCAAGCCTGACGGTGGGGGCGCGGCTCGCCGCGGCTTCTTGGACCAGGGCCACGATCCGGCTGTACTGGGAGTCTGCGGCGGTGGCGCTTGCAACCATTCGAACGGCTTCTTCGCCGTTGACGGCGCCGCTCAGCAGGGCGTCGCCTTCGCGGTGTTCAACTGGAAGGCTTTCACCGGTCAGGGAGGACTCGTCGAAAGTCCCGGCAGGGGAGAGCAAGATACCGTCTACTGGGACGATTTCGGAGGGTTTGACCAAGAGAGTGTCTCCGGAACGGACGCTCCCCACGGGAACCTCTTCCACAGGGTTGCCCGGGGTCTCGCGGTGCGCCGTCCGGGGAGCCCGCTCGAGAAGGTTCTTCAGCTCGCGAGTTGCCCGGCCGTGGGCAAATTCCTCGAGGGCGTCTCCTCCCGTAAGCATGAGCACGATGATGAGCGAGGCAATGTATTCTCCGACCACGAGGGTGCTGGCAATGGCCGTTACTGCAAGCAAGTCGATGCCCCACCGTCCTCGAAAGAGTTCCCGGAGCATCGACACGGCACGGTACGCGGCCATGGTCAATGCATAGATAGTCGCCGTTGCCTGTGCCACTGGCATTTGTCCGAGGCCCAGCAGTATCCCGACGCACGCCCCTGCGAGGAGTGTGGCCGCTACGAGCGGAAAGCGCAGAATTGTGGCCATGGGAGCCGCCGCCCTTGGGTGCCGATTCAGGGAAGGAGCTTCAGCAAGGGTTGCCTAGTGGTGGGATTCCCGGCTGAGGATGACCTTCAGGGCGTGTGTCTCAGCCGCCCTTGAGAAAGTGTCGTAAGCATCGATGATCTGTCCCAGGGTGAAGTGGTGGGTCGCAAACTTCTCGGCCGGGATCTTGTGCTGGGCCACCAGCCGGAGGAGCATCGGTGTCGTGTTGGTGTTGACGAGGCCCATGCTGATATTGATGTTGCGGATCCAGAGGTCCTGGAGGCGCAGTTCAACGGACTTTCCGTGCACGCCGATGTTGGCCACATTCCCGCCGGGGCGCACGAGCCGCAAGGCCATATCGAAGGTGTCCGGGATCCCGACTGCTTCGATGGCGACATCCACTCCTGCGCCGTCGGTGTAGGACATGACGTCGCTGATCCAAGCAGGACCGGAGGGGTTCACGACCCCTGTTGCGCCGAACTCCCGGGCCCGGAGAAGGCGCCCTTCGTCCGGGTCTATGGCGATGATGGTGGCGGCGCCGTGGAGGCCTGATGTGGCTATCGCGGCGAGGCCGATGGGGCCCGCTCCGACGACGGCGACGACGTCGCCTGGCTTGATGTGACCGGCTTGGACTCCGATTTCGAACGCCGTGGGCAGGATGTCGGAGAGCATGACGGCTTGGTCGTCGGTGACCCCGTGGGGCAGTTTGTAGAGCGAGTTGTCCGCGTAGGGGACACGCACGTACTCGGCTTGGGTGCCGTCAATGAGATGGCCGAAGATCCAACCGGTTCCTGCTTGGCCCTCCTCCCCGGAGCAGTGCGAGTAGAGGCCCTTCTTGCAGTTGCCGCAATGTCCGCAGGACTTGATGCAGGAAATGAGGACGCGGTCTCCGGTCCTGAGCCCGGTGACGGACGAACCTACTTCGGTGACCGTTCCGACGCCCTCATGCCCGAGGACCCGGCCCTCTTGGACCGCCGGAACGTCGCCTTTGAGGATATGAAGGTCCGTCCCGCAGATTGTGGTGGTATCGATGCGGACGACGGCGTCGGTGGGGTTGACGATGTGGGGATCGGGGACGTCCGTCCAGGACTTTTGTCCGGGTCCGCCATAGACGAGTGCTTTCATGATGCTCCATCAAGGTAGGGCAAGAGATACCGTCGGCGACGCTGGCAGCAAAAGTCAGTGGAACAGCTCGGAGCGCGCATCCCACAGGGGAGTGTTCCAGATATCGGGACGGGTGGCCTTGAACCGTCGACCAGTGAGGGCATCCAAGGTCAAACGCAGATAGTGGCTCTTGCTGCCCGGCTGCCAGGGATCCAGGTGGAGGGCATCGGCTGCCGCCTTTTCACGCAGGTCGACGATGAAGTGCGCCTGCCCTCTGGCGACGACGCTCCAGGCCTTTCCGGTGCCCGCATCGAAACTATCGATTTCGAGCGCGCAGGGATGGCGCATCGTGTTCCAGAATTTCGTGCCGGTGCCTGTGCGGAAGACGATGGATCCGTGGTCCACGACGTAGTTCACGGGGAAAATGTCCGGATGGTCCTCGACAATAACGGCCAGCCTGCCAACGGTTGCTCGGCCAAGCAATTCAAAGCATTCGCCTGGACTCAGTCTTTCGATTTCATCCGTTGATTGAGGGTTCATGACGCTGACGCTACCGGTGGCTGTCCGCCGTCGTTAGGGGCTTTAGACCCGCCGGGCGACGCCGTCATTCGAGTCCGGCGCGCGTTGCGTCATCCAGGGGACTCCACCAGGTCAGGGGAGGGGTGACGGTGAAGCGGCGTCCGGTAATCGACGTCGGGACGATGCGAATGAAATGGTCTTTGCGGCCCGCTTGCCAAGGGAAAAGGAGCAGCCCGACCGTATCGAGCACCTCCTGGGTGAGCCTGATTGCAGCAGCCTGCCCTTTCACGACCACGCTCCACGCCACCCCGGTGTCCGGGTTGACGCCGTCGGCCTCCAGCGCGACGGGTGTTTCGCTCAGGGCCGAGTGGAGCTTAGTTCCTTCTCCGGTCCGGAAGACGAGGGTGCCGTGGTCGACCTTGTAGTTGATCGGGAAGATGTCGGGGTGGTCTTCTACCCAGACGGCGAGGCGCCCCACCGAGACGCCGCGCAAGAGTTCCCAGCATTGTTGAGGTTGCAGGACCTCTGGTTCCGGTGTTGATGGTTTGTTGGTCATGTCGCAGAGGCTACGCCCGGGCATGAGCGGGAAACAGGGCACAAAGACCCTCGCCTCACACGCGTCTGGGCGAACACCCGACTCGGGAGTAGTCTGGCATCGGATTCGCCACCTGCCACGACACGGGTACATGCCCGCGCGGGCGGTACCGCTCGAAAGGCAGCTTATGAACGGCTCTATTCCAGATCGCGTGCGCGCTGATCGCCTCCACGTCACCGGGACACGGATCGAAGACCTGCTCAGGGACTTTCTGGCCCGGGCCGGAGAACTCCTGGATGCCCAGGAACAGATGCGCGGACTTCTGGAAGCGGTGGTGGCGGTCGCCGAAGACTTGAGCCTGGACGCCGTACTGGACCGGGTCGTCACGTCCGCCTGCCGGCTGCTGCATGCCCGCTACGGCGCCCTGGGTGTCCTCGGCGAGAACAAGTCGCTGAGCCACTTCGTCACGGTCGGCATCGACGAAGACCTTGCACGCCGGATTGGCCCACTCCCCACCGGACACGGTGTCCTCGGTCTGTTGATCAGCGAACCGGCCCCGCTTCGACTCCATGATTTGCGCCAACATCCGAAGGCATACGGATTCCCTGAGAACCATCCACCGATGAAGTCTTTTCTTGGTGTCCCGGTGAGGGTCCGTGACGTCGTCTTCGGCAATCTGTACTTGACGGAAAAAGAGGGCGGTGGGGATTTCACGCCGGAAGACGAGGATCTCGCGGTGGCGTTGGCTGCTGCTGCCGGCGTGGCCATCGAGAACGCCCGGCTCTATGAGGACGCCCGCCGTCGCGCGTCCTGGCTTGAAGCGTGCATGGATGTGACTGGCCGGATGCTCGGCGAGGACCGGACGGCGGAGCCTGACACAGCCGCCCTGGATTTGATTGCGGAGAGGGCGCTTCGGGAATCGGGATCCCAGATGTCCCTGATCCTGGTTCCGAACGGGGGCGTGGGTTCGTACCGCGTCGCAGGTGCCGCCGGGGACGGCAGCGCAAATTTCGCGGGGAACATCCTTCCCATGGATTCCGCCGTCATCAGGTCAGTCGCAGCCACCGGTGCGCCCGCATGCATGGACGAGGCCGGGGACATCCTCGGATCGATCGACGGCCTGTCCCCGGGTAAGCTCCTGGCAATCGATCTCAGCGCCCAGGGCGCCCACCATGGGCTTCTGTTTCTGGTTCGAGCCCCTGAAGCGGGGCCGTTCCCGAAGACGGATGTGGAGATGGGCGCCGTCTTTGGCTCTCACGTGGCCTTGGGCCTGGAGCTTGACCGTATCCATCGGCTCCGTGAACAGTTGGTGGTTTTCTCGGACCGGGACCGCATTGCCCGGGACCTGCACGACCTCGTCATCCAACGGCTTTTCGCGGCCGGTCTCAGCATCCAGAGCCTGCGGCGGTTTACGACAGGCGAGCCTGCCCTGACCCGGATCGACGCGGTCACGGCGGAACTGGATGAGACCATCAGGGACCTCCGAAACACGATCTACTCGTTGCGTTCTTCAGGGGAGCGGGAGTTGCTCAGCAGCCGCATACTGCAGACTGTCCGCACTGCCACCAGGTCGCTGCCCTTCGTCCCGCACCTGACGCTCAACGGGGCGGTCGATTCGGTGCTCGACGACGGGACCGTCACCAACGCGCTGGCGGTCATCTCCGAAGGCCTCAGCAATGCGGTCCGTCATTCCGAGGCGCGAGCCATCAGTGTTTCGGTGTCGGTGGAAGACGGGATGCTGACCTTGATCATCGAAGACGACGGCAGGGGCTTCAGGGATGCCGTCCCCGGAAATGGTCTGGTGAACATGGAACAGCGGGCCGCGGAGTTGCGCGGTTCATTTGAGGTGACCAGCGCCCCGACGAAGGGCACGACCGTGTTGTGGTCGGTTCCGGTCCGCTGAGATTCCGGTCCGCCGGTCCGTCAGCGGACGGTGCCGGTGTCCGTTTCCGGTCCGTGGGCAATGTACACGGCAGCCTGGGTGCGCCGTTCAAATCCCAGCTTCGCCAACATCGAGGACACGTAGTTCTTCACGGTCTTCTCGGCCAGCACCATCTGTTCCCCAATCTGCCGGTTCGTCAGACCCTGACCTACCAAATCCAGGACCCGCCGCTCCTGAGGCGTCAATGAGGCGACCCTGGGATCCACGCGCTGAGGCTCCGTGAAGCCTTGGATGATCTTCGCCTTCACGGCCGCATCAAACAATGACTCGCCTCGCGCAGCACGGCGGAGTGCACCGAGCAAGTCAGTGCCTCCGATTTCCTTCAAGACGTACCCTGCCGCACCCGCAAGAACGGCTCCACGAAGAGCCTGTTCGTCGTCGTAGCTGGTGAGAATCAGGCAATTCAGGGTGGGGTCAACGGAGCGCACTTCCCGGCACACTTCGATGCCGGTGCCGTCGGGCAACCTGGCGTCCAGTACCGAGACGTCCGGGCGCAACGCCGGAATGCGCCGGGCGGCCTCCTCGGCCGAACCGGACATGCCCACCACCATGAAGCCTTCGCTTTCCAGTAGTTCCTGCAGTCCCCGGCGGACAAGCTCATGATCGTCCAGGACATAGACGCGGATTGGTGGCGCGCCAAGGGCCCCGGCGCCGCTTTGGGGTGATACTGGGCGTTCCATGATCCTCCTGTCGGGCAGCCCGTGGCCGCGGTCCCGCCGGTCCGTCATGGTTGCCCGGCTATGTCATTGTTCACTGCCCACCAAAGGTAAACAAGGGCCGAAGGACCCAAGCCGGGGCCATGACTTTCGGCCCTGTTTGGCGGCGAATTTTCTGCCCATTCTTAGAGAAACCGCGGGAACGGAGAGGAACATCATGGCCACGCGCAGCCAGCATGACAAGATCGTCGTCGGCGTCGACGGATCCGACGCGTCCATCGAGGCCCTGCGCCAAGCCCACCGCCTCGCATCGGCACTTGGGGCGAACGTCGAGGGCTGGATCTGTTGGGACTTCCCCGCGGGGCATGAGGCCTACGAGATGATGGGGCGGGACGGATTCAGCCACCAGGCATCCGAAATCCTCCAGGATGCCATGGCGAAGGCCTTCGGCCCGGAACTGCCCCGGAACGTCCGGACCAGGCTCGTCCTCGGCGCCGCCCGGGAGTCGCTCATCGACGCCAGCAGATTCGCTTCTCTGCTGGTCGTCGGGAGGCGCGGCCACGGCGGGTTCAACGGCCTGTTGCTCGGCTCGGTCAGCGCAGCCTGCGTCGCCCATGCCCATTGCCCCGTTCTCGTCGTGCATGAGCCCGAAGCGGCCAAGCACCCCGAACCCCGTCCCGGCGTCGCCGGGGCAGCCACCAGAAAAGCCCAAACCGGTCAAAGGAGCACAATCTAGAAGAAGAAGTGGACTCGTTGGCAGGACTGGACGGGCGCCGCCTGGAGTGGGTGGATTCCGGGTGCGGTCGCCCCTGTGGTCACGGCTTTGGCGATCAAACCCGAGAGGCTCCCTGAATATCTCAAAGCAGTCCCGCTCGACAACCCGCTCTAGCAGCAATGGTTTCCACCCACGCCGGCATAGGAGGCTGATGATGGCGCTCTCCGAATACGAAAAGAAGACACTGGAACAGATCGCCCAGGAACTGGAACGCGATGACCCCAAGTTCGCGTCCAAGATGAAATCAGCGTCCGGGCCGGCCAAGGCCCGGCAAACGGCTTTCGGCATTTTCGCTGCCATCGTCGGATGCCTTGTGCTGCTGACCGGGGTCGCCGCATGCACCCCGGCGTTGGGAATCATTGGATTCAACATCATGGGCGCCGGGGCATACCTGGCAACGAAGCGCCTCGGCTCCCCGCGGATGCGGTGGCGTCCGAGCTCTTCCCCATCCATTGGATCGGCGGAGCTGGGGTAGTTGTGGTGGAAGCCATCATTGAAACCGGCGGCTCAAGAAAGCGCATTGCTCCGGACCAGCTCTGATACCTGACATACAGTGAAGTCGCCTTCACCGCAACAGACCGCGTTCAACCCTTTTCCGGTGCATGGACAACGAGGACCGGGCAGTGGGCGTGGGCGACGCAGGCTGAACTCACCGATCCGAGCAGCAGCCCGCCAAATCCTCCGTGGCCACGCCTGCCGAGAACGATCATGTCCGCTTCCCGGCTAGCTTCAATGAGGGATTCCCGTGCGTGACCGCGGACAACGCGGGAGACGAGGTTGTCCGGCAATTCCGGACCGAACACCTTCTCCAAGGATTCCTTGAGGACCTGCCCGGCGGCTTCCTCGAAGTCATCGATACCCATCGCCACGTAGCCGCCATAGACCTGAGGGAACTCCCAATAAGCAACGGCCTCAACTTGCGCTCCCAATGGCAGCGCAAGGCTCTGGGCCTGCCTCAGCGCCTCGATGGAGGCTTCCGATCCGTCAACACCAACAACGATCCTGGCTGTGGATGCTTCCCCGCCCATTACTTTCCTCCCGCGATTAAGGTGTCCGTACTGCGCTAGCCTGACCGGTGGCTGTCCCGGGCTGTAGGGCCGAAAGTCACGGTCCGTTCCGTCGCTCGCTCCGGAGCACGGTCCGGCCGATCGGCTGGACCGTGTGTCCTACTCCCGCGTTATCGGGATCTTGTGAGCAGACGAGGGCTGGACCTTCTCCGGAATCGGAGCCCTCACTTCGAGCACGCCGTCCTTGTATGAAGCGGAAACGTCGTCCCGTTGGACAGTGTCGGGCAGGGGCAGCCTGCGCACAAAGGAGCCGTAACGGAATTCCGATCGGTAGCTGCCCTTGTCCTTTTGCTCCTTCTTCTCCTGCCGTTCAGCCCTTATTTCAAGGAACCCTTCGCCAAGAGTGATTTCAACATCCTTCTCCGGATCGATCCCCGGCAGTTCGGCGCGAACGACCAGGGTGGTGCCTTCAACCAATTGTTCGACCCGAATCCCCGATGCCGCCACATCACCCTCGAAGAGCCGTTCGATCATCTCGATGGGTGACCGACGGGTATCGAACCACCTGATTAGGTCCGTCATAGCTGCCTCCTTGTCTTGGAACCGGTCAGGCCTGAACCGGCCTGACCCTTCCAGAATGCGAATCACGCAGAGTGGATCCCAGAGGCTTTGGTCCTCTACGTCCCGCCTCGGAGTCTCTCTTGTGGCCAGTGGGGGCCGCGGGCTGGATCAGGGTGAGAAGTCCTGTGGGGGGCCATCATTGGGATGGTGCGCTGATCACGAACCTTCGACCGCTGAGTTCCGCCGGCGTTAGCCGGACCAGATGGCCTTTGGCGCCCGGCTCCCATGGCGAGAGTTCAACGGCGGCAGACTCCTGCAGTTCGTCGACTTTCGTGACAATCTCGGCATAGCCCTTCAGGATGACGCTCCAGGCGATGGTGCCATAGGTGTTGAAACCGTCGGCCTCCAACGTGATTTTTTGCCCGGCCATGACGGCATCCAGTTTGGTACCGGGTCCCGTCCGGAAGATTACGGTCCCTTCGTCAGGCAGGTAGTTGACTGGGAAGATCTCCGGGCTGTCGCCTCTGACGACCGCAATCCTGCCGACGGAGGAGGATCGAAGGTACTTCCAGCACTCATGGACACTGAGTACTTCAGTGTCCGGTCTCGACTCTGCATTCTCCATGAAGGTGAACCTACCGAAATGGTCCACACCGAAGTAGAGGAATAAGTCACAGGTCTCCCATCCGACGGCAATTTTCCGTGACCCCCGGTGTCAGGCCTCATCCGATCCGTCCTAGGCTTACTCCGGGTGGGATAGCGAAGGGAACTGCGGACACTGATCGATCCGTCTACTATAGGCTGGCGCTTGTGGGACGACGCAGGGTACTGATCTGCGGGGCTGGCATCGCTGGACCGACGCTGGCGTACTGGCTTGCCCGCCAAGGGTTCCAGGCGACCGTGGTCGAACGCGCCAGTGGATTGCGTTCCAGCGGCAGCCCGGTGGACGTGCATGGCGCGGCCACCGAAGTAGCGCGACGGATGGGCATCCTCACGCGCCTGCGCGATGCCGCTACCCAGGCGTCCGGCCTTGTATTCGTGACCCCATCGGGACGGCGGGTCGGTCCGCTGCGGCTTGGACGTCCCCGCGGCGACGATGTCGAGATACCCCGGGCCGACCTTGCGGCGATCCTTTGCGAGGCCGCCGGAGAAGATGTCGAGTTCCTCTTCGGGGATTCGGTTACTGCGCTAGACGCGGACGGTGCCGGAGTGGACGTCACGTTCGAGCACGCGTCCCCGCGACGGTTCGACTTTGTGGTTGGGGCCGACGGGCTGCACTCCACGGTGCGGTCTCTCGTGTTCGGTCCCGAAACCGATTTTGTCCGCCATCTCGGCCTCCACATCGCGACGCTTTCGCTCGGCCGGCCCGCAGCCGATCCCGGAACGGTGGTCATGTACAACCAACCGGGTTTGTCGCTCACGGTCCATCCGGTACGCGGAACCGCTGGTGCGGGGTTCATCTTCCGCAGCCCATCCGGCCTCGACTACCGAGACATCCAGGCCCAGCAACGGATCATTCTCGAAGCCTACGGCGCACGCGACTGGCCGGTGCCCGAGATACCCGACCTGCGCGAACTTGTGCACAACGCCGAGGACCTGTACTTCGACGCCATCAGCCAAGTGCGGCTGCCCAGCTGGTCCCAAGGACGCGTGACGCTGCTTGGGGACGCGGCGTCCTGCGTATCATTGTTCGGCGACGGGTCCAGCCTTGCCATGACGGGCGCCGCCATTCTCGCCGAAGCCTTGGCCGCCACCCCAGATGACCCAGCTGCCGCGCTGCGTGGCTACGAATCCCGCCACCGCAGGCGGGCCAACCCCCGCCAGCGCGGCCACGTTCTGGCCGCCGCGCTTCTGGTGCCCGCGACCCGGAGCGGCCTCGCGGCCCGGAACCTCACGGCCTATCTACTTCCTCGCTGAACGGCGACTCCGGTCCGTCCCGACAAAACACCGCGATGACAGACGGTGCGGGAGCCGGGCCGGGGTACCTACAGTGAGCTGCCGTCCGTCACTCGCGGCGGTCCTGCGGCCGCGACCAGGGCGTTACCGGCCGGGCCTGCAGGATGCCGTCGACCGTCAGGTCCACCCTTTCATTGAAGAAGCTCACCAGGTTGTGGATCTGTGCGGCGTCGCGGAAACTCTTGTCGTAGCTCCAGGCGACATTCCTGCCGTCCTCTGTTCCGGGGTACGTCCAGTAGCGGGCTTCGCCCTTATATGGACACACGGTCCTCTTGGGGCTCTCCTCCATGAGGTCCAGCCGCACGTCCCCGGGCGGGATGTAGTAGCGGACGGGAAGCAATGTCTCGTACAGGAGTTGTGCGCCGTCCGTTTTGGCGAGCGTGACGCCGTCGAGGGAGACCTCCACGGTCAGGGATGACGCCCGGATGTCCACACGGTGGAAGGGGTCGCGGGGGTGGCCGATAATCTCCTCGTCGTCTTCCCGCCACTGAAAGGCGGCGAAATCCAGCACGACATACCCGGCCAGGTCCGGATCGTCCGGGCGGAACGCGGCCCCGGGCGCGGTCGTCGTCCCTGCCACAACGTCGAGTTGTTCGCCGGAGGTGGTATGCCGGCCGAACCCCGTGCGCGGATCCAGCGATGGAGGTGAGCCTGCGGACAGCCTGACGCCGAGCTCCGGGACATCGGCCGCAGGGTCGCGCGGCGGTGTGAGCGCTGCTAGCAGTTCGGCCTCCGGCACCGCATAAATCGGGGTAATGCGCTTCGGCTCCCAGACCAGCCACGCGTGCAGGGTGTCGACGACGGCGTTCCCGCCCAGAGTCGCGCGGATCCGCTTGGCTGTGGGTTCGTAGCGCAGCTCCGGGAACGTCCCGAGGATCACTCCGGATAGTTTGGTGGCCATGCTTCAAGCGTGAGCGCGGGGCTACACTGCGTCAATATCGTCGAGCGCCGATGGCAGATGGTTGGTTGACCGCTCTGGGCTATGGGCGTCGGAATTGGGTGGCTGCTGTGGCTCTCACTTTGAGGGTGAGCACGGCGAGGGCGAGCATTTCGAGTCCGGACCAGGCGAGCGTCCCGCCCCAAATTTCAGGGGAGAAGCTCAGTGCCCCGTCGTGGAGCGCCACACCGGCGAAGTACGGGGCCCAGAACACGACAGGGGAGAGGCCCATCGCGGTCATGAGCCTTGCGTGACGGTCCGGCTCGGGCCGCGCCACCGCCCATAGCACTCCGACGAGAACTGCACCGACGAGGGCAGCCGGCACGAGCCAGGCGTCCCGCAGCGCGACCATGATCTGCAGGGCTATGGAGGGGAGCAGTGCCATGGCCGCGGACACCGCGGGGTGTAAGCGCCAGCGCAGTGACAGCAAGAGGACGGGCAAGAAGAGTACGGCCGTTGAGACGAAGAACGATGCCAAGGAGACGATGATGGACGACGACGTCGGATTCGTTACCGCGGGCTGCGCCCCGGCAGCGGAGCTGTATGTCTGGATGAGTCCATGGCGGGCGAAGACCGCGAACTCCTGCAGGATGAATGCCGCAACCATGCCGGAGAGCATGGCGCTCACGACGGCGGGCGCCAGCCGTGGCCAGGACCGTTCGGGCGAGTGCCATGCTGCGGAGAACGGCGCGCCAAGGATAAGGAAACCGCCGGTGGCGAGCCCCAGATGGGACGGGCTGAACAGCGCCTTGATGCCCTGCTCGATGCCGAACACCGAATGCCAGGCAAAGTCGGCAGCCCCGGAGATCAGGAAGAGAGCGACCCCGACTGCCGCGGCCCCGTAGCCGGCGGGGATCGCTTCGGTCCACCGCGTGCCGGGCGCGTGCCGGCGCCAGGTCAGGGCGGCGATCCAGACGGCGCAGGCCGCGAAGCCGGAGTAGAGGATTGCGTGCCACGGGGTGAGGAACGTCTCGAGGTCGCGGAGGTTGTTGTGCGCCCAGCCGTCAACGTAGGTTCCTGTGAGGAGCCAGATGCCGGCCGCGAGGGTGATGACGTCTTCAACGGCAGTGGTGGCGCGCCGGGCTGATACCGGCGGAACCGCAAAGGCGTGAGCAGCTGAGGCGTCCATAGCTCCACAGTAGGTCCCACCGCCCTCCGCGGCGAGAGGCAATCCCCACGCGGGCACGCTCTGATGATTCTTCGAATGCGGCTAGGCGGGCATCTTTGATGAGCCAACGAGGGGGCTTGAGGACCAATGCTCGGAAAGCTACGCTATCGCCATTGGCGATTGCTACTCTGTCACCTCGGGACGGCTATAGCCCGGTGCGGAGGGGTACCTTGCCCGTTCTTGAGCTGGTCAACACGCGGGGCGTCGGCCCGGCGTCGTTTCCAAGAGAAGTTGGGAACCTGGGGTACTTTTTGGGGAGTTGCCGAAAAGGTTCGGCGGCCTGCCTGGGGAGGACGTGATCGTGGTACCGGAGATTGCGAACGGTGGAAAGGCCAGTGTCGACTTAGGCGTCGACGGACTTCTCCATTTGCGCTGGCTGCCCGGGGTCGACATTCAGGTCGAGGATGCCCGCGCGGCCATGGCGAAAGTCAACGAGCTATGCCAGCAGGATCAGCATCCGATGCTTGTAGACATGGCAGCGGTCGCTTCCGTTAGCCGGGAGGCCAGGGCTGTGTGGTCTATTCCCTGCGGCGCGTCGCGCATCGCCTTGTTAGGGACATCGCCTGTAGACCGGGTCCTTGCGAACTTCTTCCTCGGAGTGCACGTCCCGCCTTGCCCGACTCGTTTTTTTACCTCGCGCAGCGAGGCCATGGACTGGCTTAATGCAGGTGCGTGAGACCTGGCTGTGCTTCTCGCTCCTGTCAAGGCCAAGCGGCAACTCTGCCAGTTGCTGCGTTTATAAGGACCCTATCAACGGCTCGCCTTCCGGCGGTTTTCTGTCCCCTGGGATTACATGACCTCGAGAAAGAGCGTCGAGGACCCGCGTCTCCAGCTGTTGGTTGACGGTGTTGTCCGATTGGCTGCCGGTGATCTGGACACACGCATTCAGCCGTCGGAGCATCGTGATGACATTGATGCTGTCATCACGGGAGTCAACCTGCTCGCTGAGGAACTGGGCCACATTCATTCGGAACTGGAACAGCGGGTGGCCGCCCGCACGGCTATGTTGCGGCGAACACAGGTTGAGCTGGAACAGATGGCCAAGACGGATGCCCTAACGGGTCTTGCGAATAGGACGCTGCTTACCGAGCGGATACAGGAAGCGATCCTGTCCAGCACGGACCGCGGAAAATCTCCGGCCGTGTTGATCCTAGACCTGGACTCATTCAAGGCCATCAACGACATCCTGGGCCATAGCTCCGGTGACGCCGTGCTGGTGGAAGTTGCCAAACGTCTCCGCTCCGCCGTCAGGCCACAGGATACCGTGGCCCGCCTGGGCGGGGATGAGTTTGCCATCCTCATTGCCGCGGCTACTGAAGAGGAGGTCCTTCGAATTGCGCACCGCGCATCGGAGTATCTGCAGGACAGTATGTGTATCGGAATGGAAACGGTTTGGGCGATGGCCAGCATCGGCGTTTGCATCGGCACGCCGGAGTACCGGGCAGAGGCGCTGATGCGCGATGCCGACATTGCCATGTACCAGGCGAAGGCGCGCGGCCGCAACAACGTCCAACTCTTCCACCCGGACATGCTCGACGCCGTTCGGGAACGGTCGCGAATAACTGCCGAACTGCGAACCGCTGTTGCCGGAGGGGAGCTGGCGCTGCTGTATCAGCCGGTGGTCGAATTGGCTTCCGGCCGCGTGATCGGCGTCGAAGCCCTCATCCGGTGGCATCACCCTGTTCGCGGAACGATCATGCCGGGCAGCTTCATTGGCATCGCAGAAGAAACCGGCTTGATCTTTGAGGTGGGACGATGGGTGCTGCATGAAGGTCTCGCCCAAATGAGGCGCTGGAGGCAAACAGATCCGGACTTGCCAGACTATTCTCTGCACATCAATCTTTCTGCTGCCGAACTGCTTCGAACCGACTTGCTGGATGACATCAGGGACACGCTGGCCAGGTATGGCGTGGATCCGCGGCGCTTGATCTTAGAGATCACCGAAACCGTATTGATGTCCCGTGAAACCGGACAGGAACTGGTCCTCAGCGGGCTCCGGGAGCTCGGTGTGGGCTTGCAAATTGACGACTTCGGTACCGGCTATTCGTCCATCAGCTACCTCAGGTCGCTTCCGGCAGACACGGTGAAGGTCGATCAGTCACTCATAAAGGACATGGAGTCGGATCCTCGGCAGCAAAAGTTCGTCTCTGCCATTCTGCAGCTGATTTTCGCTGCGGGGCTCAACGCGACCGTGGAAGGCATCGAAACCGCCGAGCAGGCGGCCCAGCTGGGGGCCATGGGTTGCCTCTACGGGCAGGGCTACTTCTACGGATATCCTGTACCGGCCGCGGAAATACCGGATCAACTCCGCCGACCCGCACGGCGTCTGTAGAGTTAGCGCATGTCGAAGCTTTGGGACCAGATGCTGCTTGTCCCCACAGTAGTGCGCCTCGCTTCCCGGGCACCGAGAAACCCCGACGCCGCGTGGGAAGGATACTGGCGCGGAATCCGCACTACTGGCCGTTCCGGAGACGTGCTTTGGGACTCCGACTCCCTGGCCGAGCGCGCGCATTACTCCGATGCGATTGCAGCCCACTTTGATCCGGATCTCCCGGTAGTTGACGTCGGGTGCGGCAACGGAACCCACACCCGCTGGCTTGCCGGCCTATTTCCAAGGGTTCTCGGAATCGATGTATCCAAGGGGGCGATCGAGATGGCCGGCCGGGAAGCGGAAGGCGTCCATAATGCCGACTTCATGGTCCTGGATGCCGCGGGTGCAGGTGCCGGAGAGCTCCTATTGGAGCGGCTGGGGCCCGCCAATGTCTTTGTCCGCGGAGTCTTCCACGTCCTGAAACCGGGCAAGCAAGCTGCTATGGCCGCCAACCTGCGAACCGTCGTCGGGAACAGAGGCAGGGTGTTACTGGCCGAAACCAATTTCCGCGGAAATAGCCTTGGTTACCTGGCCGAGCTCGGCGCCACCAGGCAAGGAATGCCCCTGCAGCTGCAGCGCGCCTTGGAGAACCTTCCCCGGCCCGGGCATTTCGGTGCAAGGGAACGGCACAGCGTGTTTTCGGATTCGGACTGGAAGTTGATTGCGGACGGTCCGGTCAACATCGAAGTGGTGCCTATGAACGCCAGCGGTCTTCCGCAGTGGGTTCCGGGATACTACGCATTGCTATCGGGCGCGAAAGATTCGGGAACAGAGCAGTGATTTACCGCCGATAGGCGAGTTCCCCAAGATGTAAGCCCAACCTCCTCCGGCACTACACTGGGATCACCCGGGCCGAGGCAAAGTGCCCGGGCTGTCGAGGGAGGTCCGTGATGGCAGGCCCGTTGCTCGAGACCAAACTTCACGTCCCAGTGCCACGACGCGCGCTCGTGGCGCGCCCAAGGCTCAGCGACCGTCTGAACCAGGCCGACGAGCAAACGCTGATCCTCGTCTCAGCCCCCGCCGGCTTCGGGAAAACGACGGCGCTGACCGAGTGGTTGGCAGAAGCACCTTCCGACGGCCGATCGCTCGCCTGGCTCTCGCTCGACCAGCGGGACAACGATCCAACGCTCTTCTGGACCTACCTTGTTGCCGCGCTGGACAAGGCATCGAACGGTCTCGGCGCCCAAGCACTCGCAACACTCCGATCCCCGCAATCGAGCACTGAAGCGTTCCTGACCGTCCTGATCAACGGGTTGCAGGCCATCCCGAACAGACTTGTCTTGGTGCTAGATGACTACCATGTCATCGACAATCAGGACCTGCAGGAGGGGCTGGCCTTTCTCCTCGAGAACATGCCTGCGCATCTGCAACTGGTCATCGCGAGCCGTGCCGATCCAGCTTTGCCACTCGCGCGGCTCAGGGCACGCGGCAGGCTCCTCGAGATCCGTGCCGCCGATCTCCGCTTCACACTGAAGGAAGCTGCTGCGTACTTCAACGGCGTGATGGGACTGGGTCTCACCGCGAAGGATATCGCCGCCCTCGAAGGTCGTGCCGAGGGCTGGATCGCTGCGCTCCAATTGGCCGCGCTCTCGATGCAGGGAAGGGACGACGTCGCCGGCTTCATCGCGGGCTTCGCAGGTGATGACCGCTATATCGTCGATTACCTCGTGGAAGAGGTACTTCAGCGCCAGAACGACGACGTCAGGAACTTCCTGCTGCAGACTTCCATCCTGAACAGGCTCAACGGCCCGCTCTGCGACGCCCTGACCGGCCAAAACAACGGAAAAGCGATGCTTGAGTCGCTCGATCGAGGGAACTTGTTCGTGGTTCCGCTCGACGATCGCCGCTGGTGGTACCGCTACCACCACCTCTTCGCCGACGTGCTGCGGGCACGGCTCATGGACGAGCAGCCGGGCCGCATCAACGAAATGCATGAGCGCGCAAGCCTATGGCACGAACAAAACGGCGACATTCCGGAAGCTATCCGCCACGCAACGGCCGGCAAGGACTTCGAGCGGGCCGCGGATTTGATCGAGCTCGCGATCCCTGCCATGCGCAAGGACCGCCAGGAAGCCACGCTGAGCCGCTGGCTCGAAGCGCTCCCCGGCGAACTAATACACGCGCGGCCCGGGCTGAGCGTTGCTTACGCGGGGGCGCTCCTCGCTAGCGGCGAGCTCACTGGCGTCGACGCCCGCCTCCTTGAGGCAGAGCAGTGGGTACGTACGACGGCGGAAGGCGGCGACGGCGGGAACCTCACCAGCTCGATCGCGATCTACCGTGCCGCGCAGGCGCTGGCAGTCGGGAATGTCGCCGGGGCCATGACGCACGCAACCACCGCGCTCGGCCTTGTCGGGAAAGACGATCATCTTGAGCGCGGAGCGGCTTCAGGGCTATTGGCGCTGGGCCACTGGACGAACGGAAAACTGGGCGTTGCGCACGGCCTGTGGACCGATTCCTATAACAGCCTTGAAAGGGCCGGTCACCACTCGGACATGCTCGGTTGCTCCATCGCCATGGCCGACATCCGGATTACCCAAGGCCGGCTCCGCGACGCAATGGCCATCTATGAGCGGGGTCTTGAGATCGCGGGCAGGCACCCCGAGCAAATGCTCCGGGGAACGGCCGACATGCACGTAGGAATGAGCATGCTCCTTCTTGACCGCGGCGAACTTGAAGCCGCAAAGAAGCACGTGATGACCAGCCAGAAGCTCAGCGAGGACGCCGCGCTGCCCCAAAACCCGTATCGCTCGCGGGTCGCGATGGCCCGGATCCTCCAAGCGGAAGGGGACGTGGGCGGCGCGCTTGAGCAACTCGACGAGGCCGAGCGCCTCTACGTCGGCGACTTCTTTCCCGAGGTACATCCGGTCGCGGCCGTGCGGGCGCGGATGTGGATCTCGCAGGGAAGGACGTCCGACGCTCTCCACTGGGCGCGTGAGCGCGGCATCTCCACCGAAAATGAGCTCTCCTACCTGCACGAGTTCGAGCACATCACCTTGGCCAGGGCACTACTCGCCCAGCACAGGAAGGAGCTGTCGGAGGACTCCGTCGGACGCGCGATCGCCCTGCTAGTCCGTCTCCTTCGAGCCGCGGAAGGAGGCGGCAGGACGGGGACCGTCGTCGAACTTCTGGTTCTTATGGCGCTAGCACGCAAAAAAGAAGCGGACGACGGCGGGGCGCTGGCAGCGCTGCAACGCGCGGTAGCGCTCGCCGCACCAGAGGGATACGTTTCGGTGTTCGTCGATGAGGGTGAAGCGATGGCCAACTTGCTGGAATCGCTCGCGAGCCAAGGGAGCGCCCCGGACTACGTAGACAGGCTTTTGGAGTCGTTCGGGGCCGAAACGCGCAGCACCCGGGCACAGCAACGCTTACTGGAGCCCCTGAGCGAACGCGAGCTGCAAGTGCTTCGGCTTCTTTCCTCGGAGCTGAGCGGACCGGAGATCGCGCGCGAGTTGCTCGTCTCCCTCAACACCCTCCGGACGCATACCAAGAACATCTACGCCAAGCTCGGCGCGAATAACCGCCGCTCAGCCGTCCGGCGAGCCGAGGAACTGAATCTCTTGTCGCGAAAAGATCACCACATCAATCACCAGATGTGGTGATCCCCGCTCACCACACCTCCCTCTACCTTCAAAGCTAAAGGAAGTCATCCGCAAAGGCGGCTGAACTCCACTAAGGCAGAAGGAGGGGCGATGAACGCGAGATCGGTAGACCGGGACGACACTCCGGTCGAGTACGAAGTCCGCGTCAAAGGCCATCTTGATTCCCGCTGGGCCGCTTGGTTCGAAGGATTGAGCCTCACCAACGAACACGACGGAACCACCGTCATCCGCACCCGGACCGTAGACCAAGCCGCGCTCCACGGTCTGCTGCAAAAGCTCCGCGACTTGGCGCTACCGCTCTTGGCAATCACCCAAACCGGAACCACCAAACCCGGCCAGCCGGCGTCGAACACTAACCAGCCGGCGTCGAACACCCCCACTTTCATCCCCAAAGAGGACCAGACCGTGAAAACCGCAACCCAAACCCCAACAACCGATCATGTCCGGATGGACCCGCTGCGGAAGACCGCGATGGTCGCAGGCATCTTGTACCTGATCACCTTCGTCAGCTCGATCCCGGCGCTGTTCCTGATTTCCCCCGTCCTAAACGATCCGCACTACATCACGGGCCCCGGTGCCGACTCGACCGTCATCTTCGGCTGCTTCCTCGATCTCGTCAACGCTGTTTCCGCCGTGGGTACCGCCGTCGCACTGTTTCCTGTCGTCAAACGGCAGAACGAGGGCATCGCGCTGGGCTTCGTCACCGCCCGGATGTTTGAAGCCGCGGTGATCGTGATCGGCGTCGTCAGCCTCCTGGCTGTGGTCACTTTGCGCCAGAACGGCGGCGCAGACCCTGCCTTGGTTCCCGTAGGCCAGGCGCTCGTGGCGGTTCGCGACTGGACGTTCATTCTCGGGCCGAGCCTGGTTCCGGGCGTGAGCGGGCTGCTGCTCGGGTACCTGATGTACCGTTCGGGGCTCGTGCCGCGCGTCATTCCTTTGCTTGGACTGATCGGCGGCCCGCTGCTGCTTTCGTCGACGTTCTCAACGATGTTCGGCATCAATGAGGGGCTCTCGGTGTGGTCGGGACTTGCGACCTTGCCGATCTTCGTTTGGGAGTTGTCGCTTGGCGTGTGGATGGCGGTCAAGGGCTTCAAGCCCTCGCCCATCACCACCGGGCAAATGCGCACCGCCTGAGGAACCATCCCCCCGGCGCATGTCCCGCGGCCAGCCCGGCCGCGGGACATGTCGCGTTGACGGACAACTTCAAGTTTCCAACGGTCTCGGCCCTATCAAGCGCCTGAAGGGCAGGGGTAGTCTGGACGGAATCCAAATTCGGGATATGCCTACTGGGAAGGCGGTGTTTACGAACGTGAGCCTCAAGGATGAGTGGGATCGGCTCGATTCCGAGACCCGAACATGGCTTTTGGAGAATCCGGCATGCCTGGTTCTACCCTCTGCCATTTCGGCCAAGTTCAGCAGGGGCGCGCCGGAGGACATCGGGCGTGACCCGGACGGGCAGGTTGTCCTCTCCCGGGAAGACCACGATTTTGTCCGGGAGAAAGCAGAAGCCGCGGGAAAACCAATCCGGTTCCCCACGAGGGACTACCGATTCTTCGACACGGCACCGTTGCCTGTGATGCGGAGAGTACCGCCTGAAAAGTGACGCTTTCAGCGAACGCTTCGACCTGGCCCAGGCCGGAGCGTTCTGCGGGTGCGCTCGTTGATTGTTATCGACCTAAGCAGCTGTGAATGATACCGTCGTCGCTGGCTAGACATTTGGGAATACAGCACGCAATCGCGTGGGGATCTATATCCCCAGAATCAAGCGAACTCCGTAATTCGTCTCAGGGGGGACAAATGAAGAAGTCCATTGCAGCGCTTGCACTTGCAGGAACAATCGCACTGGCTGGCACCGCTCCGGCCGTGGCAGCCACCACCTACCCGGCGCCGGGCAATGAGTATGGAACCGTTTCCGACGGCACCATAGCTCGCGGCGAATCCATCACCTTTTCCGGCAGCGGCTACATCGCCGGCGAAACCATCAATATCACTTTCGAGCGGACCGGTGGCAAGAAGGCTTCGGACGGCGGGCGGCCCGCTCCGTCCAACTTCACCGTCATCGCAGACGCCACGGGCGCTTTCTCCACCGCCATTACCTTCACAGACGGTGGCAACTACACGATCGGCGCCGTTGGTGCCACGTCCGGCAACAGGCGCTGGGCAGCCGTGGTTGTGAATTCCGGGAACGGCGGAGGCAACAACGACGGCGGCGGCCACCACGGCGGCGGAAACGGCAAAGGTAATTCCGGTCTCGCGGCTGTTTCCAGCGTTACTGCCGCTGGCACCGCAATCGGCGGGGCAAACACCCTTGCCGATTCCAACCTGGTCCTGTGGTCGCTGGTCGGTGCAGGGGCTCTGGCTGCCAGCGCAGCGTCCGCAGCGGTGGTTCGCCGCCACGTTAGGAATGCTGAAGCCAGGGCCCAGGGCCCAGGCAAGTAAGGATCCTTTCCGACCTTCGGGTTCTCCGCTCAGTTGGGCTTGCGGGACACTGTCAGGGTCGTTGGACACGGAGCGTGCCGCTACCCGGCTGGCGTTCGGCCGGGGGCGGCACGCAGACGTCCGTTGAGTACGTACAGCCACTCATAGCCAACGTGTGAGCGTTGCTGGAGTGTCTCATCCCGGGGTTCGATGACCATCTTGTACGCCCGCACGCCTCCAGGGGCCGCCTCGAGGCGTGATTGGATCTCCGCGCCCCGTAGCAGCGCTAAGTTCTGCTCTCGGTTCCGCTGGATCGGGGTTCATGGATGTAATGATCGGTTATGCCCCAACGCCTGATGCTCCTTGATACGGCCTCGTTGTACTTTCGTGCCTTCTTCGGCGTACCCGATTCGATCCGCAGCGCCGATGGCACGCCCGTGAACGCCGTTCGCGGCCTGCTCGACATGATCGCCCGGCTCGCCACCGACTATGAGGCGACGCATCTGGTGGCGTGCTGGGACGAGGACTGGCGTCCGCAGTGGCGGGTGGACCTGATCCCGACGTACAAGTCGCATCGGGTCGCGGAGGAGGTGCCGGGTGCTCCCGACGTCGAAGTGGTGCCGGACGCGCTGCAGCTGCAGGTTCCCATGATCCGCAGGGTGCTCGGCCTCGCGGGCATCGCCGTCGTCGGGGCTGCCGCACACGAGGCCGACGACGTCATCGGCAGCTATGCCAGCCACGCCGACCTTCCCGTCGACGTCGTGACCGGTGACCGCGATCTCTTCCAAGTGGTCGACGACGCCCGCCAGGTGCGGGTCATCTACACGGCCAGAGGCATGAGGAACCTTGAGATCGTGACCGATGCCGTCGTCGTCGGTAAGTATCGTGTGCTGCCCGAGCAGTACGCCGACTTCGCGACGCTGCGCGGCGACGCCTCCGACGGGCTGCCGGGCGTCGCCGGGATCGGCGAGAAGACGGCGGCGTCGTTGCTCGCGGAGTACGGCACGCTCGACGGGTTGCTTGCGGCCGCGGCGGACCCGGGCAGCGGGCTGTCCGCGCCCGTGAGGTCGAAGCTCGCCGCCTCCGCCGACTACCTGGAGGTTGCTCCCGTTGTTGTGAAAGTCGTGCGCGACCTCGCACTTCCCACTCTCGAAGAGGCGCGCGCGTTGCTGCGCCCGGTCGTCGGAGATTCACGCGTTGAACTCGAGCGTCTGGCTACCGAGTGGAACCTCGGCGGCTCAGTGAAACGACTGCTAGACGCGCTCGACCTCCGTCCGTGAGGGGACTCAGCCCCACACCGGAACCACCAGGACAATAGGTGGACGTTCGTTCATCGTTTCTCCTTGACCGCGGCCTCGGCGGTGTTCCGTTGCGTGGCGGCCCAGCTGGCGAGGACTTTCAGGGCGTCCTCGGAGGGTGTCCCGGGGTCCGCTGTGTAGACGTTGATGCGCAGTCCCGGGTCTGCGGGCAGTTCCAGCGCTTCAAAGCTCAAGTCCAGGTCGCCGACGATCGGGTGGTGGAGGTGTTTGCGGCCGGCGCGGTGGTATTTCACGTCGTGGCGGGCCCATCGGGTACGGAACTCTTCGCTGCGGGTGGAGAGTTCACCGATCAGGTCCGTGAGGTCCTTGTCGTACGGGTTTTTTCCGGCTGTGGAGCGCAGGACTGCGACGATGTCATCCGCTGCGCGTTCCCAGTCGGCGAAGAACTCCCGCGCTTTCGGGTTCAGGAAGGTGAAGCGCGCGCTGTTCGGGGGAGTGGGCCCTTCGGCCATCATGTCCAGATAGAGGGCACGGCCCAGTTCGTTGGCGGCGAGGACATCCCCGCGGTCGTTGCGGACCCAGGCCGGTGCGGCCGTGATCGCATCGATGACGCGTTGCACGCTCGGCCGGACCGTCTGCGGGCTGTGCCTGCGCCGCACCCGGGGAGAGGCCGCGGCGGCGCGGGCCAGGTCAAAAAGGTGGGCCGTCTCGGCGTCGTCGAGCTTCAACGCACGTCCAAGGGCTTCGAGGACACTATCCGAGGCGCCGGAGAGGTTTCCCCGCTCAAGGCGGATGTAGTAGTCGATGCTCATCCCGGCGAGCATCGCGACTTCCTCACGGCGCAGCCCGGTGACCCGCCGGTTGCCGCCGTAGACGGGAAGCCCGGCCTCATCGGGGGTGATCCTTGCGCGGCGGGAGGTCAGGAACTTCCGCACGTCGTCGCTGTGTGTCATGGCATCCACGCTACGCGCGGTCGCCGGGACGAGGGAGGCACTGGCGTTACCCGGAACGGCCGTGACTCCCGGCCGGCAAGGAATAACGGTTGCATGGAGAGCATGAAACCTGAACCCGCAACAGCGTCCCACCCGGGAGCGATCCTGGCGATCATCCTCCTCAGCTACTTCATGATCCTGCTGGACAACTCGGTCATCTTCACTGCCCTGCCGAGCCTGCAGGCGGATCTCCGGCTGAGCACCGGCGAGCTCTCCTGGGTGCAGGATGCGTACACGCTGGTCTTCGGCGGCCTGCTGCTCCTCGGAGCCCGGGCAGGAGACCTACTCGGCCGCCGGCGGGTTTTCGTGTTCGGGCTGGTGGTGTTCTCGATCGCGTCGCTGCTGATCGGCGTCGCCCCGGCGGGCTGGTGGGCGATCACCGGCCGCGCCGTGCAGGGTATCGGGGCGGCGATCGTCGCGCCCGCCTCACTCTCCCTGCTCACCGCGAGCTTCCCGGAAGGCCGTGAACGGACCCGGGCCGTTGCCTTGTACGGCGCCACTGCAGGGATAGGCGCGAGCCTCGGCCTGGTGATCGGCGGGGCGTTGGCCCACTGGATCTCGTGGCGGGCAGGGTTCTTCGTCAACGTGCCCATCGGCGCCGCGATGATCGCACTCGCGCCGCGGTTCATCCCGGAAACAGGCCGGGCCCGCGGCCGCTTCGACGCCTTCGGCGCGCTCAGCGCCACCCTCGGTGTCGGCGCCCTCGTGTTCGGCATCATCAACACCGCCGACGCCGGCTGGAACTCGCCGATCACAGTCACCGCCGTCAGCGCCGGCGTCGTGCTCCTGGTCGTATTCGTGCTGATCGAGCGCACGGCGGCCCAGCCGATCATGCCGCTGCGGCTGTTCGCAAGCCGCCGCCGCACCGGCGCCTATGTCGCCCGGTTCCTGTATCTGGGCGCGATGATCGGGTTCTTCTTCTTCACCACGCAGTTCCTGCAGGAAGTGCTCGGCTTCGACCCCCTGCAGGCCGGCCTCGGATTCCTGCCCATGACCGCAGTCAACTTCGCCGTCGCGATGAGCATCCCGCGGCTCATCGGCAGGATGCCGGGTTCCATCCCGCTCGTGGCCGGCATCCTGATCACCCTCGCCGGGATGTTCTGGCTCAGCCGGGCCGGTACCGACTCCGCATACCTGACCGGGGTTGCCCTGCCGATGGTCCTCATCGGGGCCGGCCAGGGTCTCGCGTTCGCGCCGCTGACCTCGTTCGGCATCATCGGAGCCCCCGCGTCCGACGCCGGCGCGGCATCGGGCCTGGTGAACACCTTCCACCAGGTCGGCACCTGCCTCGGGCTTGGCATCGCAGTCGCCGCCGCAGCGACGGTCCCGGCCACGAGGCCCGCCGTCGCGCACCTGGCCGCCCAGGTCAGCGTCGCCCTCACGACCGGCAGCATTCTCCTGCTCGTGGCACTGGCCGTCGCGGCGGCCCTCATCCTGCCCGAGGACCTCGCGGCACGCCGCGCCAAGATACCCCGGGAGGCGGCGTCGGCGCTGCAGCTCGAAGCCGCCCGCTGAACCACCCGACCACCACTTCAAGGGGGTACTGACGTGCCCTCCCACAATCCCGCACATCTGCATACCGTGAAAGGCATGGACATGGAACTAACACTCAACAACGGCGTCACAATGCCCGCCCTGGGACTGGGCGTCTTTCAAAGCGCCCCGAAGCAAACGACGGCGGCCGTCGAGGCCGCGCTGGCCACCGGCTACCGGCACATCGACACCGCCGCAGCCTACGGCAACGAACGGGAAGTCGGTGAAGGCATCCGCGCCTCCGGCCTGGATCGTCCGGAGGTGTTCGTCGAGACCAAGGTCTGGGTCAGCGACTACGGTTACGAGCAGACCCTGCATGCCTGGGACAAAGCGACGGGCAAGCTCGGCGTCGACTACCTGGACCTATTCATCCTGCACCAGCCCGCACCCGACCGGTTCGAGAAAACCATCGCCACATACAAGGCGCTGGAGACCCTGTTCGCCGATGGGCGAGTGCGGGCGATCGGCGTCAGCAACTTCATGCCGCACCACCTGAAGCAATTGCTCGACTCGACTGACGTCGTCCCGGCGGTGAACCAAATCGAACTTCACCCCTACTTCACCCAGCGGGAGGTCCAGGCCGCCGACGCCGGGCACGGCATCCTTACCCAGGCCTGGTCCCCGATCGGAGGGATCACCTTCTACCCCGGCTGGGGTGAGGAGCGCCGGAACGTCATGAAGGACCCTGCAATCGCCGCCGTCGCACGGGCACATGACAAGAGTCCCGCACAGGTCATGCTCCGCTGGCACCTGCAACAGGGCCGCTCGGCCATCCCGAAGTCGACCAACCCGGCACGCATCGCCGAAAACTTCGACGTGTTCAACTTCGAGCTCGGAGCCGACGAACTCGCCGCCATCGACGCGCTCGACACCGGCGTGCGCAACGGACCGGACCCTGACGTAGCCCGCGAGGAACGCTTCGCCATGGTCATCCCCGAAGCGTAAGACAAAGAGAAGGAGGACCCACCCAGGCTTCGGTGCTTCGACCACGAGGTCGTGGTCGGCTTTTTGCGGGAGTCCGGAGACTGTTGCGGTGGCGACGCGCCCGGTGCCTTTGACGAATATCGGGAAGGCCCCGCCGTGGGAGGCATAGCGCGCTTCATCGAACCATCCGTTGTCTTCGAGCCTGCCTCGCGCCCGCGGAGGCGGTCAGGTCCGCCACGCGGGCCCGGGACGCCGGCGTCGAGCATGTCGAGCTGTCCTCCAGGAGAGCATCCGGCGCGGTCTCCAGCACCTCCCCGGCGTAGCCACACCCAGCGAAATACTGCGCGCGAATGCCCTCGGCCAGAGTCAGCGTCGTCGGGCTAAGCTCAGACTTTTCCTCCGACGCCGGGGCAGCGTCCCGAACCGCGCAGCCCCGGGCACCATCACATCAACGTCACATTGCCCTGGGCCAGACATTCCAAGACGGACACCGCCATGACCTCTGACAACGAGCGCCGCCCGCAGGCGGTCCTGTGGGACATGGACGGCACGCTCGTCGACACGAAGCCGTACTGGCTAGCCGCCCAGACGGAGCTGGCGCAGGAACATGGAATCGTTTGGACCACGCTAGACGCCCGGGCCACAGTCGGGCAGGCTATGCCAGCGACAGCGCGGATACTGAGGGAAAATGGGGTGGATCTCTCCATTTCGAAGATCATCGACGAGCTCATCGAACGCGTTGTGGCGAAACTGGAAGAAGGCATCCCGTGGCTTCCGGAGGCGGAACGAATCCTGGCCGGAAATTGAGGAGCATCCGGGGACGATTCAAGCCATTGCGGTGCTTGTTGACGCGGTTTCCTGCTCGCACCTACCATGGCGTTGCTGGCCTGTGAAGCTCGCTGTCACGGGCGGAGGGAAGCTGAAGATGGCAGCTCCGTGATCACCGATTTCGGTGCGGTCCCCGTTGCGTCGATTCCCCGTCACTGGTGCGGGGGATACCCCGCAACAGCGCTGCCGACTGCATGGTCGTCGGTCTTCTTGGGAAGAATGCTGGAGCCGGAGCGCTGTTGAAGAGCCGCATCCAGAAAAGGATGGAACACCCCTGATGAACGCTGAGCAGGCTTCGGGACGGGAACGTCCGGTGTTGATGATGCGCACGCTGGTCCGCGGCCTGGCGTGGGACGTTGGGTTACCGCTGGCTGCCTACTACGTCCTGCACCTTGCCGGTGCTACGGACTGGGTCGCGCTGCTGACGGCGACCGGGGCCGCCGGCTGCCGGCTGTTGTGGACCGCGTTGAAGCGACATTCCCTGAACCCGTTTGCGATGCTGATGGTCATCATCTTCGGACTCGGCCTGGGTCTGTCTTTCCTCACTGGTGACCCGCGGTTTCTCCTCCTCAAGGACTCGGCTATCACCGGTGGCATGGGTATTTCGTTCCTCGCTTTTGCCGCGCTGGGACATCCCTTGACATTGGACGCAGCCAAGACGTGGAGACCGGAGCGTGCCGGGGAGATGGACCGGGATTTCCACAGCAACCCGGCGGCGCACCGGTGGCACCTAAAGGTTTCCGCCGTTTGGGGTGCGGGACTGATTGCTGAAGCCAGCACGCGAGCCGTCCTGGTCTATCTGCTGCCTATTGATGTCATGGTGGGGATTTCTGCCGTCCTGGCAGTGATCGTTTTCGCCGCCCTCATCGCCTGGACTGTCTGGGACAGGAAAAGACGGCAAGCGGCGTGGTCTTCCTGACGGCGCGCCAGCTCTCGCGCTACCTGAGCGACCACGGAGTCTGGATGTGAGCTCCCGCCAAGTGTTCCTTCGGGTGCGAAACGGCGGCACTATGGAGGGAAGCCGAGCACAGCGTGGGGGAGCGGTGCTCCGCGCGATCGGCTGTCCGATGATGGAGGGAGAGGGTGGGATGGTTGCGCAGGGATCCCGCCGACGTCCGAGATTCCCGGGATGGGAAGTCGGGCCCGTGGCAGTCGGATTGGGCCTGGTGGCCCACCTGGTCTCGGGTGGCGTGTCTCCCGGGTTTCCGGTGCTGATCGCGCTGACGGCTCTGCTGAGCATGTGTGCTTCGCTGCTTGCTCGGATCAACCTACCGAGTTGGCTATTGCTCGTTCTCTGCGGCCTGGCCCAGCAGGTTCTGCATCTGGCCTTCGACCGGCTCTCCGGGACCTTCTTGCTTGGCGCGCCTGCCCAACATCAGCATGCAGCGACGGGTTTGCAGCCTGGGCAGCTGACCGCGACCCCTTTGGTGGCGTCCGGGCACTCACCGGATTTGATGCTGGACACGCACGTTGCCGCAGCCTTGCTGACAGCGTTGCTCGTCGCCCGGGCGGACATATCGGTCACGCGAGCGTTGGCCCTGCTCCACCGCACGACTTCGGGAGATCCACGCAAACCCCATCCGGGCACTCCTTAGCCATCCCCTACCAACCACGAACCTTCATTCGTGCGCAGCCGACGAGTGGACATCCTCGATAGACCAGTTTGGAGGCCAGATGGCTCACCCTGGATGGCCCCGGCTTCGGGTCGATGATTGGACCGCGAGCCGGGAGACCGTGCACATGTGGACCCAGATCATCGGAAAAATCCGCATGGCGCACGCACCGATGCTGAACCACTGGTGGCAGGTGACGCTGTACGTCACTCCGCGCGGACTGACAACATCAATGATCCCGTACGGCCGCGGTGCGTACGACATCGAGTTCGACTTCCTTCAGCACAGGCTCCACATACGCTCCAGCAACGGAACTTCAGCATTCGTCGTTCTCGGAGCCAAGTCGGTGGCCGAGTTCCATTCCGAGGTATTCGAGGCCTTGGGCCGGCTCGGTATCGAGGCGTCTATCCGCGGTATCCCGAACGAGGTGGACCCGGCCATACCATTCGCCGAGGACCATCAGCATGCCACCTACGACTCCGAGGCCATCGGGTTGTTCTGGCGGCAATTGGTCCAGTCGGACCGGGTCCTGAATGAATTCAGGTCCCGGTTCAGGGGCAAGGCAAGTCCCGTCCACTTCTTCTGGGGAGGCATGGACCTTGCCTACGCGCGCTTCTCCGGACGGGCGGCGCCGACCCACCCCGGAGGCGTCCCGAACTGCGCAGACTGGGTAATGGTGGAGGGCTACTCCCATGAGCTGAGCAGTTGCGGGTTTTGGCCCGGGGGAGGGGACGAAGGAGCCTTCTATGCCTATTCCTATCCCGAGCCCGACGGCTACGCCGAATATGTGAACGACACAGATGGCGTCGCCTACAACAATGACGGCAGGCTATACCTCCTCCCGTATGAGAACGTCCGTACGGCGTCGAACCCCGACAAGGCGCTGTTGCGGTTCCTGCAATCCACCTACGAGGCGGCCGCGGAGACGGGCCGCTGGGACCGAGCCGCGCTGGAGGTGGATCCGGCCCGCCGGCCGCGCTGACGACGAGGCCAGTGTTCCTTCGGCGCGAAATAGCCGGGCGTAAAGTAGTTGGTGGTCCAGAGGCACTCCGATACGAGGGAAGCCACAATGAATGCAGAACTAGGAATCGACGTTTCGATTGCACCCAGCGGACCTGGTTGCGTTGAATGCGAGGCCAATGGAGGCTGGTGGCTGCACCTTCGGCGGTGCGCCCAGTGCGGGCACATCGGCTGCTGCGACAACTCGCCGGGGCAGCACGCCACGGCGCATGCGCAATCCAGCGGCCACCCGGTCATCCGCAGCTTCGAACCGGGCGAGGACTGGTTCTTCAGCTATCCCGACTCTGCATTTTTCGCCGGACCGGAACTTGAACCGCCGGCGCATCACCCGCTCGATCAAGGCGTTCCGGGCCCGGCCCTGCGCGTCCCGGCTGACTGGCAGCAGCGACTGCACTGACCGATCAGGATGATGCGGCGGATGCGGTGTTGCTTGAGCTGCAGGTCGAGGTCGGTATTGGCGAATCCGCTCGATCCCCAGTGCTCGTGGATGGCGATTTCACCCGGCCAGGGCTGGAAGGCGTCGTGGAATGATCCGCCCCAGGTATCTTTGGCGAAGGGCTGGGCCTCCGACTACGTGCGGAGTATGGGGTTTCTAGGAAGCGTCGGTGATGTCGGCCAGAAACCAGTCCGGGGAGCTCAGATTCCGCTGCAGATGGAAAGTACGCAATGCGGAGTCGGAGTTGAGGCGGACCTGTAGCCGCCAGTATTCAACGGATGCGAGGCCTTCGCTGTCGGCGGCGGCCGAGTCGCTGCCATCCCGCCAGCTTCCGTGCCCGAACCAGTGCTCGGCGCCGGCCTCGGGATCCACGGCCCAGATGCTGCCGTCATATCGAACGGCCAACGGGATGCCGTCGGGGCTGAAGCGGACGGCGATCTCTTCTAGCGTGAGTGTGGCCTCGGCAGTGAGTGTCATTGATGTGTTCTTTCCCGGGTTGTACCGCGCCCCGTTGTCACGCGGGCTTCGCGAGGGCTGGCTCGGTTTTGTACGCACTCTTTTAATCGTTTGTGTCCACGGAAAAGGTACGCCCTCTGCAAAAGTCTTCGCTGCGAATCTCGCGGTTGCCTACGTTTGATTGGCCCCCGAATTGATTTCACAAACAGCGGCGCGATGCCTGCTGTCATGACTATAGTTTCCGGCTTAGGACTTTCGGTTACAGAAGCGATCGGACGTGGGCAGAAGAGCACTCCGAGAGGCAAGAACAGGGCAGATAATAGTGCTGAGCGAACCTTGGCAGGGCTCCACCTGGGAGGCGATGAAATGATTGCGGAAATCATTGTCCAAGTGGTGGCAGAGCTGATCCAGGGATGGTTCGATTGGCGGCCGACGGCTCGCCAGCGTGTCTTAAGGGCCCTGGATCTCTCAAGGAAGCCCGTCCTGTCGATGGAGCAGCGGGAATTCGGGCGGAAGTGGCTCACATACGGCTTGGGACATGTTGCGGACCTCGGGCTCGAATCTCAAGCAGGGGAGATTCAGAAGGCGCTGAAGCGTGTTGCATCCTTCCCCTGGGAAACCAGGGAGTAAGGCACTCGTTTCTGTCACGAAGCCCCTCAGTCCTGGGCTTTGCAGGCGCGATCTAGCTTCGCGCGTCCCTACTCGCGGCGAGTGCAAGCCCTGCCGGAGTTTCGTTGTCCGTGGTCACCGTCGAGGCCAGGAATGTTCCCACGACGCAGAAGAGCAACGGCAGCAAGAAGGCTAAGGTCAGGCCGAAGATGCCGCCCAGCCATCCAATGATCGCGGGGCCCGCTAGAAGCCCGATGTACCCGGAGCTCACAACGCGCGAGAGCGTCTTGCCCGCATCTGATCGGCCGATACTCCCGGCCGCAGTGTAAACCTGCGGAATGATCCCAGAGAGGCCCAAGCCGAAAAGCAGCCAACCGAAGAGGGACAAGGGATAGAAGGGAGACGCGACCACGACGAGCATTCCGGCTGCCGCAAGTAGAGATCCGAATCTCACGACCTTGACGGGTCCGACCGCATGTGAAACACGGTCCGCAAGGAGTCGGCCAAGGGTCATCGCGGCAGCGAAGGCCCCATACGCCAACGCAGCTGCCGCCTCCGGTTCGGCCAAATGCTCAACGGTTTGAAGTGCGCTCCAATCATTAGCTGCGCCTTCGGAGAGCAGCACCAAAAACGCGAGTAGTGCAAGGGCCAGCATTCTGCGCTTGGGTGCCGTTGGATGGTCTGGGGAGGCTGTCTCGCCCGATGTAGCGGGGTCTTCGTGTGAATCGAGCAATTCCTCAGAGGCTTTCGGAAGCATCGAGAATGCCGACCAAGCGGTACCAATCAGGCCCAGCAGGGCGGCGCCCAGTAGGATCCATGACACGTGTAGGTGGATCGCCTGGCCAGCAGCCCCTGTGACAGCACCCAAGGCTCCGCCGAGTGAGAAGAACGCGTGGAAGGCGGACATGATCGGCCGTCGATAGCCACGCTCGACCACCACCGCGTGCTGGTTCATAGCGACGTCTGTTAGGCCGTGACCGAGTCCAAAAATGAAGAGTGCGATGCCCAAGCTAAGGGCATCTGAAGCCATGCCGGGAAGGTTCACTGAGACCAGGAGAAGGCCAAGGCCCATCAGCGTCGGAGTTCTGCTGCCGAAGCGCTTGATGAGAAGCCCTGCGAATTGCATCGAGATGAGCGCACCGAGGCCAAGCAAAAGGATCAGCCCGCCGAGAACAGCGTGGGAAGTTCCTGTTCGTTGCTGGATGTCGGGGATGTTTACTAGCCAAATCGCCGTGAGGAACCCGACGATGGCGAATGCTCCGAAAACACCTGATCGTGCCCGTAGCAGTCGCGGGGAAGTGTTGCTGAGAGATGCAGCCATTGGAAGTCCTTTAGATAGGGTCGGCGACTCGCGGTGTGGAGACCCAAGTTGCTAATAGACATTACTAGATTTCGTTTGATCATGTTCGATGTATCATTTGATCATGAATGGAACCAAACGGCACGAGCGCATTTTGGAGCGACTGAACAGGGATGGGAAGGTCGACGTGGCCGGGCTGTCCGAGGAGTTTGGCATTTCTGAAGTGACCATTCGCCGCGACCTGGAACACCTTGCCCAGGCCGGTGTCTTACGGCGGACACGCGGCGGTGCGGTGAGCATGATGATGCTCGGAGAGGGACTTCCGTACGCCATGAGGGAAATAGAAGTCACGGAAACCAAACAACTTCTGGCGGCAGCGGTTGCCAAGCTGGTCCGAAGCGGTGAGGCCGTGGCCCTCGATAGCGGCACGACCTGCGTTGAGATAGCCCGTGTCCTCGTCGGCACCAGGCTCACCGTGATGCCGTTTTCAGTCCAGGCGATCGGCGCCTTGTTCGGAAACTCCACGATAAATCTCATTACCCCCGGCGGGTCCGTTCGCCATGATGAGGGATCGATAGTGGGGCCCCTGGCGGAGGCATCACTCCGCTCTGTTCGGTTCGACACAGCCATCATTTCGCCGTGCGGGGCATCGCCGGAAGATGGTGTGATGGCGCACGATCTCCAGGACGCTGCCGTCAAGCGAGCCATCATTGATGCCTCCAGAAGGACGATTCTGGTTGCTGACAGCAGCAAGTTCTCCCGCTCGGCCATGGCCGCAGTTTGTCCGTTGGAGTCAATCGACATCTTGGTGACTGACGCGGCAGTGCCTGAGCAGGTGGTTGAACGACTGAGCGCCGGTGGGGTGCAAGTAGTTGTGGTTTGAATCGTGAAGCTCGCGGGCTCATTCAAGAAGACCGGCAATGCACACGGGCAGGCAGTCGCTCCTTGAACGTCCTTAGTCCTGGTTGAAGGCGGCGTCGAAGCTGGTTTGGGAGGGCGGGTAGTCGTATTTTTTGAGGTTGGCGAGGGCTTCGGGGGCGCCGTGGAGGCGGTCCATGCCGGCGTCTTCCCATTCGACGGAGATCGGGCCGTTGTAGCCGATGGCGGTGAGGGCCCGGAAGCTTGATTCCCAGGGGACGTCGCCGCGTCCGGCGGAGACGAAGTCCCAGCCGCGGCGCGGGTCGCCCCAGGGCAGGTGGGAGCCCATGACGGTGTTCCGGCCGGTGGGGCGCAGCTTGGTGTCCTTGCAGTCCACGTGGTAGATCCGGTCCTTGAAGTCCCAGATGAAGGAGACGGGGTCGATGCCTTGCCACATGAAGTGCGAGGGGTCCCAGTTCAGCCCGAACGCTTGGCGGTGCCCGATCGCTTCCAGGGTGCGGACGGTGGTCCAGTAGTCGTAGGCGATCTCGGACGGGTGGACTTCGTGGGCGAAGCGGACCCCGTTCTCGTCGAAGACGTCCAGGATGGGGTTCCAGCGGTCCGCGAAGTCCTGGTAGCCGGCCTCGATGACCTTTTCGGGGACGGGCGGGAACATGGCCACGTATTGCCAGATGGAGGAGCCGGTGAACCCGACGACGGTGTCCACGCCGAGGGCTTGGGCGAGGCGGGCGGTGTGTTTCATTTCCTCGGCGGCGCGCTGGCGGACGCCTTCGGGGTCCCCGTCGCCCCAGACCTTCGCACCCACGATTCCCTGGTGGCGGAAGTCGATGGGATCATCGCACACGGCCTGGCCCTTGAGGTGGTTGGAGATAGCCCAGACCTTGAGGTTGTATTTGTCCAGGATGGCGAGTTTGGACTCGACGTAGCCGGGTTCGTCCCAGCGCCAGGCGTCCAGGTGGTCGCCCGAGACGGCGATTTCCAGGCCGTCATAGCCCCAGCCAGAGGCGAGCTTGGCGACTTCCTCGAAGGGCAGGTCGGCCCACTGGCCGGTGAACAGGGTGTACGGGCGGGGCATTGGTTCTCCTAGGGAAAAGTTTCGGGGGCCGGGGGAAGCCGGACGGCGGTTGTCAGCCGGCGGTGTTTGGTGGCGGGCGGTTGTCAGCTGGCGGTGTTTAGTGGCCGGCGACCTGGATGATGGCGGATTTGGCGTCGGCTGATTCCTCGATGGCGGCCAGGACGTGCTGGACGGCGAGGCCGTCCTCGAAGGAGGGCGAGGGCGGGGTCCCGGCGTCGAGCGCCAAGAGGAAGTCGCGGATCTGGTGGGTGAAGGTGTGTTCCCAGCCGATCACGTGGCCCTGGGGCCACCAGGCGTCCATGTAGGGGTGGTCGGGTTCGTTGACGAGGATCCGGCGGAAGCCCTGCTCCCGGACGGGGGCGGTGGCGTCCAGGAAACCGAGTTCGTTGATGGTTTCCAGGTCGAACAGGAGCGAGCCCTTGTCGCCGTAGATTTCCATCGTGAGGGAGTTCTTCTTGCCGGTGGCCATGCGGGAGACTTCCACGGAGGCGAGGGCCCCGGAGGCGAGGGTCAGGGTGGCCCAGGCGGCGTCGTCGACCGTTACGTGTTCGGGGCCGTCCGCGCCGGGGCGGGTGTCCACGAAGGTGTGCAGCCGGCCGGAGACCTCGGTGACGGTGTCCCCGAGCA
Organism: Arthrobacter sp. NPDC058127; assembly: GCF_042884555.1. NCBI lineage: Bacteria > Bacillati > Actinomycetota > Actinomycetes > Micrococcales > Micrococcaceae > Arthrobacter > Arthrobacter sp. NPDC058127. The sequence goes on along the minus strand of NZ_JBHVTT010000006.1, from coordinate 24,058 downwards.
GGTACAGGACCTGGTCGATCGCGTGGGAGGCGATGTCACCCAACGCCCCGGATCCGGCGGTTTCCTTGTTCAGCCGCCAGGTCATCGGTGACCCGGGGTCCGCGAGCCAGTCCTGGAGGTAGGCGGCGCGGACGTGCCGGACGGTGCCCAGCCTGCCTTCCGCGATGAGCTCGCGGGCCAGGGCGAGGGCCGGGACGCGGCGGTAGTTGAAGCCGATCATGGACTGGATACCGCGGGCCCGTGCGGCACGCGCGGCGTCGGTCATGGCTTCGGCCTCGGCCAGGGTGTTCGCGAGCGGTTTTTCCACGAGCACGTGCTTGCCCGCCTCCAGCGCCGCGATGGCGATTTCGGCGTGCATCCAGCCCGGGGCGCAGATATCCACGATGTGGATGTCATCGCGTTCGATGACCTGACGCCAGTCCGTGGCGGACTCGGCCCACCCGTACCTGGCCGCGGCCCCGGCGACCTGTTCCGCATCCCGGCCCACGAGCACTTTCTGCTCGAAGGCCGGGACGTCGAAGAAGCTGGCCACGTTCCGCCACGCGTTCGAATGGGCCTTGCCCATGAACGCGTAGCCGATCGCGGCGACACCCAGGGGTGTCCTGCCTGTACTGCGTGCCGCATTGATCCCCTCCGGGGAGGCGCCGGTCTGAGGGGAGGCGCCGGTGTGGGGGGTGGTGGGGGTAGAGGCGGGGCTGGTCATGGGTGATTCCTAGAGGGTGGCGGCCATCGGGTCCCAGTCCTCGGGGAGGGCCTGGGAGGTCACGGCGGAGCTGTCGACGCCTACAAAGGTGCCGGTTTCGGCGGACTCGGAAATGGAGACCAGGGTATCGACCACGTGGTAGGCCAGGGCTCCCTGGGCGCGGTGCGGGACACCGGCGCGCAGGGACCGGGCCATGTCCAGCACGCCCATCCCGCGGCCGTGGGCCGGTCCCGTGGCCGGGATCGTTTCGGCTTCCTCGGCCCCGGCGCGCCAGAGTCTCAGGTCCCCGTCGAAGTAGTTCGGATCCGGGACTTCCAGGGTGCCTTCGGTGCCGGTGATCTCCACGAAGCCCATCCGCAGGCGGGGGGATTCGAAGCTGAAGACACTGTGCGAGGACGCTCCGCCTTCGAACTGGAGCATCGCGGAGACGTGGGTGGGGACCTCGACGGGGAATTCCTCCCCGGCCCTGGGCCCGGAACCGACCACGCGGACGTCCTTGGCTTTGGACCCGACGGCGGCGACGCGACGGACCGAACCGAAGGCCTGGACGAGGGCGGTGACATAGTAGGGGCCCATGTCGAAGAGCGGGCCTGCGCCGTGGGCGAAAAGGAACGCCGGGTTCGGGTGCCAGGATTCCGGGCCGGGGGTCTGGAACATGGTCAGGGCGGTCAAAGGCGTGCCGATGTCGCCGCGTTCGATGACCCGCCGGGCCGTCTGCAGGCCCGCGCCCAGGAACGTGTCCGGGGCACAGCCCAGACGGATGCCCGCGGCGTCGGCCGTCTTCAACAACGCCAGCCCGGACTCGCGGTCCAGGGAGAACGGCTTCTCGGTCCAGACGTGCTTGCCCGCGTTCACGGCGGCCGTGGCCACCTCGACATGGGCTGCCGGGATGGTCAGGTTCACGATGATCTCGACGTCGGGATGGTTCAGCGCCAGCTCCGGCGAACCGAACTCGGGGATGCCGTATTCCTTCGCCCGGGCCTCCGCGGCTTCCCCGAACAAATCCGCGATGACGTGGACCTTCAGGTCCGGGAAGACCGTCAGGTTGTCCAGGTAGGCCTTGCTGATGTTGCCCGCCCCGATGACCGCGACCCCCACCGGCCCCCGGCGGGCGGACGGGGTGGACTGGTGCGTTGCGGCGCTCATGCGTTCACGCCAGCTTCGAGGTACCGCAATGAGGCTTCCATTGCTTCGAAGATGTCTCCGGCGTAATCATCGAACTCCACAACGCCAACCTCCAAACCAGGGACCGCATTGATGGCTCCCCAGATGTCCATTTGTCCCTGTCCCGCGGGCAATTGGGCAAGGAGGTCCATATTCACGGGACCGTCCTTGATATGAACGGCCACAACCCTGCTGCCCAGCCGTTTCAGCAATTCCACGGGATCCTGGCCTCCAACAGCTGCCCAGTAGGTGTCGACTTCCAGGACCAGTTCCGGGTCAAGGAGGCCTTCGAAGTACTCCAGCGCCGTCTGGCCCTCGATGATGGACTCAAGTTCCCATTGGTGGTTGTGGTAGCCGACGCGGATGCCGTATTCGGCACCCTTCTTCGCCGCCTCGTTGAGCTTTGCAGCGGTGGCCTGGATGTCCTCGGCGTTCTGCCAGTGCTCGGCAGGCAGGTACGGATCGATGACCGTGGAGATGCCCAGTTCCTTCGCAGCGGCGAAGATCTCATCCTGGTCCTGGCTCAACAGCGGCGCATGCCCCGTTGGAGCAGAAATGCCGTTGTCGGCGAAGGCACGGGCGAGCTCATCAGCGCGGGCAACAAAGTCATAGGGCTCAATCTGGTCATAGCCGATCTGCGCAAGGCGCCGGATGGTGCCGGGAAGGTCGTCTTCGACAGCGCTGCGCACGTTGTAAAGCTGGACAGAAAAGTTCATTGCGACGGATTCCTTTGATTTGGAGGGGCGTAGGCCATGCTGCTGACGCCTGGTCTTCTGACGGGACGTTGGAAGACGGACGGCCCCGAAAGTACAAAAGACTTACTTATGAAGATCAACTCAAGACTAAGGGAAACTTTTGATAGTTGGCAAGCAAAAGATGGGTGCTACTCGATGAATCCTCTGGATGCGTACGATCGTCCACAAACCCTGCTGTCAGGAGTGCGCGCGAACCGTCCGAGGCTGGACGCCGAGTCAAAGTGAGGAGTGAACGATCATAGCTGGCTTTCATTTGAAACTCGTACAGTCTACTCTTTGAAACAAAGTATGTATTTGGCGAGCAAGGCGCCTGATTGATGTGCCCTTGCCGGGGCATTCAGCCCGCTGCCCGGCAGGCCGTCACGTGAGCGCATTCTTGGGTGAACCGCCCGCATCAGATGTCTCCTGCTCAACCGAACCATCGATTCCCAGTTGAAAGGCAAGCAAAGGCTATGGCCGTACAGGATTCAAGCGATGTACTGATCTTCGATCTCTTCGGTGTGATCGCCAAAGATCAAAGTCAAGAAGGTAGGGACGCACTATTGGCCACCGGAGGGGTCCCGGAGGAAGACTTTTGGGCGGCGTACTGGAACCAACGTCCGCCGTATGATCGCGGAGAGGTCACCGGCACCCAGTACTGGACCGCCGTTTCTGGCCAATTGGCTGCGAGTTTCGATCCGAACCGGATTGGGCAACTCATAGACCATGACATCGCCAGCTGGTCCGTCGTCGATGATCAGATGATCGCCCTGTTGGAGGACCTGTCCAGGACCCGACGTCTCGCGTTGCTCTCCAACATTCCGCGGGAGATCGGGGAATACTTTCTGCGAAGGCACCGGTGGCTCGACCTGTTCGAAGTCCGAGGACTGTCTTATCAGATCGGATATGCGAAGCCTGAACGGGAAACTTTCGAATGGTGTGTCCGCGAGCTCGGGATTGAACCCCACCGAGCCCTCTTTATCGACGACAGAGAGGAAAATATCCGAGCTGCCCAGCAAGCCGGGCTCCGGGGCCACCTGTTTACATCTCGCGAGGCGCTCAGCCAGATGTTCGAGGCGAACAGAACCTGATGGGGGGCCGGAGGCATTGCGGTAGTCCCAGTCCAGGGCATGCTTCTCATCGCGCGAGCTCGTCCGCCACGCCGAGTGGCCATTCTTTAGTACAGTTGTACACATGGCGGCCGAGTATTTCCGAGACGACCCCCGGAGCAACCACGAACGGATGCTCGCGGGCGATCTCTACATCTCCGATGATCCACAGATCCTCGCCCGACAGCAGCGCGCTATCCGCCTGGCCGGGGCATATGCATCTGCCTACGCTGAGGACATTGATGCGGCTCAGCCGCTCATACATGAGCTCATCGGATGCCTGGCCGAAGGTGCCCATATAAGGCCACCAATATTCGTCGACTACGGATCCAACATCAGCATCGGTGAGGGCACGTTTATTAACTTCAACCTCACTGCTCTTGACGTGGCCACGATTTCAATTGGAAGCCATTGCCAAATCGGCCCGAACGTCCAACTACTGACGCCGACCCACCCCGTGGCGGCTCAACCCCGAAGGGACAAGCTGGAATCGGCTAAGCCGATTGTCATCGAAGACAACGTGTGGCTCGGCGGGGGAGTCATCGTCCTTCCCGGCGTAACGATCGGCAAAAACACCGTCGTGGGTGCCGGGGCAGTCGTCAGCCGCGACCTGCCTCCCAATGTCGTAGCCGTGGGGATACCGGCTAAAGTCATCAAGTCCATTGAAAGCTAAGGAAAATGGCTAAACGGCGGGTTGATCCGGATCGGCGTGACCGAATCATTGAAGCGACATTGGACCTGATTGCTGCCGAGGGCGTGGCTGGCACTTCACATCGGAAAGTGGCTGCCCTTGCAGATGTCCCGTTGGGGTCCATGACCTATCATTTCGCGGGAATGGACGAACTTCTGCACGAAGCTTTCACGCGTTTTGCCACCCGTATCAGCGACCGCTTCGAGCGGCGAATGAACGAGGCTTCGACGATTGATGCGGTCAAGGAGGCCGTCGTCGAGATGATCATGCAGGATACCTATGGCGATCGGGACGCTCTCGTTCTGACGTTGGAGCTCTACACGCTGGCGGCCCGTCAAGCGAAGTTCCGGCACCTCACTCACGATTGGATGATGCGCAGCCGCCGTGCCTTTGAAAGGTACTTCGACCCGGATGTGGCTCGACAACTGGACGCGCTCGTCGAAGGACTTTCAATCCATCGAGCCTTTGAACCGCGCGACGACGACCGCGAGTTGGTGTCGAACGCCGTCGACAAGCTACTCAGGGAAGCGCCGTTGCATCCGGTAGCGCCTTCGCCGGTTGACGCTTCGATCACCTTTTCCGACGAGCTTCATCCGGCAGTGTCCATGCCTGTCCGTCGATTGCGCACTTCTGGCGGCTAGTCGGCGACGCGGCATTGAAAGGCAAGCCAAGCTGCGGCCACCGCGCACCTAGGGATTACGCGATGGGTCCAAGGACCACGAGCCAGCGATGACTCTTGCTACCGGGTCGGCTGCAAGCGGTTCTCCGTCATTTGGGGCAACGCCCCTACGAAGAGTCAGGCCGTCCATGAGAATCTCCAGAATCTCCGCCGTTATTGGGTCGAAGTACCGTTTCAGGATTTTGGCGCTACCTTCTACCCACTTATTCGCGATGTTGCGCAAGGCAGGCTCACGAATGACCAAAGCCTGAAATTCGCGAGACAGGGCCATGTATCGCGGGGGATCAGCGGTGGCATCTTCTTGAATCATGGCCAAGATGACTTTGCCTGCGTCATGATGATCTCGTGCTGGTTGTAGCCGGTCCTCGAGCCGGGCGAGGGACTGGCTTACAAAGCGCTCGAACCCTGTTTCCAAGAGCTCATGCATGCCGCTGAAGTGGTAGGTCATTGAGCCCAGGGGAACATCAGCCCGGGTAGCGACCTTCCGGAAACTAGTGCCGGCGACACCGCTGTCGGCAATGACCGCGAGCACTGCGTCAATAATCCGATTCCGACGATCCGGATCAAAACGTCGGATTCGGAAGGTGGCATCCGAACGGGCGGACCGCTCTACATCAGCGGGAAAACGGTCCGGCGGATCCTGTATATCCATCAACTCTGCACCCTCCGAATGTGTACGCTCGTACATTGTTTCCGATGTGTACGATCGTGCACTAGATTTCTAATGCGTACGATCGTACACTAATGGAACAGAATGTGAGCAGGGCCACGTGAGGAGCGTCCCAACTTGCAGAAAATCGCCTACCGGGAGACTCTAACCAAACTTCATGCTTGAGTAAATCCACAATCCGTGTACTCTTACTTATAGGTGATGTGACTCTCAGTGGTGACCTACTCCATAACTTCGTAGTCCGCTGGCAGGTCCAGACTCACGCACCCGGCCTAGCAATGGCCAGAACCGAGAGGTAAATTCCAAAATGACTGTTGAGACTTCTTTGCAGATCGATGGCCCTGCAAAGTCCAGCTACGACGTCGTAATCGTCGGAAGCGGCATGGGCGGCGGTACGCTGGCCTACGCATTGAAGGACGCTGGTGTCAGCGTATTGCTCATCGAGCGCGGAGGGTTCGTTCCGCAGGAGAAGCAGAACTGGGACCCGGACGCCGTGTTTGAGCACGGCCGGTATAAAAATGCTGAAAAGTGGTACTCCGACGCGGGAGAAGCTTTCAGCCCTGGCACGTACTACTACGTCGGTGGCAACACGAAATTTTACGGGTCATCCTTGGTGAGGTTTCGACGCGAGGATTTTGTCGCGAGCGAACACGAGGACGGTACTTCACCGGCTTGGCCGTTCACGTATGACGACATCGCACCCTACTACTCCCGGGCAGAGAGGGTGTACAAGGTCCATGGAGACCAACACGATGACCCCACGTTGCCACGCGACGAGCCCTTTCCTTACCCTGCGATCGGGCACGAACCTGAGGTGCAGGCAGTTGCGGATGGGCTGAGCAAACAGGGACTGACTCCGTCCAGTATCCCGTTGGGAATCGACTGGCGCCAGGGCGGGGCCTGCATCCGCTGCCGCACTTGCGACGGTTTCCCATGTCGCGTCCTCGCCAAAATGGATGCCGACGTCGCGTGTGTACGACCGGCTCTTCAAACGGGCAACGTGGAACTGCTGACCGAGGCGTATGCCGAGAAGGTGCTCACCGACGAATCCGGCCAAACCGCCACGGGCGTACAGATCGTCCACAACGGAAAGACCGTCGTCGTCGAGGCCGGAAAGGTCGTTGTTTCTTGCGGCGCCGTCAACTCCGCGGCGCTGTTGCTCCGGTCCGCCACCGACAAACACTCCACCGGCCTCGCCAACTCTTCGGGAATGGTCGGCAGGAACTACATGGTGCACAACAACAGCATCATGATCGCCTTGCACCCCAGGAGGAACAAAGTTGAGTTCCAAAAGACGCTCTACTTCAATGACTATTACCTGAAGGGCAACGCGGATTTTCCGTACCCGCTCGGTCACGTCCAATTGATCGGCAAGCTCCAGGGCGCCATGCTGGTCGGTCAGAAGCCGCTCATTCCAAAATGGGCCCTTGAAATTGCGGCCGGCCACAGCATGGATTGGTGGCTCTTCACAGAAGATCTTCCGGATCCGGAAAACAGGGTGACCCTAAGGAACGACGAAGCCATCCAGATCAGTTGGAAGCCCAACAACGTTCGGGCACACCAACACCTCGTCAAGGAGATGAAACGCATTCTCCATAAGATGGGCTATCCACTGACCTTCAGTGAAACCACTGGTATTGCAGTGAACTCCCACCAGGCCGGAACGATCCGGGCCGGCGATGACCCGCGGTCGTCCGTGCTCGACCCCAACTGCCGGACCCATGATGTCAAGAACCTCTTCGTCGTCGACTCGTCCTTCTTTCCCTCGCTTCCAGTGATGAACCCGGCATTGACCATTGCCGCAAATGCCTTCCGTGTCGCGGAACATATCGTGCCCGGCGCAGCCCTGCGCCACTCCGAGACGCGCGACCCCGAATTCCTACCGCTAACCCCCGTATTTACAGGAAGTAAGAACAAATGACTGATCAGCAGCTGACCGGTGGACAGATGATTGTCGACTGCCTCATCCGAGAAGGCGTCGAGCGTGTCTTCGCCGTCCCCGGACACGGCAACACGGCACTTTTGGACGCCTTCGTTGACCGTGCAGACGAGATCGAAGTGATCCCCGCCATGCACGAACAAGGCGCCGCCCACATGGCTGACGGGTACTACCGCGCTTCTGGCAAGATCGCCGCAGTCTGCACCTCGATCGGACCCGGGGCAACGAACACCTTGACCGGCCTGGTCACCGCCTTCGCGGACTCGCAGCCCTTCATCCTGATCACCGGCGCCGTCCACACCTACATGGAAAACCGCGGAGTCCTTCAGGAAATCGACAGGCCGCACGGGAACAATTTCCCGCGCATGGCCGAGCCGGTCGTCAAGCGTTGGTGGCAGCCCAGCCGCCTTGAGCAGATCCCGATGGTCATGGACCAAGCCTTCAACACGATGTACGAAGGGCGGCGCGGTCCCGTGCTGGTGGACGTCCCGCAGGACCTGCAGGCCGAATACGGCGACTACAAGCGCATACCAGGTTCCCGCCGCGCCCAGACCCGCGCAACCGGTGACGCCACGGCAATCGCCGCCGCCGTGGCACTCCTCAAGTCTGCCAAACGGCCCGTCATCCTCGCCGGTGGCGGTGTCATTGCTGCCGCGGCAAGCGAGGAACTTCGTGCCATCGCTGAACGACTCGGCGCTCCGGTCACCCACTCATTCATGGGCAAAGGCTCCTTCCCTGCGGATCACGAACTTTACGCTTGGCCATGCGGCGACATGGGCTCCATCCCGGGAAACGGTGTCACCCGCACGGCCGATGTAATTCTCGCCGTCGGTTGCCGTTTCAGTGACCGCATCACGTCCTCCTACAAGGAAGGCGTCACCTTTAACATTCCGTCCATCACCAAGCTCGTCCAGATTGACATTGACGGATTCGAAATCGGCCGGAACTACCCGGTTGAGGTCGGAATCGTTGGCGACGCCAAGACTTCCCTGGCCGCCATCCGAGATGGACTGGGCGACGGACACGACTACCACGGCACCGAGTACTTCGCCGAGCTCCAGGACCTCAAGGCCAAGTGGGAAGAACACCTGCGGCCGATGCGTGAAACCGACTACCTCCCCATGACCAATTCACGGGCAATGGTCGAAATCCGCAAGGCACTGCCCCGGGACGGCATTCTGGTTACCGACTCCAGCAATCCGGCCAACCAGGCATTCAATGAATTCCCCATCTACGGGCCTAAGACGAACATCGTGGCCGGCGGCATGTCAGGAATCGGCTTCGGGCTCCCGGCTGCCATCGGCGCGCAAATCGCAGTTCCCGGGACACCGGTCCTGGCGATGGTCGGGGACGGCAGCTTCCTCCAGACAGGCACCGAGCTGTCCACCGCGGTGATGCTCGGCACACCGTTGGTCGTCGTCGTTCTGAACAACGGTGGCTGGGAAGCCATCAAGGATCTTCAGATCAGCCTGTTCGGCGCTGAGCGCCGCTTGGTCACGAATTGGAGCACTCCTGACGGGAAGCCCTACTTTGCCAACATTGCCGAGTTCGCACGTTCCCTGGGCTGCACCGCCGAGCGGATCGAAGACCCCGCAAAGCTCGCGCCGGCGATAGAACGTGCCTTCGCCACCGACGGGCCGGTCGTCATTGAGGCCATGAGCGCCACCGAGCTGCCGTGGACTGAGATGCATCCGACCGGTTGGTGGGACATCACCGTTCCGGCTTACCACGGTGACACCCGTGATGAATACGTCGCTCAGCGCGGGTTCTAACCAGGAGAAACATCATGGGTGACATCAAGCTCGGACTCAACCTCGAATTTGCACGATACGAAAACGGCTCATTTGACTGGGCGATGGACCGTGCAGCAGAAATTGGCTACCGCTATGTCGAACCGATGGTCCACTGGGGCCGGGAGTTGCTCAGCGAGGCCGGCTATTTCCACAGCCGCTCGATGCTGGACGACCCGCTCAAACTCAAGCAAGCAGCTGAGAGCCGGGGCCTTCAGATTTCATCGCTCTCAAGTCATGCCCCCCTGGCCAAACCCGACATCGCCGTGGACTACCTCAAACAGTCCATCCGGTACGCAGCGGAGTGCGGGGCGCCGATGATCATGGTCGACGACGGGCCCTTGCCGACGTGGACCACAGAGGAGGAGAACTTCACATTGATGAAGTACACCCTGCAGGAGGCAGCCCTCGTCGCCGAACCTCGCGGGATCGCAATTGCGATCGAAACCCATGGTCCTTACACGGCCACACCGGCCGGGTTGGACCGCCTGATGAAGCTGATCGACTCGCCAGTCCTAACGATCAATCTGGATACCGGGAACAGCTACCTGAGTGAAAATGATCCCCATGCTTGGCTGGAAGACATCGTGTCAAACGTCACGCACATGCACGCCAAAGACATCTCAGTCGAGGATGCCAAGAGATACCGCGGCAAGGTCCGCGGGATGCTTGGCTGCGCCTGCGGGGAAGGGGTCATTGACTGGGAACGGATCGTCCGCACCCTCGCGGACGCTGACCACGATGTGGTCCTCTCAGTCGAGTGCGGTTCGCTCGATGCAGCGGTAAAGAGCTACAGCTACCTCAGCGAGCTGATCTCAAAAGTGCGCACCTAACAGAGATCGGTCCCTGATCCGGCCGCCGGATCCGCGCATCCGGCGGTCGTCGAAGCCGGACCCAGATGTCCACGCGAGGCGGGAAAACCAAGGACAAAGATGACCAATCCCGCCCCGCCTCAACCAGCAAAAAGGAAGAAGCCATGAAGAATATACTCCCCCCCACCGCCATGTCTCGTCGCGGTTTCCTCGCCCTCACGGGGGCTGTTAGCCTCACCGCTTCCATCAGCGCGTGCGCCGCCGGCGGTGCCGGAAACGCTTCGGCGGGTGGCGGTGGCACTATCAAGTTCTGGGATATGCCGTGGGGCAATCAGGACTACTTGGGCGCGGCCCAAGGTCTAACCCAGGCCTACAAGCCTGGCGATGGGTTGCCTGGAGCGTCCTATCAGCAGGTCAACTGGGATGGATTCAACCAGACGTTTTCCTCCGCAATCGCTTCCAACACAGGCCCTGCCGTCTCAACGGGCGGTGGATTCCAGGCCTTCCAGTTCGCGAAGCAGGGTGCCATCGCCTACGCCGACAACCTCATCGATTCCTTTAAGAAGGACGGCACCTACGACGACTTTCTCCCACACACACTTGATGCCATGAAGACCTCCGACGGTTACGTCGGAATCCCGTGGAACCTCGACGTCCAAGTCTTGTGGTACCGCAAGTCGATCCTGGACCAGATCGGAGCAACGCCGCCGCAGTCCTGGGCTGACGTGCTGGACGTGGCAAAGAAGGCTTCTGCCAAAGGTTATGTCGGTTTCGGCATCAGCGGCGGCAGCGGTAACTACGGACCCATGGCAGTGCTGAGCCTGATGATCAACAACGGCGGTGGCCTCTTCAACTCCAATGGCGACCTCGACATCGTCAATGACCGCAATGCGGAGGCAGTTGATTTCCTCACTGAGCTGGTCAAGCAAGGTCTCGTCGATCCAGGCTCCGTGAGCATGAAGGACGACGATCTCACCACTCTCTGGACGAATAAAAAGGTAGCCCTCGGATTCCAAAGCCCGGCATTCAACAACGTCGTCGGCGACGAGAAGGACGTCCTCGTTACGGACCCCCTCAAGTCCCACCGCGGCGAGGTCGGGGGACTGTACTACGTGAACAACATCATGATGTACAAGAACACACCATCCCAGGCCGGGTCTGAAGCCTTCACCTCGTACTACATCAAGAACATGAAGACCCTCTGGCAGAAAGGCGTCATGCAGGGACTGCCCGCCCTGAAGTCCATCACCGAGATCCCAGAATTCAAAGCAAACGCACAGAACACGGCCGTCGTCGAGAAATGGCAGCCGATTTGCAAGACGACCGCGGCTCAATCGAGCGCCCTTACCGCCAAGCTCGCAACCATTGACGGCGGCCAGGCCATGACGGACTTCTGCCAGACCGTCCTCGCCGGAAAAACCCCGTCCAAGACCATCCTGACCAAGCTTGAGAGCGACATCAAGGCCGCCATCTCCTAGCGAAGCAATAGCGAAAGCCGTCACACACCATGAGCACCTCCGTTCGCCGCACTGAACTACCTTTGACGGTGAGGACGCCGACCCACGAACCGCTGAACCGCCGCCGAAGGAGCAGTCCCGGCCGCGCGCCTGCAACCAAGCTCTTCCTGATCTTGCCGTCAGTCGTCATACTCATCCTCACGAACGCGTACCCGATCGCCTACGCTGCCTTTCAGGCCCTGCATAACGGGAGCCTGATCTCACCAGGGGAGTTTGTCGGAGTTGACAACTTCGCAAAAGTCCTGGCCGATCCTGCCTTCTGGCGAGCAGCGGGATTTACCGCTGTCTTCGCGGTCGCAGGCGTCTTCGGAAGCTGGATCATCGGGATCGCAATCGCACTCCTGCTCCGTACCCGGATTCCAGCCAAAGGGCTCCTCAAGACAATTCTCCTGCTTCCGTGGGTTGTGCCGATTGTCGTCTCGGCCATGTCCTGGAACTGGCTCATAGGAACGAGTTCCAGCCCTGTCCCGACGATCTTCCACGCGCTGGGCTTCGGGGACGCCATCTTCCTCTCCGATCCGCTTGGCGCCCAGATCACGGTCTGTCTGTTCGAGATCTGGGTCAACTTTCCGTTCATGATGCTCATGATGAGCGCGGCTCTGAGCTCCGTAGATGAAAGTATTTACGAGGCCGCCAAGATCGACGGCGCCGGCGCCTGGCAACAGTTCCGTTACATGACACTGCCTATCATCGCGAAGCCCACGTACATCTCCTGGGTCTTGATGGCGATCTTCTGCGTCAACGACTTCCCGACTGTGTATCTCCTCACCCATGGTGGCCCGGTCGGCGCGACGAACACCCTGGTTGTCCTGGCCTACAAGACCGTATTCCAGAACTTCCAGACAGGCCCGGGCGTTGCCATCGCCTTCCTCATGACCCTTGCATTGGCCATTGTGGCCGTGCTGCTCTTCCGACAGATCCGAAAGTCGACCTCACAATGACCACTGCAACACTCAGAACCAAGATCGCAACACCACGGCGGTCCATCGAAGCAGGAAGTCGCGGGCAATGGCTGCGCTTTGCGATCCTTGTCGCACTAGCAGCATTCGCCCTCATCCCCATTGCGGGAACCGTTGGCCTCTCCCTCCGGGCGAACAATGGGACGGGCTCCCTAACCCTGGAAAACTTCGCCAACGTGCTGAGCAGCAGCGGCACGGTCGCCTGGCTGGTCAACAGTCTCCAAGTTGCATTGGCGACAGTCGTGGTGTCGGTAGCAGTCGCGGCGCCGGCCGGCTATGTTCTATCCCGAGGGAGGGGCCGGCTCGTCGGAGGCTATTCCCTCCTGCTCTTCGTCGTACAGGCCCTGCCTGTGATCACGTCCGTGATTCCGTTGTTCATCCTCTTCTCCCACATCGGGCTGGCTGACAATCTCGTCGGGATCACCATTCTGTATGTCGCGAGTTCCATGTCCGTCGCGACGTGGATGATGGCCTCCTATATGGACGGGATCCCCGGGAGCCTCGAAGAGGCTGCATGGATCGATGGAGCATCGGTGTTCAAAGGATTCCTTCACATCGTGCTCCGGAACTCGCTGCCAGGTGTCCTCTCGACAGCCATCTTCACCTTCCTGATGGCCTGGAACGACTACCTTGTCGCATCGATCTTCCTTCGCTCAGCAGGAACCTTCACGCTCCCGATCGGCGTCCAGACCTTCTTTCAGCAGCACTCGACCGACTGGGGATCCGTTATGGCGGTTGCCGTCATCATGCTGCTCCCACCCACGATCATCTTCGCGACACTGAACAAGTTCTTCAGCGTCGGAGGTGTCGCGGGATCATTGGCGGGCCAGTAAGGGTTCCCCGCATTTCTCGCGGAGGTCGGCTGGGCGTACCAGGACCACCCTATGTTCCTGCAGGACTTGGCTTGTCTCAATAGGAGTGGCCGGCATCGAGTAGATGCCGGCCACTCCTATTTCTGAAAGTGACGATATCGGCGGCGGAGAAGTATGGACCTGGACTCGACGGACTTTTGTCGTCAGTGACTTTCGGTCAGAAACGCTTCAATGTCGCGCGCGCCATCGAGTATTTCGGCCGTGCCATGGTCGGAGGTCTGGTGGTCAATAAGCGCTGAATGTGCCAAACGGGCCATCTCCTTGGTCGGCGGAGAGAGAAGCTGCCCGCGTCTCTTGATGAGGGCCAGAGTGTCAAACATTGGCTCAGCCAAGGAGACAGCCTGAAGCCCACGCGGGAAGACCTCGGACTCAAGCGAAGCCCTGCAGGCTATCGTGTCGCCGAATCCGTCCGCAGCCAGCGACAGCGCAGCTGACAGATACTCGACTTCAATGCCAGCATTAAGGGACAAACCACGCAGTCGAGCCCGGGAAGAGAGTTGCTTTCGGGCGGGATCTGTCTGAGCGTAGTGAGCGTCGTAGAGGATCAGGGGAGCGCTGCAGATCGCGGCGATATCCGGGGGTGTCTGGACCCGCTCCGGAACGGCACTGACGTAGACCACCTCATCCCGGGCCAGGGGAAGTACGTCGAGGCGATCGTCATCAATCGGCAAAGTGACCAGGCCCGCTTCAAGATGTCCCGAAACGACATCGCTGACTGTTTCGGCGCTATTCTGACCCACGAGGCGGATACGCACATTCGGGTGTTTCTCGCGAAAGCGCTTGGCCAGATCCTGACGGATGTAGAACTCTGCATTTCGCAGGAGCCCGAACGTTGCGGTACCACCGCCCAGGGAAAGTAGGGCGTTTACTGCTTCGGTGCCCTGCTTGGCGGAGAAAATGGTCTGCTCCGCGTAGGGCAACAGCTGCTCACCGGCCGCCGTGAGTACGAGAGCCCGGCCACTGCGGTTGAACAGTGGCACGCCAAACTCTGTTTCCAGCCGGCGGATGAGGTCCGACACTGCCGGCTGGCTCATGCCCAATTCGGCAGCGGCAGCCGTGAAAGTCTGTCCGCTGGCTGCTGCCACAAATGCTTCAAGTTGGGCCAAGGTCATAAGTCAATCCTATAGCTCACGGGTAGATGATGCTCTACTGCTCTCCCGGGAAGATGCCACCGCCGGCGATTGCCTGTGGGTGAAGCAGCCGGCCCAGGAGCTCCGGGTCGAGGAGTGCCCTGTCCAACACAAGATCAACAACGGCCTTGCCGGTGCGCAGTGCTTCCGCGGCAATCTCGCCGGACATGTGGTACCCCAAATAGGGGCTCAGAGCCGTGACGACGCCGACACTCCGAGCGACATGGTCGTGGAGTGTTTGTTCGTTGGCAGTGATTCCGTCGATGCAAGCGTCCGCGAGCGTGTTTGCCGCTATCCGGAGGTGGTTAATGCTTCGAAACAGGCTCGAGGCTATGATCGGCTCGAAGGCGTTCAGTTGCAGCTGTCCTGCTTCCGCAGCGAGGGATATTGTTACGTCGGCGCCCATGATCTCAAATGCGACCTGGTTCACCAGTTCAGGGATGACCGGGTTCACTTTCCCGGGCATGATGCTGGAACCGGCTTGTCGGGCAGGAAGGTTGATCTCGCCGAACCCGGCGCGAGGTCCGGAAGACAGGAGGCGAAGGTCGTTGCTGATCTTGGACAACTTGACGGCTGCCCTTTTCACTGCGGCGGAAACCAGAACGAAGACGCCGCAGTCCTGAGTGGCTTCTACCAGGTCGGGGCTGATTGTCACGGGCAATCCCGTGACTGCCTCAAGCTTCTCTCTAACTATCGACGCGTAGCGGGGATGCGCGTTCAATCCGGTACCGATCGCCGTCGCCCCGAGGTTGATTTCGTGCAGATGCACCACGGCCTCAGTCAGCCGCGCCACGTCCTCCCTGATGGTGACGGCATAGCTTCTGAATTCCTGGCCCAATGTCATGGGTACCGCGTCCTGCAATTGGGTTCGCCCCATCTTCAGAATGTGGTCAAACTCCCGCGCCTTTCGTTCACACGCGGTCTGAAACTTTTCGAGTGCGCCGACGAGGGCATGGCAGCCGTGGATAGTGGCAAGTTTCAAGGCGGTTGGATAGACGTCGTTCGTCGACTGGCCCATATTGACGTGTTCGTTGGGACTGACGAGACCGTACGAGCCTCTTGGTTCATTGAGGTGGTCCAGCGCGCGATTGGCGATGACCTCATTGGCGTTCATGTTTGTTGAGGTTCCAGCGCCTCCCTGGATCAAAGGAATCGGAAACTGGTCGTCGAACTTTCCCGATCGCAAGTCCTGGCAAGCGGCAACGATGGCGGCGCCTAAGTTCGAGTCCAGCAATCCGAGTTCCATATTGGCTCTTGCCGCCGATTCCTTGACCGCTGCGATTGCGCTGACGAGCCCGGGCGCGCTACCCACCGTTTCCCCGCCCAGCCGGAAGTTCTCCATTGCCCTGAGCGTGTGGATTCCCCAATAGGCCTCAGCCGGGACCTCACGGACACCCAACAGGTCTGTCTCTACGCGCGTTCGCTGTTCCTGATCCATGATCCATCACCTAACTCCGAGACTGGCTGTTACTGGGGCGTCACGAGTTCAGGACTGAACATCCAGGCCTGGTGCGGACGCGCCGTGCATTCATAAGTAAACCTTCTGCATTATGGAGAAAGGCTAGCATTTACTTTAGCAAGATGCTACGGTTGGATCTCGAAGGATAAGGAAATGCTTCCCACTCTGCTGTTTATCAAAGCTTAATACTATGCTTGAGTGGTTTCCAAGTAACGAGGAGCACACGCACTACTTGCGCTCTGGCTCCAGCAACGAAAGAGAAAACCATTGCGCACTTCCCTCAAGAATGCTGACGTCACCATCTCGGACCCCACCTCGTCTTCGGGCGTGAGGCAAACGGTCGAAACCGTCATCTCGGACATTCGCGAACGCGGCGACGAAGCCGTTCGGTCCTACTCCGAGAAGTTTGACAAGTGGTCTCCCACATCGTTTCTCCTCTCCCAGGAAGAGATTGATGCGGCTATCGACCGGCTCCCGGAGCAGACGGTTGAAGACATCAAGACTGTCCAGCGCAACGTCGAAAGGTTCGCCCGGCTGCAGCTCAAGTCGCTGACAGAGTTCGAAGCCGAGGTCGAACCCGGCATCATTCTCGGCCAGAAGAACATCCCGATCGACGCCGTAGGTGCCTACGTTCCCGGTGGTCGTTACCCGCTTCTGGCCTCAGCCCATATGACCATCGTGACTGCAAAGGTTGCCGGCGTCCGCAGGGTGGCCGCCGCTACGCCAGCGGCTGGCGGAGTAATCCCCGACGCCTCGATTGCGGCCATGCACTTGGCTGGAGCAGACGAAATCTACTTGCTCGGCGGAGTCCAGGCAGTCGCAGCCCTGGCCGTGGGCACCGAGACAATTGGGCCCGTGGACTTCCTTGCCGGCCCCGGCAATGCATACGTCGCTGAGGCCAAGCGGCAGTTGTTCGGTGAAGTTGGCATCGATCTCTTCGCAGGACCCACCGAGGTTCTCATCGTCGCCGACGAAACGGCCGATCCTTTCCTGATCACTGTTGACTTGCTCAGCCAGGCCGAACACGGTCCGGACTCTCCTGCGATTCTTGTGACGACCTCGAAAGAGGTCGGACAGCAGGTGCTCGAGGAAATCGACCGTCAACTGGCTGGCTTGTCGACCCGCGCAGTCGCAGAAGTGGCTTGGCGCGATCACGGCCAGGTGATTCTGGTCGACGACCTCAAAGAGGCATACGCCGTCGCTGACGAGTTTGCCAGCGAGCATGTCCAGATCCTGACGGCCAACCCCCGCGAAGCACTGGACAGCATGATCAACTATGGAGCGCTGTTCCTGGGGGAAAATACCTGTGTTTCCTTCGGCGACAAGGTCATCGGCACCAACCACGTTCTTCCGACCCGCCATGCCGCCCGATACACCGGCGGACTCTGGGTAGGGAAATACATCAAGACCGTAACCTACCAGGAGATAACCTCGGTTGCCGCCAGTGCCGAACTTGGCGAACTACTCGGTAGGGCGGCCCGGGCGGAGAACTTCGAAGGCCATGCACGCTCCGGCGACATCAGGGCCTCTCGCCTTGCAGGAGAACGGCCGGCCTGGGCTTCCTAGCGATACCTAGGGTGGAGCGCGAACCGCAGGCGCTCCACCGACCGGGTCGCGGAAGCGACTCATCAATGTCCACCAATGGCGAGGGCGCGGATCCCCGGCGCAAGCTCCACAGCGTGGGACCGAACCATGGTCTAGTGCGGACACCTTCGCCTAGGCTAACGGCCACAGCAAAGTCTGGAAGGGACGAGGTTACCTGCAAATGAACACTCCGGAATCCATGAACCGTGAATCAGCGGAAGAACCGAGCGACGACCAGGCCGTGACGGCAGCCTTGTCTGAGATTACCTACGACGAGCAGTTCTATCCTGCCCGCCCCCGTCAGCTCCGTCCCAAGGCCCGCCGTCGCCAAACACTGGATGAGGGGCGACCGCCGTTTGACCCGGACGGGCGGAACGCCGTCTATGTTGAGTGGCTGAGAAACCAATCCATGCTCGGCGATGCCGATGCCATGTCAAGGCAGCTGTCCGGCCAGGCGAGCATGTGGCAAAAACCGTTCGCACATCCAAGTCCCCGCTCAGCCCTGGACAGGGCGTCGGTATGGTTCACCGCGTATCCCTTGTCCTTTATTACAGCTCCAGGGCAATCGTTCTTGGGGGCGCTGGCGCAACCCACCCTTTGGGATGCGTTTCAGGAAATCGGCATACATGCTCTGCATACGGGACCCGTGAAGCGCGCCGGAGGAATCACCGGCTGGGACTACACGGCCAGCGTGGACGGACACTTCGATCGAATCAGCATGGCCATCGATCCGTCTTTCGGGACCGAAGAAGAATTCCGAGCAATGTGTAGGGCCGCCACCGATCATGGCGCAACGATCGTTGACGACATCGTTCCCGGGCATACGGGCAAGGGCCCGGACTTTCGTCTGGCGGAAATGAATTACAAAGACTATCCCGGGATCTACCACATGATCCATATCCCGGAGTCTGACTGGCATCTGCTTCCGGATGTCCCCGAAGGCAAGGACTCGGTCAACATCAGCATCGACGCCGAGAAGGCACTTCAAGAGGCAGGCTATATTATTGGCCAACTGCAGCGCGTGATCTTTTATGAGCCCGACGTCAAAGAGACGAACTGGAGCGCCACGCGGGCGGTGTCCGGCACGGATGGCACGATGCGCCGGTGGGTCTACTTGCATTATTTCAAAGCCGGACAGCCGTCCATCAACTGGTTGGACCCGACTTTTGCAGGCATGCGACTTGTCATCGGCGACGCGCTCCACTCGCTGGTGGATCTTGGAACGGGCGCCTTAAGGCTGGACGCGAACGGATTTCTCGGCGTCGAGAAGAGCGCGGAGGAACTCCCCGGTTGGTCAGAGGGGCATCCCCTGTCCCAGGCCGCGAACCAGCTCATCGCGAGCATGGTGCGAAAGGTCGGTGGCTTCACGTTCCAGGAGCTCAACCTCACCATCGACGACATAAAGGAAACCTCCGTAAACGGACCCGATCTCTCCTACGACTTCGTGACCAGACCTGCCTACCACCATGCACTTGTTACCGGAAATACAGAGTTCCTTCGCCTCACACTCCGGTTGGCAATGGAGGCCGGCGTCGATCAGGCCTCCTTGGTCCATGGGCTGCAGAACCACGACGAACTGACATACGAACTCGTCCATTTCACTACCCGGCATAAGGATGAGACCTTCAATCTCTTCGGCCAGAACCTGACCGGGGCCGGCGTCGCTGAGCGGATCCAGAATGATCTCCGGGACGGCCTCACGGGAGAGGCCGCGCCGTACAACCTGCTGTTCACCACGAACGGCATCGCTTGCACCACCGCGAGCGTCATCACGGCCGCACTGGGCATACGGGACCTCGAAACCATGACCACCGAGCAGGTGGATCAGGTCCGCGACGTGCACTTGCTTTTATCGATGTACAACGCGTTGCAGCCTGGGGTTTTTGCTCTCTCAGGCTGGGATCTCTTAGGGGTTGTTTCCGTGGATGTCGACAAAGTGGCTCAATTGGTGTCTACGGGCGATACCAGGTGGATCAACCGCGGTGCGCACGACCTGATGGGGGTCAACCCCGGTGTTGCCGAGTCGTCATCCGGTCTCCCCAAGGGGAGGAGCTTGTATGCAACGCTTCCTGAGCAGCTGAAGGACGAGACGTCTTTTGCTCGAAAGCTGTCCGTCATCCTCGCTAAACGCGAAGAGCTCCAGCTTGCAAAAGGCGAACTCATCGACGTCCCTGACGTTTCGCACCCAGGGATGCTCGTCATGGTTCACCGGCTTCCCTCAGACTCCATCGCGGTCACTGTTCTGAACTTCACCGGCGAAGACATTTCCGGAACGGTCAACTCGACACTTCTGACCCCCGGCGCCGACGTATCGGATGCCTTTACTGGAGAGACTCTCAATTCAGTGGACGACCTACACAGTTTCTACTCCGATGTTCCCGCCTTCGCGGGAAGTCTTCTTGTGCTTCGAGAACCCGCACCAAAAGGCGGAGAAGAAGCGCCCTGAGCGCGGGATAAGGAAAGGGGGCCCATGGGCACGAAGATTCTATGGCGCCGCCGTCGTGATGAGTCATCACCTCTGCACTGGACTGAGACTGCCAGGCCCAGGTTGTCACGTATCGGCGCCCGGAACCAGATCGGAGAGCCTGCGCAACGAACTCCGTCAACGATGCTTCCAAGCGGCAGCCTATTCAGCACCATCTATGCGGGTCGCCATATCTGGTTTTCAGCCGCCAGATCGGAATGATCGGTAGGAGCTCGCTTGCGCAAGGCCTCCGTCCACCCCTCGTCGCACCCGAGGACGGATACGGCGTGCAAAAGAACCCAGCCAGGCCATCCTGGCTCCTAACGTTGGAAACCTATGAATGATTACTACTTCGCCGGCGTCGCACGCGCCGCAGGCATTGGAAGCGATCTCCGACTTCGACATGACTGGGGCCTTGCCAAGGGGCAGGTCGTGGAAGTGCGCCATCGCAACATTCCACCACGCACTGGATTGGTGGAAGACGTTACGGCGGACGGCTCCATCCTTTGGCTAGCTGCCGATGGTCCCTCCACCCGAACAATGGTCGACAGATCAGAAGGATATGAAATCTGGGGCGACGAGGGTGGCTCAAGGGATGCGGCATGCACCTGATCGAAGCAGAGCGGGACTCGATTCCTTGGGTGTGGGTGCCGTATTGGCCGGCCTACCGTATCGGCTCCAGGTAGGGGTGGGAGGCCGCGAGGTCGAAGAGCGCGTTCTGGACGGCCTTCGTTCGCGCCAGACGCTGGAGTTCGCGCGGAACCGCGAGCCAGTACTTCCTGCGGATGTGAACCGTATCCGCAAGAATCCGCACGAGGCGTCGATCGGATTCGCCAATGAACAACGGAAGAACTGCCACTCCAAGGCCAGCAACAGTGGCCATCCACTGCCCCGTGATGTTGTTTGTCTGTATAGCGGGGCGGACTCCGGGCAGCGCCGTGTCCAGGAAGCGCAAGTCAGGAATATCCAGAAGTGAATCGACGTAGCCGATGACCGAATGGTCTTGCAGGTCATCCACGACTGCAATGGTCGCACTGGATTCCAAGTACTGTGGTGCGGCATACAGGCCAAGCGGGTAGGTTGCCAGGGCTGTGGCCGAGACACCGCGAATAGTGGGCTCGGCCAATGAAATCCCGACGTCGAACTCCTTCGTGGCAAGCAGGTTCAAACGGGTCGCCGTCACGATCTCGATGGCAAGATCCGGATGTTTGCTTCTTAGGCCTCCAAGCCCGGGACTCAGTACGAAGGCTCCGAATCCATCCGGGGTTGCGATGCGGACCGTTCCCGACAAACGGCCCGGCTCAGATCCCAGCTCTTCTGCCGCCGCCAAGAGCGACGACTCGACTGCCTCGGCGTGTATAGCCAGCCGCTGACCGGCGTCCGTGAGCGTCCAGCCGCCGGTCGACCGTACGAAAAGCCGGGAAGCAGCCGCTCGCTCAAGGTGGGAAATTCGCCGTCCCACGGTGGTGTGATCCACCCCTAGGCCTCGAGCGGCGGCTACCAGTTTCCCGGTCCGTGCAACCTCAAGAAAGAAACGTAGATCATCCGCGGAAATCATCCCATTAGCTTATCGTGCAATTATGCACAGCCGGTGGCACATTTGGGCATTGATTCGGACTATGAACGCACTGAAACTTGAAACGGATATTTACACGGAACCGCCTTCGACGCACAGATGCGAGGGCGGTCGGAAAACGAAGGTGTTCCATGGTCGCAAACATCGCTCTTCCCCGAGTCATGAAGGTTGGAAGAGGTGCCGTAAGTCAAGTCGGCACCCTGCTGAGGGAACTGGGCGCAACTCGTCCACTCATCGTCACGGATTCGTTCATGCTGACTACAGGCAGCGTTGATTCGATCATGCACTCGATCCGGCAAAGCGGTTTTGAGGCTGCGATCTTCTCAGGCGTTGTGCCCGACCCCACGACCGCTTCCCTGAGTGAGGGCGTCGCAGCAGTGCAGGACCACGATGCTGACGTCATCATCGGCCTTGGTGGTGGCAGTGCGATTGACACCGCCAAGGCTCTCGGCCTGCTCAGTCGCCAGGGCGGCCAAATGCGGGATTTCAAGGCGCCCCGGAACAACAACGGGCCTTCTGTTCGGGTTGTCGCTATTCCCACAACTGCAGGCAGCGGCTCGGAAGCTACTCAGTTCTCGATCATTAGCGACTCTGAGACCCACGAGAAGATGCTCTGCGCAGGGATCTCGTTCCTGCCAGTGGCGGCAGTTATCGACTACGAGCTCACGCTGTCGATGCCGCCCCGGCTGACCGCGGATACGGGCATCGACGCCTTGACCCATGCGATAGAGGCCTACGTCAGTCGGAAAGCCAACTCCTTTTCCGATGCCTTCGCTTTGTCTGCCATTCGGGCTATCGGCCCAAACTTGCGGCGCGTATACGCGGACGGAACGAACGCGAAGGCCAGGGAAGCCATGATGCTGGCTTCCACACAGGCAGGCATCGCATTTTCCAACTCCAGCGTGGCCCTCGTTCATGGAATGAGTCGACCGATTGGTGCCCACTTCCATGTTGCCCACGGTTTGGCCAACGCAATGTTGTTTCCGTCTGTCACGGAATTCTCGGTGTCGGCCGCGGCGCCAAGATACGCAGACTGCGCCAGGGCGCTTGGCATAGTGAGTTCAAGCAGTTCGGATCAATATGCCGCCGAGTCTTTGGTGGCTGAGTTGCACGCTCTCAACCGCGACCTCAACGTTCCAACACCCGAAGCCTTTGGGATCGACCGCGCAGCCTGGGAGGAAAAGATCCCTCTAATGGCGGAGCAGGCGCTCGCTTCCGGCTCCCCGAGCAACAATCCCCTCGTTCCGGACACTGAGCAGATCGAAGGTATCTACAAGGAAATCTACTCTTAGCTCCTCTGAAAATACCCGGACCAACGAACCACTGTCGGCCGGCGTGAACCCGGTACGGCCTTCCCAACTTGAACACTCTGAAAAGGATCCACCATGACCATGATCAAGCATTTCATCAACGGTGTTGAGACCGCCGGCGCGGGTGACCGGAGCCAGCCGGTGTACAACCCGGCCACCGGTGCCGTGTCCGCCCAGCTGCGGCTCGCGAACCGGGCGGACCTGGACGCCACGGTCGCCGCGGCGAAGGTCGCGGCCGAGAAGTGGGGCGATTTCTCCCTGGCCAAGCGCACCGCGGTGCTGTTCAGGTTCCGCGAGCTCGTCGCCTCCCACGTGGACGAACTCGCGGCCCTGGTCACGGCGGAGCACGGCAAGGTCATCTCCGACGCGAAGGGCGAGATCGGCCGCGGCCTGGAAGTCATCGAGTTCGCCTGCGGGATCCCGACCCTGCTCAAGGGCGAGTACTCGGACCAGGTCTCCACCGGCATCGACGTGTTCTCCTTCCGCGAGCCGCTCGGCGTCGTCGCCGGGATCACCCCGTTCAACTTCCCCGTCATGGTGCCGCTGTGGATGGCGCCGATGGCGATCGCCACGGGCAACGCGTTCATCCTCAAACCCTCCGAACGGGACCCCTCCGCCTCCATGCTGCTCGCGAAGCTCTGGAAGCAGGCAGGCCTGCCCGACGGCGTGTTCCAGGTCCTGCACGGGGACAAGGAAACCGTCGACGGCCTGTTGACGCACCCGGACGTGGACGGCATCTCCTTCGTCGGCTCCACCCCGATCGCCCAATACGTCCACGAAACCGCCACCCGGCACGGCAAACGGGTCCAGGCCCTGGGCGGGGCGAAGAACCACGCGATCATCATGCCCGACGCCGACCTGGACAACGCCGCCGACCACCTCGCCGCCGCCGCGTT